>NZ_CP023344.1:4386131-4730447 GCF_002310495.1 Nibricoccus aquaticus | reverse complement strand
GTCCGGAGGAGGCGTGGCGGTTTATTCACAAAGCGCGACTGAGGGGGGCCTGACGGACACATCTGGCGGCGATTCGTTGCCTGCGAACTGCGACGAAAAAGTGGGAGAGCGGGGGCATCATGGCGGGGTGGGGTGAGCGGTTTTTAAGGTGTTGATGCCTAGCTGTATGGGGCTGAGCTCGTCGGGAGCGCGGGCGGACTGACGTCGGAGATGTGTGAAAGAGCCACCCGGCCGAAGCGCGGATGAGGAAGGGTGCGGAGTAACGTGAATCGAAAATCGGGTTTCAAGAGCAACTTTCCGACAAGTTATTCACAGGGGATTTGCTCATAACTTTCCCGATTTTTTTGTTGCCAGAAATGTGGCCGTGCCGGGGCTGGCTTTTCCCCTCTGAGTGTAGGGCCGGGCAACTTACACGTGTCACGAATCGGTGACGGGCGGGTGGCAAAGAGGTGGCGGGTGACAAGCTTGAAAACGGGTCTCAGCGGGAATTTTTCCGCGAGAGCGGGCGGGCGAGTCGGGCGGATGTGTGCGCGGATGCTGGAATCAGGCGGAGTGGGCAGGGGAGGGATCGGCCCACTTGCCGTGCTCTTTGATGAGGTCGATGAGGCGCTGGTCGGCCTCGGCTTGGGGGATGTTGTACTTCACGCAGGTTTTGCCGACGTAGAGATTGATTTTGCCGGGGGCGCCGCCGACGTAGCCGAAGTCGGCGTCAGCCATTTCGCCGGGGCCGTTTACGATGCAGCCCATGATGGCGAGCTTCACGCCTTTGAGGTGACCGGTGAGCGAGCGGATGCGCTGCGTGGTAGTCTGGAGATCGAAGAGTGTGCGGCCGCAGCTGGGGCAGGAGACGAACTCGGTCTTGGAGATGCGGGCGCCGGCACCTTGGAGGACGTTGTAGGCGAGCTTGGTGGCGCGGGTGGCATCGGGCTCAGTCTCGATGCTGACGAGGTCGCCGAGTCCGTCGCAGAGGAGCGAACCAGTGAGGATGGCCGATTCGAGGAGACGGCTGAGGAAAGTGTTGTCGCCGCAGATGGCGGTGGCGGTGGTGTTGCGTATCCAGATCGGGGATCGCGAGCCGAGACGGCGGAGGGCTTCGGCGAGCTGGCGGTAGGAGCCCACGGCGTGACCGGAGGCGGAGGTTTCGGCAGTGGCAGGGATTGAGCTGAGAGTGAAGAGGAGGCGGTCGTCACCGAGGGGCTGGAGCGTGTCGCCGAGAGCTGTGATGTCGGCGGGATCGATTTCGCAGGCGAGGAAGGCGGAGCGGGCGCGGGCGAAGTCGGCCCAGGTTTTGAGCGCGACGGAATCGGCGGCGGAGAATTTGCGGAGGAGGACGAGACCTCGCGCGGGCGATGCGGGCAGGTGTTTTTCGAGATCGGCGGGAGCGATGTCGGGCGCAAGCGCGAGGACGAAGAACGCGGGGGTCGCGGAGCTGGCGTTGATCGCAGGAGCAGCTGCAGCGAGTTCGGTGGGGGATGCGATCTCGACCAGAATGCCCTCGGCGGGCGTGTCGATGAGGCGGGGCGAGGAGAGCTGCGCGATAGTTTCGCCGAGGGCGGCCACTGACGGAGAGCGGACGATGACGCGGGGTGGTTGTTCGAGGCCGACGAGGCAGTTTGGGCTAAGGGCGAGTGAAGCGGTGGTGCGGCGGGTGAAGTGGAAGGGATCGATTGAGTCGCGCTGGGTATCGGAGGTCGGCGCAGGGATGGCAGGCGATGTGGGTTGCCAGAGGCTCATCGCTTTGGTGGCGAGGGCTTGGGCGACGGGAATTTCGTAGACGCTGTCTTCGGTGAGGGATACGCGGATGGTATCGCCCAGGCCGTCGAGGAGGAGGCTGCCGATGCCGATGGCGCTCTTGATGCGGCCGTCTTCGCCGTCGCCGGCTTCGGTGACGCCGAGGTGCAGCGGGTAATGCATGTTTTCCTGCGCCATGCGTTGCACGAGCAGGCGGTAGGCCTCGATCATCACTTTCGGATTTGAGGATTTCATCGAAAGCACGATCTGCTTGTACGAGTGCGACTCGGCGATGCGGAGAAATTCGAGGGCGCTCTCCACCATGCCGAGCGGGGTGTCGCCGTAGCGGTTCATGATGCGGTCGCTGAGCGAGCCGTGGTTGGTGCCGATGCGGAGGGCGCGGCCGAGGGTTTTGGCGCGTTTAACGAGCGGTGTGAACGAGTCGTGGAGGCGCTGGAGTTCGACGTCGTAGTCGGAATCCGAGTACTCACGGACGGCGAATTTCTTTTTGTCGGCGTAATTGCCGGGATTCACGCGGACTTTTTCCACGTGCTCGACGGCTTCCATCGCGGCGTTGGGGAGAAAGTGGATGTCGGCGACGAGCGGGATGTGGCCGAAACCGGCGGCGGTAAATTGTTCGCGGATGGGTTTAAGGCACTGCGCGGCGAGAACGTTGGGCGCGGTGATGCGGATGATTTCGCAACCGACTTCGGCGAGGGCGATCGACTGTTTAACGGTGGCGGCGATGTCTTGCGTGTCGCTCGTGGTCATCGATTGCACGCGTACGGGATGCGTGCCGCCGACGCCGACGCCGCCGATCATGACTTCATGCGCGGCGCGGCGGATGGTGTGGAAGCGGGAGGTGCAGTAGGACATTTGAGGGCCGGGAGGGACGGTCGATGCGGAAGGAGAATGACCAATGAACAGTGACCAATGAACAGTGACCAATGACCAGTGGCGGAGGCTGGCGTGAGGCGGCGATTATGGTTTTGCGGGTGCGGGCTCGGCTGGGGCGGTGGGTGCCGGTTTTGCAGGAGGTTCTGGGTCGCGGGAGTCGCTGATCCAGCGGCGGACGTCGAAGGTCGTCACGTAGAGAATCATGCTGATCAGAACGAGGAAGAATGCGGTGGTCATCTTGGCCATGAACTCGGCCGGGAGCGCGCGGCCGCGGAGGCGGGCGATGGTGGCGAAGAGGATGTGGCCGCCGTCGAGGACGGGGATCGGCAGGAGGTTCATGAGGGCGAGGTTCACGTTCACGAGGATCGTGAACCAGAGCAGGAGGCGCCAATCGATCTGGGCCATTTGGTGGAAACCGCGGCCGATGCCGACGGGGCCGTTCATTTTCGAGATGCCGACATCGGAGTGGCGGTTGGTGAGGGCTCCGACGGTGCGCCACATCTGGACGAAGTGTTCGCCGATCATGCGGAAGGGGGCGTCTTTGATGAGGACGCGTTGATCGGCCCAGCGGATGCCCATGCGCCAGAGGGATTGTTCCTGGGCGTTTTCACCTTCGCCGGCTTTGATGGTTTCGAGGCGCGGGGTGACTTGGATCGTGGTGGTGGTGGCGCCGCGTTTCACGCCGAGCGTGATGGGTTGGTCGCGGTTGGCCTGCACGAGTTCGTGAATGTGGCCGATGCTGTAAACGGGAATACCGTTGAAGCTCGTCACGGTGTCGCCGGGTTGAAGGCCGGCTGCGGCGGCGGGGGATGCGGGCAAGACATCGGTGATGGAAAGGTCGTCGGCGGGGGCGATGCCGAGGGTGCGCATTTTATCCACGTCGCCGATCAGCAGCGGGTGGGTGACGAGGGTGAGTTCCTGGCCGTCGCGCTGGACGATGAGGGTGGCTTCGGGATTTCCTGCGGCATCGCGGCCGCTGCCGAGGACGACGGATTGGGGGACATCGCGCCAGCGTTCGGTGCGGTGGTCGTCGATCTGGAGAATGAGGTCGCCGGCTTTGAGTCCGGCGACGGCGGCGGGCGAGGGGACGTCTTTGCCGTCGAGGTTGACGGTGGTGGCGACGTAGCCGACGCGGGTGGAGAGATCGCTTTTGGTGACGGGATAGCCGGTGACCCAGATGATGCAGGCGAGGATGAGGGCGAATAGAATGTTGAATACAGCGCCGGCGACGAGGACTTCGACTTTGGCGGAATAGGGGATGGAGGCTTTTTCTGCTTCGGAGACTTCAGAGGTGCCTTCGAGCTGGCGGAGGTCGGCGAGCTGAGGGAGGGCGACGTAGCCGCCGAGGGGAATCCAGGAGAGGCGGTATTCGACGCCGTCTTTACCCGTCCAGGAATAGATGGGCGGGCCGAAGCCGATGGAGAAGCGTTCGACTTTCAGGCCGCGGCGGCGTGCGGCGAGGAAGTGGCCGAGTTCGTGGACGAAGATCGAGCCGCCGAAGAAGATGACGACGAGCACGAGCGACCAGGCGTTGGAGAAGAGGGATTGGAAATCCATGAAGGCGGGCGGAAGGTGAATTAGGCGCTGAAAGATTTATGACGCTTCAAAGCGCGCTCGGAGTGCGCGCTCCACCTAGGAGGTCGGTGGCGGTGCGGCGGGCGGTGGCGTCGAGGGCGAGGACGGTGTCGAGGTCGGCGGGATCGGTGTTGGGCATTTTCGACAGAGTTTCCTCCACGATGCGGGGAATCGCAAGGAACGGGATTTTCTCTTCGAGGAAGGCGGCAACGGCGACTTCGTTGGCGGCGTTGTAGATGGCGGGGGCGATGCCGCCGGCGCGCATGGTCTGCTTCGCGAGGGCGAGCATCGGGAAACGGGTTTCGTCGATCGGGCGGAATTCGAGGGAGAAGAGTTTTTTGAGATCGAGCGGGCGGTCCACGCCGGGAGCGCGGTGCGGGTGCAGCAGCGCGTGCTGGATGGGAAACGTCATCGAGGGCGGGCAGAGCTGGGCGAGCATGGCGCCGTCGGCGAATTCGACGAGGCAGTGGACGATGCTTTGCGGGTGGATGACGGCGTCGCACTGGTCGGCGCGGAGGCCGAAGAGTTGCTGGGCTTCGATGAGTTCGAGGCCTTTGTTGGCGAGGGTGGCGGAGTCGACGGTGATCTTGGGGCCCATCGACCAGTTGGGATGTTTCAACGCGTCGGCGGGCGTAACGTGAGAAAGTTTTTCGGCGGGCCAGTCGCGGAAGGCGCCGCCGGAAGCGGTCAGAATGATGCGGGAAACACCGGCGGCCGGATGGCCTTCGACGCATTGGAAGACGGCATTGTGTTCGCTGTCCACGGGGAAGAGTTTGACGCCGCGTTTTTTGGCGGCGGCCATGACGAACTTGCCGGCGAGGACGAGGATTTCCTTGGAGGCGAGGGCGAGTGTTTTGCCGGCTTCGATGGCGGCGAGGGCGGGCTGGAGGCCGGTGGTGCCGACGACGGCGACGAGGACGGTATCCGCTTCGGGGAGACGGGAGAGTTCGGTCAGGCCGGAGAGGCCGCCAACGAGTTTGGTGCCGGGGGCGAAGGCGCCGGAGGATTTCGCGGAGAGATAGGCGTCGTTGTCGAAGAGGCCGACGTGGGGGACGCGGAACTCGGCGGCGATGGCGGCGAGTTTTTGCCAGTTGGAGCGGGCGGCGATGGCGACGAGTTCGAGTTTGTCGGGGTGGGCGGCGATGACGCGAAGCGTGTTTTCGCCGATGGAGCCGGTGGCGCCGAGGAGGACGACGCGGGTGCGAGGAGAAGCGGGAACGGGCATCGATGAGGAAAGAGGGCGGTTTCTCCCAGAGGAAAAGTGTGCGCGCAATGCCTGAAAACGCGCCGGGCATCGGCGATCCGAAGACGGTAGGCTCACGCAAAGCCGCCAAGGCGCAAAGGGACGGAGGTGAGTGGACTCTTTCTTTGCGCCTTGGCGGCTTTGCGTGAGAAAGGGTTGTCCCGAAGAGTTCGAAAGCGCGCTCGGTGTGCGGGCTGCACCCTTAGAGGAGGTGGAAGACGATGTAGCCGACGGGGGCGGTGAGGATGAGGCTGTCGGAGAGGTCGAAGACGCCGCCGATGCCGGGGATGGTGTTGCCGGAGTCTTTGGAGCTGGCGCGGCGTTTGATGGTGGATTCGACGAGGTCGGAGACGATGGCGAGAATGGCGATAGGGACGGCGGCGAGTGCGGCGATGAGCGGCGTGAAGGTGGCTGGATAATACTGCGCGGCGAAGTGGGCGATGCCCGCGCCTAGTCCGGCGGAGATGAGGACGCCACCGATGGCGCCTTCCCAGGTTTTCTTGGGGCTGATGACGGGGGCCATCTTGTGTTTGCCGAAGGCCATGCCGGAGAGGAGCGCGCCGACGTCGCAGAACTTGGATACGGCGATGAGCCAGAGGCAGAGGGCGAGGCCGGTGGCGGCGTGCGGTCCGGCGATGAGGATGATGCGCACGAGGAAGTGCAGCAGAAAGGGAATGTAGATCACGCCGAAGACGGACCAGGCGAGGGACTCGACGCGGATTTCGGCGGGGCGGTCGTGGAGGATGCGGACGGCAAACGCGACGACGGTGAGCGCGGCGATTTCCAACGCGCCGATGCCGAGCGGTTCGAGGTAAAGTGGGGCGAGGGTGATCATCGCGCCGAAGATGATGCCGTAGTCGAAGGGGTGGTGGCCCATCTTGCGGACGAGGGCGTAGAATTCCCGGAGGGTAAACGCAGCGATCAAGGTGATGAGCCAGATGCCGCCGGTGGCGCCGAAGAAATAAAGGCAGGCGAAGACGAGGGCCCAGAGCGTGATGGTGCTGAAGATGCGTTTTCCCATGATGGTTAGTTAAATCTCAAACGCCAAAGGGCCAAATTCCAAAGAAGTTCCAAGGGCCAAGTACCCAGTTCCAAGGGTCGGCAAGTTGAGCGGGAGGAGTGATGGTTGTTGGGGTTTGGAGGTTTGGCGTTTGCGATTTTCAGGCCCGCTTTGCGGGGCTGAGTTGTTCGCTGGTCTGGCCGAAGCGGCGTTCGCGTTTCGAAAAGACATCCACGGCGGAGGCGAGTTCGGCTTTGGTGAAGTCGGGCCAGAGTACAGGGGTGAAAACGAATTCGGCGTAGGCGCTTTGGAGGAGCAGAAAATTGCTGACGCGAGTTTCGCCGGACGTGCGGATGACGAGATCGGGATCGGGGATGTGCACGCCGGTGTAGAGGTAGCGGCTGAAGGTTTCCCAGGAGTTGTCGTTGAGTTTTTCCTTTCCGGCGGCGACGGCGGCGGCGTAGGCGCGGGCGGCGTCGATGACTTCGGTGCGGGAGCCGTAGTTGAGCGCGAGGACGAGGGTGTGCTCCGTGAAGGCGGCGGTGGCGGCGATGGCAGCGTCGAGTTGTTTGCGGACGACTTCGGGCAAGTCCTGCGTGCGGCCGATGGTGAGCAGGCGGACGCGATTTTTGACGAGGGTCTTGGTTTCGCGTTTCAGGAAATACTCGAGGAGGCTCATCAATGCGCCGACTTCGTCCTGAGGGCGTTTCCAGTTTTCGACGGAGAATGCGTAGAGGGTGAGATAGCGGATGCCGAGTTCGCGGGTGGCGTCGATGATGGTGCGGACGGTTTCGACGCCGCGGCGGTGTCCCTCGATGCGGGGGAGGCCGCGTTGTTTGGCCCAGCGGCCGTTGCCGTCCATGATGATCGCGACGTGTTGCGGGATCGTGGTCGGTGAGGAGGGCGCGGGACGGGCGGAAGACATTGCGAAAAGTGGGCGGGATTTAGGAAGTCGGGCGGACGGAAAGCGAGGGCGATTTGACGCGGGGCGCCGGGAGGTTTGGGTGGCGGGATGAGCACTCCACTGACGGCGAAGGAAATCCAGGATGCGTTGGGCGAATTGCAGGGATGGGCGAGGGATGGCGATGCGCTGGCGAAGACGTACGTGTTTGGGTCGTTTCGCGAGGCGTTCGGGTTTATGACGCGGGTGGCGTTCGAGGCGGAAGCGCTGAACCATCATCCGGAGTGGACGAATGTGTACAACCGGGTGGTCGTGCGGCTGAGCACGCACGACGCGGGCGGGAAGGTGACGGCGAAGGATGTGGCGCTGGCGAAGCGGATGGAGCGGATCGGCGGGGTGAAATGAGCTCCGAAACGTATCGAGATTGGCGAAGCGGGGTGAGCGCACCCCGCCTACTTCACCGGGCGCGCACGGCGTGCGGCCCCTACCTCACAAGTCGCGGAAGAATTCAAAGAGGGCGTCGCCGGAGCCGGGGAGGCCCTCGTGGCCGAAGTCCGGATACACGATCATGCGCTTCTTCGATTTGATTTTGTTGTAGGCGGCGAACTGCGTCGATGGCGGGCAGATGGTGTCCATCAGGCCGGTGAGCATGAGAACCTCGGCTTTGATGCGGGGGGCGAGGTGCTGGCAGTCGATGTAGCCGAGTTTTTCGAAGACGTTCTTTTCGTTTTCGTGCCGTGGATCGAAGGAACGGAAGTAGTTTCGGAGCTCTTGGTAGGCGTCCTTGGCCTGGTCCATTTCCCAGACGCGCTGGTAGTCGCAGAGGAAGGGGAAGATCGAGGCGGCGCGTTTGATGCGGGGTTCGAGGGCGGCGCAGGCGAGGGTGAGGGCACCGCCTTGGGAGGCGCCCATGGCGCCGACGCGGGTGGCGTCGATCTCGGGGAGGCTCATGACGACGCGGGCGAGGAGTGCGGTATCGAGAAAGATGGCACGGAAGAGAAGTTTCTTCGCGTCGGGGTCGTCGAGGCCGCGGATGATCTGGCCCTGGAGGGTGTTGCCTTTAACGCCGCCAACGTCCTCGGACTGGCCGCCCTGGCCGCGGACATCTAGGGCGGCGACGCAGAAGCCCTCGTGGACGAAGTTGAGTTTGTCGGCCCAGTCGCCGCTGTTGCCGGAGTAGCCGTGGAATTGGAGGAGGGCGGGGTGAGTCTCGGAGGCGTTGGCGGCGGATTTGGGACGGAGGTATTTGGCGTGGATGCGGGCGCCGCCGACGCCGGTGAACCAGAGGTCGAAGCACTCAGCGTGGGCGGGCTTGATGGTTTTGTTGGGGATGAGCGTGATCTGCGGATCGAGGGCATCGAGCTCGGCGAGGGACTCACGCCAGTAGGCGTCGAAGTTGGTGGGGCGCGGGTTGAGGCCGCGGTATTTTTTGAGTTCGGCGAGGGGCTTGTCGATGAGAGGCATGGAAGCAGGAGGAAAGACGTGGAGAGTTTTAACCGCAATGGACGCGAATGGACGCGAATGAAAAGAGGAAAATGGAGGCGAGGTGCGGGTGAAGTTGAAAGAGCTGGCGGCGGGCATGTTTTCGGCTGAACGCTGCGGGCATGAAAATCGCGTTTGTCAGCGGCACGAGCATTGTGAAGTCGGAGCTTTTTTCTTCGTGGGAAACGAAGACGGTGGAGACGGTTTATGGGGCGGTGCAGGTGAAGACGCGCGGCGAGCATGTGCTCATCAACCGTCATGGTTACGGGGTGCCGAAGCCGCCTCATGCGATCAACTACCGGGCGAATATCCGGGCGCTGGCGGATCTGGGGTTTATCGATGTGGTGTCGGTCAACTCGGTGGGATCGTTGAAGGCGGAGCTGCCGCCGGGGACGCTCGTTTCGTGCGCGGACTATGTGGGGCTTCAGCAGGGGCCGCAGACGTTTTTCGACGACGAGCTGAAGGGCGGCGCTCCGGGGATAGATAACAATTTGATCCCGATGTTAGTGGGGAAGCTGGTGCCAGAGTTTTCGATTCAGACGGGCAAAGTTTATGTGCAGATGCGCGGGCCGAGATTTGAGACGAAGCGGGAAGTGCAGATCATCAAAGACTGGGGCGATGTCGTGGGGATGACGGCGGCGCATGAAGCGGATTTATGCCGGGAGATCGGGCTGCGGTATAACTCGCTCGCGATGGTGGATAATTACGCGAACGGGCTGATGGGCGGGGACGTGGACTTCGCGAAATTTCACGAGCTGGTGAAAAATAATCAGGCGACGGTGAACCGGTTGTTTATGCGGTTGCTGGAGATTTTTTCGGAGTGAGGGGGCGGAGATTTTAATCTGGAACTCTGGAAGGCTGGAAAAGGCAGGCGGAAGAGTTGCGGAGAGTTTTTGGGGGTCTCTGGGTGTCTGGATTTAACAGCGCTTCGGGTTGGCGTTTCCTGAGTTCATGAGTTCCAGATTAGATTCTTCTTATTTTATGAAAACCATCGGAGTTATTGGGCTGGGGATTATTGGCGGAGTTTGGGCGAAGAATTATGAGGCGGCGGGGGTGCTTGCCGGTGTTTGGAATCGGACGGCGCAGCCGGAGTTTCCGAAGTGGAAACGCGAGGCGCGCGAGGTGGCGTCGGCGGCGGATGTGGTGCAGATCGTTGTCGCTGATCCACCGGCGGTGCAGTCGGTGCTCGATGCGATCCTGCCCGCGCTCGGGCCGGGGAAGATCGTGGTGCAATCGAGCACGATCGACGGGGAGAGCAGCGATGGGTTTTTGAAGCAGGTGACGGCGAAGGGGGCGCGTTATCTCGAGGCGCCGTTTACCGGGAGCAAGCCGGCGGCGGAGCAGAAGAAGACGATTTTCTTCCTCGGTGGAGACGCGGCGCTGGTGGCGGAGCTGGAGCCGTTGCTGGCGCTCGTATCCGAAACGCGGTTTCACATCGGGACGCACCGGCAGGCGACGGCGATCAAGCTGGCGATGAATCTGAACATCGCGGTGCAGATGCAGGGGCTGGGCGAGGCGCTGACGTTTGCGCGGCGGGCGGGCGTGAGCGACGAGACATTTTTCACGGTCATCAAGAAGAACGTGAGCAACTCAGGGCTGGTGGCGCTGAAGGAGCCGAAGCTGCGGGCGGAGGATTTTTCGCCGCAGTTTTCGGTGAAGCATATGCTCAAGGATATGCGGCTGGCGTCGCGGACGACGGGTTGCGAGGAGATGCCGATGCTCGATACGATCCGCGGGTGTCTGCACGCGACGGCGCAGGCGGGCTATGCGGATGAGGATTTCTCGGCGTTGATCCGGCTGCTGGGGCCGCAGGAACGCTGACTGAGGCGCGCGTTTGTGGCGCGGACGTGAAGGCGGGTTCCCACTACTGCTGCAAGTCGGCGAGGGCTTTGTCCAAGGACTGGATCTGGATGGGTTTAACGAGGTGGACGAGGAAGCCGGCGGACTGGCTTTGGGCGATGTCCTCCTCCATGCCGTATCCGCTGAGAGCGATGCCGCGGATGTCGTAGCGCTCTTTCATCTCGCGCATGAGGTCGAAGCCGGTGCCGTCGGGGAGGCCGATGTCGGAGATGAGCAGGTCGAAGCCGCGGGTGGCGGCGAGGGCGCGGGCTTCGGCGAGGCTGCCGGATGCGGAGACTTCGAAGTGTCGCCGGCGGAGCAGGGCTTCGAGGGTTTTGCGAGTGGGCTCGTGGTCTTCGACGAGCAGGACGCGGCGATTGCGGGGCGAACTTATCAGCGGAGGCGTGGTGCCGGTGGATGTATGGGCGGAGCCGTTACCGGAGTCTGCGGTGGTTGAGAGCAGCGGAAGTTCGACGGTGAAGGTGGCTCCCTGGTCGCGGCCGGGGCTGCTGATGCTGAGGGTGCCGTCGTGATGTTCGACGAGACTGCGTGAGATGGTGAGGCCGAGGCCGAGGCCACCGAAGCGGTGGGAGCGACCGCCGATGGCGTGATCGCCCTGGGAAAACGCATCGAACACTCGGCTGATTTCATCGGCAGAGAGGCCGATGCCGGTGTCGGTGATGGCGACGGTGATGGCGTCGTCCTTCGCGGTGTAGCGTGTGACGACGGTGATCGTGCCGGCTTCGGGGGTGAACTTCACTGCGTTCTTGAGGATGTTCCAGAAGACCTGCTGCAGGCGAACATCGTCGGCCGCGACGTGACGACGGAGGGTGGCGAGATCGAGTTTGAGGGAGAGCTTTTTTTGTTCGATGTCCGGACGGACGGTGGCGATGGCGTCTTCGAGCAGTGTGTGGACGTCGCGGGGTTTGAGAGTGAGCGCGAGTTTGCCGCGCATGATGCGGGTGAGATCGAGGAGGTCGTCGATGAGGCGGGCCTCCAGCTCGACGTTTTTGCGGATGGTGCCGAAGAGGATGCGGGCCTCATCGGGAAAGGCGGTGTTGCCGGCGGCTTCGCTGGCGATGAGGAGCACGGGGCTGAGAGGAGTGCGCAGTTCGTGAGAGAGCGCGGCGAGAAAATCGTCTTTGGCGCGGCCGGCGCGCTCGGCTTCGTCGCGTGCCTGGCGGAGGGCGGCGGTGCGGACTTCGACGCGGGCTTCCAAGGCGTCGTTGGTCTCGCGCAGCGCGTATTCGGCTTTCTGGCGCTGGAGGATTTCGAGGCCGAGGGCGTCGTTGGTTTTTTGAAGCGCGGTGGTCTTGCGAAACAGATCGACGAATACAGCGACTTTGGAGCGAAGGACTTTTGGGTTGGCGGGTTTGGTGAGATAATCCACCGCGCCGACGTTGTAGCCCTCGATCATGCGCTGCTCGTCTTGATAGAAGGCGGTGAGGAAGATGATGGGGATGTGCTGGGTTTTTTCCCGTTGCTTGATGAGGTGCGCGAGCTCGATCCCGCTCATGCCGGGCATCTGGATGTCGAGGACGATGACGGCGAACTCTTCGTTCAAAAGCGCGAGCAAAGTCTCCTGCGCGTTGGCGGCCCGCACGAGGCGGTACTCATCGGATTCCAGCACGCCTTCGAGGACATCCAGGTTTCGAGGCTCGTCATCGACGAGCAGGATGTTGGTGCGCTGATTCACGAATTGATTGGATGAGATGGCTGACCGCACAGGATGCGGTGATGAGAAAGATAAAGTGTGAGAAAGGGGAACTGCGTGGCTGGCGAAAAGGTTAATCTCCGGGTTTTTCCCGTGCAAATTGCCCGTCCATCATCCTTGCATTGATTAGGTTCGGAAGGTTCACCAACAAGTTGGCGTGCTTTCAAAACGACTACTCATCGGTCATCGCATCGCTCTTGGTTTTAGCGTCCCCCTCGCGGCGCTGATCATCATCGGTTTTTTCAGTCTGAAGAATCTTGAGGAGATGCAGCGGGAGGCGCGGCTGGTCACACACACGGTTGAAGTGATCGGGGAGCTGCGGTCGTTTACCACGGGCGTCTCACGTCTGGAGTCGGTAGGAAGAGGATACGCGATCTCCGGGGAGGAGGAGCTCAAGGCGGACTTTGAATCTTATCGGCATTCCACGGCGGAGTCGGTCGGTACTTTGCGCAGGTTGACGGCGGATAATCCGTTGCAGGTGGCGCGTCTCGATCAGCTGCAGGCAGCGGTGGCGTTGCGCGCGCAGCTTTCTTTCGGTTTGATCACAGCGCGCGATCAAGGTGGGGCTACGGTCGCGCAAATGGCCGATCTGGTGCGGCGCGGGCAGGACTCGTCTGAAAAGATATGGGCGCTGTCCGGCGAGATGGAGCGCGAGGAGACGAGCCTTCTCCTGCAGCGGCAGGAAGCGGCGGCGGCGGCGGGGAAGTTCACCCGTAATTTCGTGGTGTATGGATCGGCGCTGGCGCTGGTCGTGGTCGCTTTGGGCGGGATGATTTTGAACGGCAGCATCACGCGGCCGCTGGAAAAATTGCGGGTGAGCGCGGTGCGGATCGGCGATGGAGACTACGCTCATCGCGTCTCTATTCCTAATGCGGATGAGGTCGGGCATGTGGCGCATGTGTTTAACGCGATGGCCGCGCAGGTGGAGCAGCGGCAGGCGGCGCTGGCCGGGCAGGACTGGCTGAAGACGGGGCTCGCGAAGCTGGCCATGCTTTTTCAGAAGCAGCGCGATCCGCTGGAAATCGCACGTCTGGTGCTCAACGAAATCGCCGTGCAGCTGGATGTGCCGCAAGCGGCACTGTATCGCGTGGCCGGGGAGGGCGGCGTGGAATCGCTGCGGCTGGCGGCTGGTTTCGCGACAGATAACCCGCCGCTGGAATTCAAGAGCGGGCAGGGCCTGGTCGGCCAGTGCCATCAGGAGGGGCGGCGTATCCTGATCACGGGCACACCGCCGGACTATCTGCGGATCGGCTCGGCCCTGGGCGGCTCGAAGCCGGCGGTGGTGCTGGTGGAGCCGGTGGTGTTCGAGGGACAGGTGAAGGCGGTGCTGGAGCTGGCGTCGTTCAAGGCGTTCACGCCTTTGCAGCTGGAGTTTGTGCGTCAGCTTGCCGCGAACCTCGGCGTCGTGCTGCAGGCGGTCGAGTCCATGCTGAGGACAGAGGAACTGCTTCGCCGTTCGCAGGAGCTGGCGGTGCAGCTGGAGGCGCAGAAACATGTGCTGGCGGACAAGAACACCGAGCTGGAAGCGCAGGCGGACCGTTTGCGGAAATCGGAGCTGTTGCTGCAGGAGCAACAGGTGGAACTCACGCAGACCAATGAGGAGTTGGAGCAATCGAATGAGGAGTTGCAGCAGTCGAACGAAGAGATGGAGGAAAAATCCAATCTGCTCGCGACTCAGAAGCGGGATCTGGAGCACTCCAACCGCGCCATCGAGAAGGCGCGATTAGAGCTGCAGGAGCAGGCGCGGCAGCTGGCGACGACCTCGAAGTACAAATCGGACTTCCTCGCGACGATGTCGCACGAGCTGCGCACGCCGTTGAACAGTCTGCTCATCCTGGCGCGTCTGCTTGCGGAGAATCGTGAAACGAATCTGACAGCGAAGCAGGTGCAGTTTGCGCAGACGATCGAGTCGTCGGGCGCGGATCTGCTGGAGATGATCAACCAGATCCTCGATCTGGCGAAGATCGAGTCGGGCACGGTCGAGTTGCAGCTGGATGATGTTTCGCCGGTGGATTTGCAGCGCTCGATGGAGCAGCAATTCCGGCATGTCGCGGAGACCAAGCAGCTGGGCTTCACGGTGAGTGTGGCGGAGGGATTGCCGGCAGCGGTCCACACGGACGTGCGCCGTCTGCATCAGGTTTTGAAGAATCTGCTTTCGAACGCGTTTAAGTTTACGGAGCGCGGTTCGGTGAGCGTGGAGATCCGCCCGGTCACGCAAGGCTGGCGGCGGAAGTCGGCGTCGCTGGAGGGCGCGGCGGCGGTGGTGGCGATTGCGGTGAGCGACACGGGTATCGGCATCGCGAAGGACAAGCAGCAGATCGTGTTCGAGTCGTTTCAGCAGGCGGATGCGGGGACGTCGCGGAGGTTTGGCGGCACAGGTCTCGGACTGTCGATCAGCCGGGAAATCGCGCTGATGCTTGGCGGTGTGTTGCAGCTGGAGAGCGAGGAGGGCAAGGGCAGCACGTTTACTTTGTTTCTGCCCGCGCGCATCGACGCGGAGCTGGCGCGGAGCTCGGCGGTGGATAGCCGGATGGCCGTTCCTGCCCGCAGTGAGTTGCCTGTCAGTGAAGCGCCCGCAGCACTCGCGCAGTCTTTGGAATTGGCGGACATGCCGGCCGGCTGGGATGAGCCGGGCGTGGACGATGATCGCGATAACATCGTGCCGGAGGATCGCGTGATTCTGATCATCGAAGACGATACGCGGTTCTCGGCCATCCTGGTGGATTTTGCGCGCGAGAAGCGGTTCAAGGCGCTCGTGGCCCGGAGTGCGCGGCACGGGATGGCGATGGCGCAGCGTTTCCAGCCGGTCGCGATCACGCTCGATCTGCGACTCATCGACGAAGATGGCTGGCTGGTGCTGGACCGTTTGAAGCATGACGAACGCACGCGGCATATCCCGGTACACGTGATCTCGGTCGAGCCGGCGCGTGGGCGCGGGTTGCGGCTGGGGGCGGTTTCTTATCTGCAAAAGCCGGTGAGCAAGGAGGCGATCACGGAGATCCTTCAGCAGACGGTGGATTTCATCGAACGTCCGGTAAAGAGCCTGCTCGTGGTCGAGGATGACATGGTGCAGCGCGACACGATCCGGGAGTTGATCGGTAACGGCGATGTGCATACGACGACAGTCGGCAGCGCGGCCGAGGCGCTCGAGGCGCTCGCGAAGGAGAAGTTCGACTGCATCGTCATGGATTTGATGCTGCCCGATAAGCCAGGTGTGCAGCTGATCCGGGAGATCAACACGCGGCTCGGGCTGCAGGCGCCGCCGGTCATCGTGTACACGGGCAAGGACCTATCGCCCGCGGAAGAGACGGAGCTGAGGTCGCTGTCGGAATCTATCATCGTGAAGGATGCGCGCTCGCCGGAGCGGCTGCTCGATGAGACGGCGCTTTTCCTGCATCGCGTGCAGTCGCGGCTGCCGGAATCGAAGCGCCGGATGCTGGAGCAAGTGCGCAAGCAGGACGCGTTGCTCACGGGGCGTCGTGTGCTGGTGGTGGACGACGATGTGCGGAATATTTTCGCGCTGACGGCGCGGCTGGAGGCTTACGGGATGATTGTGACGTTTGCCGAGAGCGGCAAAGCGGCGATCGATCAGTTGCAGGCCGATCCGGTGTGCGACGTGGTGTTGATGGATGTGATGATGCCGGAGATGGACGGTTACGAAGCGATCCGGCGGTTGCGCGCGGACAGCCGTTTCGCGCGGCTGCCGATCATCTCCGTCACGGCCAAGGCGATGAAGGGTGATCGCGAACGGTGCATCGAAGCGGGTGCGTCGGACTACATCACGAAGCCGGTCGATACCGAAAAACTTATCTCGCTTCTGCGTGTCTGGCTGTACCGGTGACAATCCCGGGCAAAGATTTTCCAGCTGATCAGGCGCAAGCAAAAGCGCCCGGGCTCGCCGTGCCGGGGGATGAGGAAAAGGAGTTCGACGATCTGCGGCTGCTGCTCGATACGGTGCATCAGCGGTCGGGACTGGATTTTCGCGAGTACGCCTTTTCGTCGCTGCGGCGGCGGGTGGCCCGCGCGGTGAGGGAGACGGGGACCGAGAACGTATCCGGACTTCACCTGCGGCTGAAGAGCGACGGGCAGGCGCTGGATTATCTGATCCGCCAGCTGACGGTGCATACGACGGCGATGTTTCGTGACCCGGGTTTTTTCCGCGTGTTGCGGGAGCAAGTGGTGCCGGTGTTGAAGACCTATCCATTTGTCCGCTTGTGGGTGGCGGGTTGCTCGACGGGCGAGGAGGTTTATTCGCTGTCCATTTTGCTGCATGAAGAAGGCATCGCCGAGCGTTGCCGGATCTACGCGACAGATCTGAGCGAGAACGTGCTGGAGCGGGCGCGGGCGGGCGTTTTCCCGCTGGCGGCGATGCAGGAATACTCGCGCAATTATCAACTCGCGGGCGGACGAGTGCCATTTTCGGACTACTTCACGGCGGACACCGAGTCGGTGATTTTTCGCCGACACCTGAGGGACAACGTGGTTTTTGGGACGCACAATCTGGTCTCGGATGCGTCGTTCAACGAGTTCCACCTGATTCTTTGCCGCAATGTGATGATCTATTTCCAGCGGGAATTGCAGGAGAGGGTCCACGCACTTTTTCATGATAGCCTGGTCACGTTTGGATTTCTCGGGCTTGGGCGAAGTGAGGCGGTGCGGTTCACGGCGTACCGGGATTGTTACGACACCATCGATGCGAAAGAGCGCGTCTTCCGTAAAATCAAATGATCGTCATCGGTGGTTCGCTCGGTGGAAGCAGGGCGCTGCGGGAAATCTTGCTGCGGTTGCCGGAGGACTTTTCGCTGCCAATCGCGGTGGTGCTGCATCGGCATCGCGATGGGGATGAACTGCTGCGCGATTACATCCAGCGGGATTGCGCGCTGCCAATCGTGGATGTGGAGGATAAAATTCCGGTGGAGGCTGGCCGGGTTTTTCTGTGTCCGCCGGATTATCATCTGATGCTGGAGGACGGATGTTTTTCGTTGTCCACGGATGAGCTGGTGAATTTTGCGCGGCCCTCGATCGATGCGCTGTTTGAGTCGGCGGCGGAGTGGAGCGGGCGCGCGGCCATCGCGGTGGTTTTGACGGGTGGAGGATTTGACGGAGCGGCCGGGGCGAAGCGGATTCAGGAGCGAGGCGGGATCGTCATCGTGCAAGATCCCAAGACGGCCGAAGGGCTTTGGATGCCGACGGCGGCGCTCAATGCGACCAAGACGCGGCATGTGAAGTCGCTGGAGGGAATCGCCACGGCGTTGATCCGGCTGGCGGCGAGACGGCGGCGGATGTCGTGAGTGGCGCTTCGGGAAATTCCCCGTAGCGCGTCTCAGGGGAATAGGTGTGAAGCTTGAGACGGGAATGCGGGTCCATCGGGCGAATGAACTCCATTCGTACTCCAAGGTGGTTGATCCGTGTCTGCGTGGTAAGCGCGCTTATGCTCTCGGGCGCCAGTGTGGTGAAGGCGTCGAGTCCGGAGCTGCTCAGAGAGGCGTTCAAAAACTGGAGCGAGGGGAAGGACGATCTGTCGTTTGTGCAGCGGACGCGTTATCTGAATGACGACGGCTCTTTGAAGGAGGAACGCGTGGAGCGGTACGATCCCTCGCTGCCGGACAAGCAGCGGTGGGCGTTGCTGGAGGTGAATGGCAAGCGCCCGACACCGGCGGAGATCGAGCGCATTCAGGATCGCCGTAACAAGAAGCCACGTAAGAAAGCCAACAAGGCGCTGGAGGAGTATTTCGATTTAGAAAACGCGAAGGTGGTGGAGACGGAGAAGGAGAGCGTGCGCTATGATGTGGCGGTGAAACCTGAGGCGGCGCGATTGATCTCGGTGGATAAGTTGAGTGTCGGGATTTCCATCCGGAAGGACACGAAGACGATTGATCGCATCACCGCTGGGTTGAGTGAGCCGCTGCGCATCGCGCTCGGAGTGGCCAAGGTGACGGATCTCGATCTGGATCTGCGTTTCGATGCGGACGACGATCACGCCGAGAAGAAAACGCCGGCTGAGGCCGCCAGTGAGGCTGATGGGACGGCGCGCGTGGTGATGTCGAAACTCGGCAATCGCGCGGAGTACACGTGGGGTGAGTTCAAGCGGGTCTCGCGGTATCAGGGAGGCGGGAAATCCAGCTCGGTGGGCGGGCAACCTGGCGCGGCGGTTGCGGCGGCGAAGACCGATAAATAGCCGGACGATAACTGAATTCAGAAATTCAGAGAAAGCCGCAGGCGCGGAAGCTGTAGTGGCCGATGCCGGCGGGGTCGTTGAGCTGTCGGCCCATGATGACGTGGTCGATGAACTCGATGTCCACGGTCTTGGCGGCTTCGCGGAGCTGGCGAGTCACGCGCATATCCTGGGCGCTGGGTTGCGGGTCTCCGCTGGGGTGATTGTGGACGCAGGCGATGGCGACGGCGGATTCGCGGATGGCTTCGCGGAAAATTTCGCGCGGATGGGCGAGGCTGGCGGTGGCGATGCCGGAGGTGACCTCGACGCGTTTGATGAGGCGGCCTTTGCGGTTGAGGCAGAGCACCCAGACTTTTTCGATTTCGAGGCCGAGAGTGAGCGGGGCCATGTAGGCGGCGATGAGTTCGGGGCGGTCGAGGAGCGGGGCTTCGCCGGATTGTTGGAGGAGGATGCGGCGGGCGATCTCGGTGACGGTGAGGAGCTGGAGGGCTTTGACGCGGCCGATGCCTTTGAGACGGCAAAAATCGGCTTCTCGCCAGGTGATGAGTTGGGCAAGTGAGCCGGCGTCGGCGAGGAGATGGGTGGAGACGCTGAGGACGTCGTGGCCGCGCGTGCCGCTGCGCAGGAGCATGGCGAGAAGTTCGGTGTCGCTGAGGGCGGCGGGGCCGAGGCGCTGGAGGCGTTCTTGCGGGCGTTCGGAGGCGGCCATCTCGCGGAGGAGGCTGGAGGCGGGGGTGTCGGACATGGGGCTGGAGCCTGGCGCGAGCGCGGGGCGGACCTCCCGCCTGTCGATCCCGCCAAGGATGTGTGCGCATGAATGCCGCGTGAGCGGGCATGGCGCTAGAATAAAAAACGCGGTCCGTTTTCGGGACCGCGTTTGGAAACACGAAAAAGAGGATGGCGCGTGAGGCGGCTCAGTAGTGTTTCACGTAGCCGTTGCGGCGGAGGCGTTCGAGCCAGCGTTCCTGGCTGGTGCGGGCCATCTGCTGGACGAGGATGCGCTCAATCTGGTCGCGGACTTCGTCGATGGGCTGGGTGCCGGCGTATTTGCGGTCTTCGACGAACATGAGGAAGACGCCTTCGGGCATGACGATGGGCTCGGTGACTTCGGCTTTGGCCAGTTTGAAGAGGGGCTCGCTGAGTTCGGGTTTGAGGTCGGAGCGTTTTTGCCAGCCCCAGTCGCCGCCTTTGGAGCGGCGTGTGTCCTGACTGACTTCTTTGGCGACGTCTTCGAATTTTTCGCCGGCTTTGACGCGGGCGATGACGGCATCGGCTTTGGCGCGGAGATCGGCGTCGGTGGCTCCGTCGGTGCGGCTGAATTGAATGAGGCGGAGGTGGACGCTGTCTTCCTGGTAGAACTTATCTTTGTTCTCGTTGTAGAAGGTTTCGACCTTCACGGGGCTGATGATGCTCTGGCTCTTGCGCTGCTGCTGGCGCATGTAGCCCTCGACGATGTCTTGTTCGATGTCGCGGCGGAAATCGCGGATGGTTTTTCCCTGGCGGCGGAGTTCGGCGAGGAATTTAGAGCGGTCGTTGTCGTACTGCGTGATGAGGATTTCGGAGAGCTGGTTATCGATGTAGCTCGTGGGGATGGTGCGCTTGGGCTCGCCGTCTTTTTCCTTATAAAATTCTTTAATTACCAGAACCTTATCGATCTCGGTCTGGATGATGTCGTCCTGGAGGGCTTCGAGTTTTTCGTTGAACTCCTTTTCGTTGCGGGCCTCGCGCTGCATTTGGGCGAGGTAGGGCTGAATCTTGCGACGGACGTCATCGACGGTGATGGCTTTCTCTTCGACGACGGCGACGATGCCGTTGGCGAAACGCAGGTCCATGCCATCGGAGGAGGCGGACGTGGGGGCGGGTTCCTGGGCGAAAACGTTGAAAGGGGCGAGGGCCAGCGCGAGGGGGAGGAGGGCGCGGGGGGAGAAACTGCGGGCAAACGTCATGGAGCGGGCTGGTTAATTAAAAAACTGAGAATTTCGCGCAAACGTAGGAGGGGCTTGGGGGCGGTCAACCTTGGAAACCGGGCGCCGACCATGAGGAAGTCGTCGCGGCGTCCGCTGTTGCGCAGGCACTTCAAACGGGTGGACTCTGTTTCGACGGAGAGGATGTTTTTTTGTTCCGCCAGAATGCGGATCTCGGTGATGAGGAGCAGGGCTTTCACCTCGTCGCCGAATTTGCCGAAGCGGTCGCGAAGATCGGAGTCGATTTCCTTCAAGCGGGCGGGGCTGTCGGCGAGGGCGAGGCGGCGGTAGAAGTCGATGCGGAGGCGGGTCTCGGCGATGTAGGCGGAAGGGATGCGCGCCTGGATTTTGGGGATTTCGACGATGCCGCTGGCGTCGTCTTCGGCGGCTTTGATGGCGGCGTAGGACGAGCTCGAGGAGGCGGATGATGGCGTGCCGATGGCGGTTCCGGCGCCTTCGCCGATGAAGACGAAGTCGAGCTTCACGTTGGCGCGGATGTTGGCGGCGGATTTTTCGCCTTTGAGGCGGGCGACGGACTGGCGGAGGAGCTGGCAGTAGAGTTCGAAGCCGACGCCGACGATGTGGCCGCTTTGTTCGGAGCCGAGGAGGTTGCCGGCGCCGCGGAGTTCGAGGTCGCGCATGGCGATGCGGAAGCCGGCGCCGAGCTGGTTGTGCGTGCGAAGCGCGCTGAGGCGCTCGCGGGCAATCTCCAGCAAACGCGTGTGGCGGTGAAGGAGGAGATAGGCGTAGGCCTGGTGTTTGAAGCGGCCGACGCGGCCGCGGAGCTGATACAGCTGGGAAAGGCCGAAGCGGTCAGCGCCTTCGATGATGATCGTGTTGCAGTTGGGGATATCGAGGCCGCTCTCGATGATCGTGGTGCAGACGAGCACGTCGTAGGTGCCGGCGACGAACTCGGTCATGTGGAGTTCGAGTTCTTTCTCGTCCATCTGGCCGTGGCCGACGCCGATGCGGAGATCGGGGAGGAGTTCGCGTAGGCGGGCGGCAACGAGGTCGATCGTCTGGACGCGGTTGTGTAGATAGAACACCTGCCCACCGCGGCGGCGTTCGTGGCGGATGGCATCGACGACGACTTTTTCGTCGTAGGTTTTGACGATGGTCTGCACGGGGTGGCGGTTGGTCGGCGCGGTCTCGATGACGCTCATATCGCGCGCGCCGGTGAGTGCCATGTAGAGCGTGCGTGGAATCGGAGTGGCGCTCATCGAGAGGACGTCCACGGAGGCGCGCATTTTTTTGAAGGCTTCTTTGTGTTTCACGCCGAAGCGTTGCTCTTCGTCGATGATGACGAGGCCGAGGTCTTTGAATTTCACATCGGCCTGGAAGACGCGGTGCGTGCCGACGAGAATGTCCACCTGGCCAGCGGTGGTGGCGGCGAGAATTTTGGCCTGCTCGGCGCGGGTGCGAAAACGGGAAACCATTTCCACGGCGATCGGATAGCCGGCCATGCGCTCGCGAAACGTGTTCATGTGCTGCTGGGCGAGCACAGTGGTGGGGACGAGGACGGCGACCTGGCGACCGCCTTGAACGGCTTTGAAGGCGGCGCGGATGGCGACCTCGGTTTTGCCGAAGCCGACGTCGCCGCAGATGAGGCGGTCCATCGGGCGGGCGCGTTCGAGGTCGGCCTTGGTTTCGTCGATGGCGCGGAGTTGGTCGCGGGTTTCGGTGTAGGGGAACGAGGCCTCGAATTCTTTCTGCCAGGTGTTGTCGGGCGGGAAAGCGAAACCGGGCTGGGCCTCGCGGGCGGCCTGGATGCGGAGGAGCTCGGCGGCGAGGTCGATGGTGGAAACTTCGGCGGCTTTGCGGGCTTTTTCCCAGCGGTTGGAACCGATGCGGCCGAGTTGGGGGCGGGTCTTGCTGAGGCCGACGTAACGGGAAATCAAATGCGACTCCTGGAGCGGCACGTGGAGCGTGACGTGGTCATCGAATTCGAGGGAGATGACTTCGCGGAGACCGCCGGCGGCTTCGACTTTGGTGAGGCCGCGGTAGAGCGCGATGCCGTGCTGGAGGTGGACGACAAAATCGCCTTCGACGAGTTCGGAGAAGTCGAGGAGCTGGTCGATCTGGGCGCGGGTGGCGATGGCGCGTTTGGTGCCGCCCGCGCGGCGAGTGCGCTGGCGGCCGAAGAGTTCGGTCTCGGTGACGAGGATCTGGCCGCTGCGGGAATTTTCGCCACGACGCGTGATGCGGAAGCCTTCGTTGAGGGTGCCGCGGAGGAAGCGGGGCTTGAGATTTTTGAAGGCGGTGTCTTCGGCGAGAATTTCGCGGACGCGTTGCTCTTCGCCTTCTTTGGAGACGACGAAGTCGATGGCGTAGCCGTCTTTTTTCCAGGCGACGAGTTTGCGGAGGAAGTCGGCGCGGGCGTCTTCTTCGGCGACAAGGCGGTCCTGGGCGACGAGGGCATCGTCGGGGTAGCTGCGGTGGTGGACGAGGCTGTCGGTATCGAGGGTGACGTCGATATCGGGCGTTTCGAAGAGCGCGGAGGTTTCGTCGAGGTCGCTGAGGCCGAAGGCGGCGGCGCATTTGGCGAGGATGGCAGGGAGCGCGGGCGTATTTTCGGTGGAGATGTTTTCGCGGGCGAGGGCGCTGAAGGTTTCGTCGAGGCGGGCGGGTTCGACGAAGAGGAGATGCGTTTGCGGCGAGAGATAATCGGCGAGGCCGGTTTTGGAGGGATCGAGGCGGACGCGCGGGGTGGCGGAGAGGGTGATGGAGGCGACGGATTCGCCGGAGCGTTGGGTGACGGGATCGAAGGCACGGATGTCTTCGATGTCGTCGCCGAAGAAATCGAGTCGGTAAGGTTGGGTGGCGGTTACTGGATACAGGTCGATGATGCCGCCGCGGATGGCGTAATGGCCGGGGGCTTCACAGACGGCTTCGGAGTCGTAGTCGAGCTCGCGAAGCTTTTCGAGGAGAGCCTGGAAGGGCTGGGACTGGCCTTTGGTGATGGTGAATTCCTTGGTGGCGAATTGTTCGAGGGCGGGGACGGACTGGAGCAGGGCGGCGGGCGTGGAGACGAGGACGAGTTGAGTGGTGCGGGTCGAGCCGGAGGTGTTGCGGAGGGCGCGGAGTTTGGAGAGGGCGGCGAGGCGGTCGGAGGAGGCGGTGAAGGCTTCGCGCATATCGCGCGTATCGGGCATGGACTCGGGGAAGATGAGGACGTCGAGCGAGCGTTTCGATGACGCGGGCGCGGAGGCGGCGTGGAAGAAGGCGATGTCCTCGGCGAGTTGCTCGGCGGTTTTGAGTTCGTCGGCGATGACCAGCCAGACGGGCGCGGGCTGAGTGCGCGTGAGTTCCTCGATGACGGCGCCGCGGGCGGGCGGGCAGACGCCGGTGAGTTTATGGCGCGGTGTGGTGGCGGTGGGCATCGACGAGGACAGAGGACGAAGCGAAACGGAAATCGCGGAGGCGCGGAAGTGCGGAATCGCGGAGAACCGGATACGGTTTCCACCCGGGCGCGAGCTAGGCGGGTTAATTTTTCGCGGCCTGGAGCGTGACGAGGGCTACGCGGGCGGCTTCTTCTTCGGCGGATTTTTTCGAGGTGCCGCGGCCGGTGCCGATGAGCTCGCCATTGAGGGAGGCGGTGGCCTCGAATTCGCGGGCGTGTTCTTCGCCGGAAATTTTGATGATCTGGTAGCGCAGGGCGTTGTTGCCGTGTTCGCCCTGGACGAGTTCCTGGAGGCGGCCTTTGGGGTTTTCGTCGGGGCGACGAGACGCGAGGCGGTCGGAGAGGGAGCCGATGAGGTGGAAGATGACGCGGCGGGCGGTGACGAGATCGCTGTCGCGGAAGATGGCGCCGATGACTGCTTCGATAGCGTCTTCGAGGGCGGAATCACGGGTGCGGCCGCCAGTCTGTTCTTCGCTGGAGCCGACGCGAAGGCAGTCGGTGAGGTCGATCTCGCGGGCGAGGTCGCTGAGGAATTTGCCCTTGGTGAGTGCGGAGCGGCTTTTGCTGAGCGCGCCTTCGCGGTCAGTTGGAAAGAGGTCGAAGAGGGCTTCGGTGAGGACGAACTGGAGCACGGCGTCGCCGAGGAATTCGAGGCGTTGGTTGCTCTCGGGGACCTCGGGGTGTTCCTGCAAGTAGGAGGGGTGGGTGACGGCGCATTCCAAGAGAGCGGCGTCGCGAAATGTGTAGTCGAGGCGGCGTTGGAGGGCTGCGAGTGCTTGGTTTTCGGAGGCGGGCACGGGTGGAGAAATCTCAAACGCCAAAAGGCCAAAGGCTCAAAGAAACTACAAACTTCAAAATGCGGCGGAGATCGCGGCGTAAAGCCGCTCCTACAGTTTCGGAATGCGGAGCGGTTATGAGCTGGCGCTGGAGTAGCGGCGGAGGCCGCGATGGAAGACGAAGACGGCGAGGGCGAACCAGAGGACGGTGACGGCGAGGAGCCAGAGGGCGTTGGTGACGTTGAGGGCGTTTTCGATGAGAAGGCTGGCGGGGACGTTGCTCACGATGACGACAGGGAGTGCGTACACGAAGACGGCGCTGGCGGCGCCTTTGAAGAGTCCGCGGTAGGCTTCGCGCGGGAGGCGGGAGAACTCGGTGAGCGTGAAGTAGCTGTGCTCGAGGCCTTCGGATTTTATGATCCAGAAGGTGATCGAGACGGAGAGGGCGACGATGCTGTAGTGGATGACGAGGCCGCACAGGATCATGAATACGTAGAGGGCGAGAGTCGTGGCGCTCGGGTGGAGCTGGAGCTGGCCGGCGGCGTAAACGACGATGGCGATGGCGACGAAGACGTTGAGGATGCCCTCGAGCTCAACCTTGCGGGTGGAGGCCATGAACATGAGGTTGCCGGGCTGGGCCAGGAAGAAGTCGAAGTGGCCGGAGCGGATGTTGCGGCCGAGTTCGAAGAGGTTGCTCCAGAAGAAACCCATGAGGAGGCGCTGGACGATCATGGAGCTGCCGACGAGCAGGAGCATCTGGTATTTATTCCAGCCGGCGATGGAGTCGGTGTGTTGGTAGATGACGGAGACGAGGGCGACGTTGACGCCCATCCAGAAGAGTTCGACGAGGCCCCACATGAGGAAGTCGAAGCGAAACATCATGGTCCGCGTGATGGAGTAGCGCGCGCAGGCGAGCCAGAGGCGGAAGTATTGGAGGAGTTTCAACGGAGACCGTGTTGAGGGTTGAAAGAGTGATATTGAAGGTCGGAGGGCCCGCTCGGAAAATCAGTTAACCACAGATGACACAGATACGATCCGGATAAAAAACGGAGGATCAAAGTATCCTATCCGGCATTTATCTGTGTCATCAGTGGTCAAAAGTACGCGCGGATTGTCATCCGTCAGCCGCCGACGGCGGTGTGGCGGCGAAGGCCGCGTTTCCAGAGGACTTGGGCGATGATGAGAAGGGCGACGACCCAGAAGAACTGGATGCCGAGGTTGCGGAGGATCTCGGCCTGATCGGTGGCGCGGCCGGTGATGATGGAGGCCGGGAAGTACATCTGGTAGTAATACGGCAGATACTGGGAGATCTCGAAGAGCCTGGCATCGAGCAGATCGAGCGGGAAGACCATGCCGGCGAGGAGTGTCTCGATGGCGAGGGAGAGGATGATGAAGGACTGGATTTCGAGGAACCAGAAGGTCAGCAGGCCGAAGCAGTAGGCGATGGTGAACTGGATGAACGCCGACATGATCAGGGCAGGAATCGCGTAGGCGATGCGCCAGGTGTCGGTCGGGAAATCGAGGAGGTCGCGCAGGAGTGGAAACGCGAGGAGGATGGGGAGGAGGGCGAGGCCGCCGGAGACGATGCGGGCGGCGACGAAAATGCTGAAGCGGTAGAGGTAGTAGTTGATCGGCTTGAGGAGGAACTGGTTGATGAGGCCGTTGCGGATTTCTTCGCTGATCTGGTAATCTTCACTGAAGGCGCTGATGAAGAACTGGAGGACGAGCAGGGTGATGAAGTAGGTCATCGTCTGCGCGAGGTTGAAGCCGCCGATCTCGGTTTTGCCGTGGAAGGCGGCGTTCCAGAGGATAAAGACGACGATGAGGTGGAAGAGGGAAAAGAAGGCGCGGATCGCGAAGTTCCAGCGGTAAACGAGGTTGCTCTGGAGGCCGACGAGGAAAGCGTGGCGGTATTTGGTCAGAGCGGGGAGCATGGCTTGCGGAAAAGTAGCGACTAGTGAGTAGCGGGTAGCGCGTAGCGCAAGCGGGGAGCTGGGATCGCTAGTTCACGCGATGGGTTGAGGGAAGTGCGATGTCGAACCGGCGGGGTTAAGGCTAACCCGCCCTACCTCGGAAGATTCGGAGCGCGTGCGAGCACGCTGGC
This sequence comes from Nibricoccus aquaticus, assembly GCF_002310495.1. GTDB lineage: Bacteria > Verrucomicrobiota > Verrucomicrobiia > Opitutales > Opitutaceae > Nibricoccus > Nibricoccus aquaticus. The sequence continues at coordinate 4,703,646 of NZ_CP023344.1, read as the reverse complement.
CTACTTGGAGAGGCCGAAGCGCTCGATGATTTCTTTCGAGAGCTTTTTGTAGGCGGTGGCGCCGGGGCTGAGCGGGTCGTAGGCGAAGATGGTTTTGCCGAAGCTGGGAGCCTCACTGAGACGGACGGTGCGCGGGATGACGTTATCGAAGATTTTATCGGGGAGGTGTTTTTTCACTTCTTCGACGACCTGGCGGGAGAGGTTGGTGCGGACGTCGAACATCGTCATGATGATACCGCCGACTTCGAGGGCGGCGTTGACGTTGGCGGTTTTGAGTTTGTCCACGACCTTGAGGATCTGGCCGAGGCCTTCGAGGGCCATGTATTCGCACTGGAGGGCGATGAGGAGGAAGTCGGCGGCGGCGAGGCTGTTCATGGACAACATGCCGAGGGCGGGCGGGCAGTCGATGATGATGGCTTTGAAGCGGCCGGAGTCGCGCACGGGCTGGAGCGTGGTGCGGAGCTTCATGAGGTAGTTTTCCGACTGGGCTAGCTCGATCTCGGCGGCGGCGAGGTCCACTTCTGACGGGATGAGGAAGAGGTTGGCGTACTGCGTCTCGGTGATCATGGAGAGGGCATCGCCCTCGCCGTTGAGGGGACCGTAGAGGCTTTTGCCTTCTTGTTTTTCGACGCCGAGGGCGCTGGTGGCGTTGGCCTGCGGGTCGAGGTCGACGACGAGCGTGGGAATTTTTTTGTCGGCGAGTGCGGCGGCGAGATTGATGGCGGTGGTGGTTTTGCCGACGCCGCCTTTTTGGTTGGCGATAGTGAAGACGAGGCTGCCCATAGGTGGGCGGATTAACCGCAAGGGGTGCGGCGGGGTCGAGCGTTTTAACGGAAAGGTTGCGCGGAGGGCGGGCGGGCTTGGAGATGGGGCGATGATTCCTGAAATCCCTGTGGGCTGGCGCGAAGCGATGAGCGCTGAAACCGAGAAGGACTATTTCCGGGCGCTGGATGAGTTTCTGGAGGCCGAGCTAGCGGCGGGGGCGCAGGTGCTGCCGGGCCGGGATGATATTTTTGCGGCGCTGGCGCTGACGGAGCTGGCGGCGGTGAAGGTGGTGGTGCTGGGGCAAGATCCGTATCCGACACCCGGGCACGCGCATGGGTTGTGTTTCTCGGTGAGGCCGGAGGTGAAGCCGATCCCGGGATCGCTGCGGAATATCTACAAGGAGCTGGCGGCGGATGTGGGATTTGTTTCGCCCGGGCATGGATGCCTCGAGGCTTGGGCGGGGCAGGGCGTGTTGTTGCTCAACACGGTGATGACGGTGCGCGCGGGTGAGGCGGCGGCGCATCAGAAGCGCGGGTGGGAGGAGTTTACAGACCGGGTGATCGATGCGGTGAATGCGAAGAGCGAGCGTGTGGTTTTCGTGCTGTGGGGGAGGCACGCGCAGAAGAAGCGGGAGCGGGTGACGAATCCGGTTCACACGGTGGTGGAGTGCGCGCATCCGTCGCCGCTTTCGGCGCGGTTGTTTCTCGGTTGCCGGTGTTTTTCGAAGATCAATGCGCTGCTTGCAGAAGGCGGGCGGGCACCGGTGGTCTGGCAGTTGCCGCCGATCGGCGAACTGGGGGTTTGAGGAACGCGGTGCGAAGTGGTGAGCGGCGGCGAGGCAATCAACTGCCTGCGCCGACCAGCTGACGGACGAAGTTTTCTGGATTGTGATACTCGCGATATTTGCAGCCGAGCTCCTGGGCTGCGGTGGCGTAAGTGGCGTGATTTTGCAGCACGGCCAGCACTGCGGCCACGAAGTCGCCGACATTGCCCGAGGAAAATGTTTTTCCCGCGCCCGACGTTCCCAGTTGGATGCTCATCCACGACTGCGCTGGCGCGACGACTGGCTTGCCTGCGCAGATCGCCTCCACGAAGGGGCCGGAGGTTCGCGAGCGGTAGGTGATCGAGTCGTACGGGAGCAGGACGAGGTCAGCGGTGGCGAGCAAGTGGCGGTAGGCGGCGGCGGAGAGCGACGATTTGACGAGCGAGAGATTGCGCGCTTTCACGCCGCTCAATTCCTCGATCACAGTGCCCATTTTCAGGTGGTAGTGGCTGCTGATGTAGGCGTGGAAAACGAGTTCGACCTTTGAAAGCCACGGCTCCTGCGCGCAGGCCCTGGCCAGCGCAGGCAGCAACTCGAAACCTTTTTCGTCGCGAGCATCGCCGAGAAAAACAACGCGCAGCTTGGATTTGTTTTTTGTCGGCACGCCGGCGACGGCAGCGCCCGCGTCTTCGTTTGCCGTGTGCGGGATGGGCATCACTTCGACCGGACGTCTGGCGAGCGTGGCGTATTCTTTGGCGAGTTCCTGGCTGTCGGTCACGAGGCGCACGCAGTCTGCCGAAACGCCGGCGAGCTTATCGAAGGAGAATAGATAATGTTCGGCCGTTTCCTTATCGAAGAATGCTTTCCTCGCGTTGATGGGGCCGACGCCGGAATTCACCGAATACCGGAGCATCAGCACGAAGCGGAGCAGGCGGTAGATCGGATTTTTGTTCAGCAAAAGCGCGACGCCGAGAATCTGGCGGGGTGTCGCATTGGGCAGAAAGATCACCTCGCCGGAGCGCGCGCGACTTTGCAGGCCTTCCTCCAACTCGCGCGCGAAACGATCATTCGAGGCGAGGAAGTCGTACATGCCGCGCATGTGGCCCCACTCGGCGGGATAGGGGTTTTGGGCGGCGTCCTCGTGCAGGCCCTGGCGAAAAAGGGGGACGCCGTCCAACTCGCTCAGGATGTCGGCCGCGGCTTTCTGTTTCACGAGCGCGCTGAAACCGAAGCCGGCGGCGCGGCAATGATCGCGGAGCGAGAGCGCGTAGTTATAGTGATGGCCGATGTGGTCGGAGAGGTTGTTGTCGACCAAGAGCAGGCCCGGCGGAGCGGTCTTGGTGATAGCTGGTGCGGGGCTGGTTGCCAGCAAGCGCTCGATGATGTCGGCGTACGGGGAGAATTGGTTTCGATAGTCCAGTTTTTCGGCGTAGGCGCGGGCGTTAAGGCCGAGGCGCTCGCGCAAAGTGGCATCGCTCAAAAGCTGGCGGATGGCTGCGGGGAAGTCCGTTGGTTTCTCGACGAGGAGCAGTTCTTTGCCTGATTCCACGGTAAAGCCGCGCGCGCCGACCGGCGTGGAGATGAGCGCCTTGGCGTAGTTGAACGCCTCAAATGTTTTCAGCGACATGCCGGTGCCGCGCAGGAGCGGCACAATGACCGTACTCGCGCCACGGTAGAGCGAGTCGAGGATCCCTGGCTCCACACTGCCCAAGGCAATCACGTTACCTTCCGTCGATTTCGGGCAGCAGGTGCCGGCAATCACGAACGATACCTCGGGAATCTGACGGGCGAATTGTTTGATCTCGGCGACGGCTTCGCGATTCGGACCGTGGTCGCTGCCGACGAACAAGACGAAGTGAGGTGTCTTGAGCGCGAGCGATGCGGTCACGGACGCTTTGAATTCTTCGTGTTTGCCGGGAGTGACTGAGCGGGCGTCGCCGGTGTTGGGCACGACGTGTCCGCGGATTTTGAACGACTCGAAAAGTTTTCTTTCCGTCTCGGTGCAGAACACCACTTCGTCGGCCAGACTTAATGCCTCGATTTCTTTTCGCCGCAGCGTGTCGCGACCGAAAGGAGTGGTGCCGTGAAGCTCGAACAGCGCGTCATAGCTGGTGGCGATGAGTGGCTTGCCCGCTTTGCGGCAGCAGTCGGCGAGGACCGGCAGCATCATCGGATATTCGCAGATCATGAGATCGTGGTCTGATACGCGTTCGTGCAGCCATTGAGAAAACTCCGCGTTCTCCGTGTAGAGTGTTTTCTCGTACATCAGAAGCAGGCCGATCTCGGCCTGAGTGAGACCCTTCAGTTCGCGGCGATGGGCACCTGTGGCGAGTTTTTGGCCAAAATTCCAAACGGCACCGACCAGATTAAAGTTTTTTGGGAAACTGACGGCCACGTTCTTCAACTGCGCGTCAGCTCCATCTGCGAGCAGGCAAAGGGTGACCTCACAGCCCTGATCCAGGAGGAATCGCCATAAGCACTGGAACCGGCACCAGGCGCCGGTGGGCTCGAACGGTTTCCATGGGAAGAAGCACGCGATGCGACGACCGGCCAGCTTGGATGTCATTGAAGGGGGATTCGCTGTTGCGGGGTGGGTGCGGCAACGGCGTTGCAAAACTTGCACGCACGGATGCCCGTTGCGTCAAACATTAGTCCGATGAGAGCGCTTCGATATTTTTGCGTGAGCGTCGGTGCGGTGAATCGCGATGCCGGTGGAGGTGTCGCCTGGATTCACTCCCTCGCTTTCTGACCAACTCGCCCACCTCTTTTGCCCCAGAGAATGATTTCACTGGAGGCGCGGGCCGGAATTGAACCGGCGCGTCGGTCCGAGCCCTTCCAGAAGTTCTTTTACCTATGATGTTAAACGTCCTTGAACTTAAATGACTGTTACAGTTTGTTACAGGCATGGCTTCAATCTATCAGCGCCCCGGTTCAAGGTACTGGATGGCGCGTTTCAAAAACCCGTCTGGCGAGTGGGAGGCACGCAGCACGAAGGAAACGAATCCGGCCGCGGCACGTAAACTAGCATTTCTTTGGGAAGGCGCCGCCGAGAGTATGGCGGGCGAGGGGACTACTGCCGCGCAGGTCGACAAGGTTGTTCGCGGCGTCTGGGAGCGGTACACGGGAAAGCGAATCGAGCAGACTCCGACTCGCATCTTTTTCAACGCCTGGCTTGAGGGCGTGAAGGCGAAGAAGGCCGCGAAGACCGCCGTGCGGTACGGAGCCCCCGTACGCGACTTTCTCGAGCACCTCGGCCCGCGGGCTGATGCCGACATCAAGTCCATCACCGGCTCCGAGGTTCAGAGCTTCATCGACGCAGAAGCGAAAATCGGCAAGAGCGGCACGACCGTCTCGCTTAACGCGAAGGTTCTCCGCGCAGTCTTTAATTCCGCCGTCCGCAAGGGTGTCATCGAGCGCAACCCGCTCGGCCTCGTCGAAGTCCCCGAGGCCGTACATGAGGAGCGGTCGCCGTTCACAACAGGCGAGGTCGACATCCTCCTCACCTCAACAAAGGGCACCGAATGGGAAACGGCGATCCTGCTCGGCGCCTACGCCGGCATGCGTATAGGCGACGCCACGCACATGAAGTGGGAAGGCATCGATCTCGCGAAGCAGGTGCTGAGGTTCCGCCCGGAGAAAACGAAAGCGAAGAAGCGCGAGCTGGAGATCCCACTTCATCCGCGCCTCGCCGCCCACCTCGAGGCCATCGCCGGGAAGGCGAACGACGGGGCTGCGTACGTCTGCCCGACGCTCGCGACCCAGGAAGTGAGCGGGCGCGTTGGGTTGTCAGAGCAGTTCAACGTCGTCATGAAGACGGCCGGCCTCTCGAAGGAGATCGTCGTCAACGAAAAGCTCGGCGGCCGGAACTTCTCGAAGAAGTCGTTTCACTCGCTCCGCCACGCGTTCCTTTCTGGCCTCGCCAACAGCGGGGTGGCGGAGGACGTCCGCCACAAGCTCGGCGGTCACACGAATTCGAAAGTGGCGGCGCGGTATGCTCACCTCTCAACCGAGACCCTGCGTAAAGCGGTGGACACTCTGCCAGGGAAAGGTGGCTCTGAATGAGCAAGAAAGTCTGGGCCTTCAAGCCATGGGGTTCCGATGAACCTGCTCCGGATTTCGATGTGGTAAAGTCCTTCATGGACTACACGAAGCGGGCGGCCAGCCAAGAGGCGGAGGACGCAATTACCGCGGAACTCGAGGCGGAAGGGTTTCGTTATACAGCAGACGACGTCATTAAGGACAACCTGTCGCTGTTTGCATTGGCGAACGCTTCAAAGTACCGGGATCTTCGGGCGCGCATTGAATCATTCTATGGTCTTCGGCGTATCGGGAAGATCATAAACGAACAAAACGCAGAGATGCTGTGGGGGGTCTTTATGGCTGGTGTATCCAGCGGGACATACAACGCATACCTTCGTCGCGACGAAAGCCTCGGGCGGGAGCCTCAGAAAGAGGAGATCTTCGCAAAGATTGAGGCCGCTTATAAGCTACTGGGGGTGCGGCGAAAACCTCGCGCGAAGGAGCTGATCGACCTCGTCCCAGAGGGCTGGAAAAGCAGCCCCGCGAACTTTGCCAACTACGTTTCGCAGTGGTGGAAGTGTCGTCAAAAATAGGCTCTTAGTTTCAGAGTTTTAATTACTCTGAAGATCGCGCTTTGAGGTGTTCGCCGGATGTCGCCGTTTTTGGTGACCTCGGCATGAGCACAAACACGATTCAAACGCAGTCGGGCGCGGTTAAGCCCGAATGGATTCGATTCCCAAAAGCCGGGCATCTTTGCCCGTTCACTGGCCTTACCCGGAGCTTCCTCTACGCATTGGCGACCGAGGGAAAAATCAAAACGTTGAGCCTGCGGGAACGCGGCAAGGCCCGCGGCGTCCGGCTCATTTCCTATGATTCGCTGATGACCTTCATCAGCCAAGCGGGGGCGGCCGCATGATCTCGCTAATCGATGGCGCCAGCGCGTGCGCCCCGAGCCTGATCAAGCGCATCGACGCCACTGTCCGCCGGATTTACGACGGCGCTGATGTTCGCGACGTTTCGGTTGTCGCCGCCGAACTCGGCTGCACGACCGGGCAATTTCTCGACCTGCTCTGCGCATTCTCGACAGACGAAGCGCGGACTCGGGCAGCGGGAGGGGCAAAATGAAGAACTCCGCAAAAAACCGCAGTAAGCCGAAAGGCGTCAGTCGCTCCGGCTTCGTCCGCTTCTGTCTCGGCGTTGGCAAAGTCGCTCGCCGCAAGAAATGGGGGAAACGCCATGACCGCTGACCTTCCGCACCAGGGCGAATTCTGTCTGCCTCAGCATCGCACGGACGATTCGCTGCGCGAAAAGCTCGCGGCCCACGTGGAGGCCTTCAACGGCGCCACGGACCCTGAAGAGCGAATCGAACACCACACCGCGATTGTCCGCCTGCGCGGCATTCTGGAGAGGAATGGTGGCGCGTGAGCCGTTCGCTTCCTTTCCTGAAATTCTTTCCGAACGACTGGCAGTCGGATGAACGTCTCCGTCTGTGCAGCCTCGCAGCCCGCGGCCTCTGGATCGAGATTCTCTGCCTGATGTGGAAGTCGCCACGGCGCGGATACCTGGAGGTATCTGCGGGCGTGCCGGTAAGCGTTCTTCAGCTCGCCCGCCTGATCGGTGAGACGCAGCGAACGGTCGCGGCGCTGATCGCTGAACTCGAGTCGGCCGGCGTCTTCTCCCGTGAAGAAAACACTGGTGTCATTTTCTCCCGCCGCATCGTAAAGGACATGGCGTTCCTCGATGCCTGCTCCGCCGCTGGTCGCAAAGGTGGAGGCAATCCAGCCCTCAAAGGAACGACCGCAGAACCTTTAAGCCTACCTTTAAAGGTATCTACAAACGGTGACTCAAACCTAGGGATTGAGCCTCAGAAGCTAGAACCTAGATACCAGAATACAGATGCGGAAAATGCGCCTCCGCGCACTTCGCGTTTCGTGCCGCCGGCTGCGGAAGAGGTCGCGGCGTATTCACGTGAGATCGGCTATCAGCTGGACGGCGCGGCGTGGTGTGATTCGTACGCCCAGAAGGGCTGGGTGGTCGGCAAATCCAAGATGAAGGATTGGCGTGCAGCGGTGCGCACATGGAAAGCCAACGGCTGGAAACCCGGACAGGCAGCAACAGCACCAGCGCGCCCCGAGCCAACCCTCAAAACCGTCTCGATCTGATGACGACCACCGAACATCTCCCGCTGTACAGCATCGAGGCCGAAGAGCACCTCCTCTCCTGCTGCTTCATCGACGGCAACGACGTCGTCGCGAAGTGCGTCCAGTCTCGGATCGGCCCTCTCGATTTCTACATCCCCGCCAACCGGGTAATTTTCGAAACCGTCATCGCTCTTTTTAACCGCCGGGCTCCCATCGATCTCGCGCTCGTGGCTGAGGAGCTGCGCGCCTCCGGCAGCTTCGAAGCGGTTGGCGGCTTCGCGTACCTTGCGCAGGTCAGCGGCCGTATTCCGACGACCGCGCAGGCCGATCAGTTCATCGAAACGGTGCGCGACCTCGCACGACTGAGAAAAATTCAGGCCGGTCTGAGCGCCGCCCTTGAAGCGACGCTGACCAGTTCGGGGACATGGTCGGATCGCTTCGACGCTATCCTCCCACACGTGCGGGCCATTCAGGATGTCGCCTCTCCCAAAGTGACCCGGGATCTCGCCGCCATCGTCGAAGCGACCAAGGCCCAGCTCTCGAGCCCGGTGACGCCAGGCATTCCCGGCCCATTTGCCGGATGGGACCGTGAAGCCGGCGCCCTGAAGCCGGGGGAGCTTGCGGTCCTCGCCGGTCGCCCAGGAACGGGCAAATCAGTTTACGGCCAAATGCAGGCAACCGCCTGCCTTCGCTCCCGCCGACACGCAGCCTTCTTCTCGCTCGAAATGTCGGGAGAAGAAAACCTCACGCGTTGGGTCACTCAATCGCTGGGGAACCGCGCCTCGGTGGCGGAACGGTGCGACTGGCTGGATAAAGCCGCGGCGTCGCGGCTACTTCATCTCTTCGATGGCGGTCCTGCCTCAACGCTGTCCGGCATCGAGGCGAGATGCCGCTTACTCGCCGCACGACCGGAGGGGCTTGGGCTCATCGTCATCGACTACCTGCAACTGGTGGCACCGCCGCCGGAAGTGAAACGCGACACGCGGGAGCGTCAGGTCGCAACCATCAGCCGGGCGCTGAAGCTACTGGCTCTCGATCTTCGCGTCCCGATTCTCCTCCTCGCTCAGCTCAACCGTGATGTCGAGAAGGAGGACCGCCGCCCCCGGCTTTCCGACCTTCGTGAATCCGGCGCCATCGAGCAAGATGCCGACGCCGTTTGGTTTCTCCACCCCGTCACGCCAACGGGCCCAGTGAATGCCGCCGACGAAATCGTCGACGTTGACCTGATCCAAGCAAAGCGCCGCTCGGGTCAGCCGGGCATTGTCGCCCGCCTCAAGTTCAACCGGCCGTGCGTGAGGTTTCAGACCTCATGAGGGCGACGTCGCCAATTGTAAAAGGGGCCATGAACGAAAACCCAGTTAGTTTTCTCGGAAGGTACCGGTTTGGTCTCAGCTCAGACTGCCAGACTTTTGCACCATGGGGGCGGCAGCCCCAAAGTCTATGCGACCAGCCCGCGACCAGACACGGAGCTTCACAAAAAACGCGCGAAGTTTTGAGGGGGTAACCCCATCCCCCCGGGGATCAAAATGTCTACCGCGCCACGCTGAGACCAACCCAGTTCTCAAATTCTTACACCTGCACTTCAACTTTTATGCCCGCACACCGTAAATCCAAAACCGCGCTCGATCTTTCGGGCGCTACTCGAACAAACCCGGCTCGCTACGCTAGCCGTTCACCAGCACCGAAACCGGCCGGCCCGCTAGTTCATCGGCCCGAAGATCTCGACGAAAAGCAGGTGGCCTGCTGGGACCGCCTGTTGGCGATTGCGCCAGCCGGGACGCTGACAGTTGCCGATGAAGCCGCGGTCGAAGCAGCTGCTCGGCTCTGGGCGAAGATTAAAACCGGCTTCGCGAAGTCGTCGGATTATTCGATGCTGTCGAAGTATCTGACATCGCTGGGCCTGACTCCGCAGAGTCGCACGACGATAGAGGTTCCCCCTCAGCACGCAGAGGAAAACGAATTCGCGAAGGTCTGACCATGCCCACACGACCAGCCACACCATGCCGTCATCCTGGCTGCCCTTCGCTTGTTTATGAGCGCGGCGGCTATTGTCCCGAACACAAAGCCGGCGCGATTCGCGATAGTCGGGCGCGCTACGAAGCCCACCGCGTTTCTGATCCCGCTCGAGCTGAGGCCAAACGCATCCGGTCAACGGCTCGATGGACGCGCTTTTCACGCCTGTTTAAGCAGAACCATCCAACCTGCTGCGATCCGTTCAGCCAGCACGGTGAATGGCCGCCGCTGACAGCGCACGCGCACCACGTCATCCCGCTGATCGAGGCACCGGACCGCGCCTTCGACGAAGCCAACGTCCGACCGCTCTGTACGGCCTGTCACCGGCGCGTGGAGACAATGGTGAACGGCGGTCAGAAAACCGATCACTTGTTTCCGGCGCAGCTGCAAGCGGACATGGGCTTTGGCATCGCATGAACACGCCCATCAAGCCGGTCTGGCTGAGTCCGCACGTCGTGGCGCTTCGCTGGGGTGTCCACAAGCGCACCGTTCTCCGCGCGATCGCAAGCGGACAGTTGCCCGCGCTGCGCGTGAACGGGCGCGTGCTTCGAGTCTCCGAGACCGACGCGGCCATGTTCTACGCGAGAAGTTGTGTCACTTGTGCCAGTTGTGTACAAACGAAGCGGGACGCGGCTTGAGCGGGAGGAAAGCGGCGCCACTGTAGTGGCAGTTCAACGACACCAAACCATGCTAAATCTAATCGAACGTTTTTCAGAAAAGAACCGCGTCAGAGACACCAAGTTTTTCCGCGTTAAGTTTAAGCGCTCAGTGATGGTTCCCGACGACTTCGGAGCCATGACGGCCTCCACCGTTGATGAAGTCCGTGACGTCCCCGAGTCCGTTGCGGCTTCTGCTGGCGACGCTGCTGAAATCCTGGGCGAGGTGATTGGCGGGCGATTGATAGAGCGCCGCCGCCGCATCGATCCGACCATCGGTGTTCCGCCGCCCTTGCCAGTTCCAGAGAACTTTAAGGCGCTCCCCTCGGTCTTCGCGGATCTATTCACTTCGCTGGAAAAGCTCCGGTTGCTGAAAGCTCGCAAGGATGCGTGCGCCGCTTTTCTCAAGAGCGTTTCGGTGATGGACCCCGAACATCGCCACTACGACCGGAAGCTCGAGAATGTCGCGGCGGAACTCGAAGCATTCGACCTCGATAAGGTCGCGAAGCTACAGCTCACCGTTTCAACGCTGACCATCAACGCGACGGAAGAAGCCAACCAGCTCCGTGCGGAAGTCGAAGCCCTCGCTTTCGAAATGTTTTCCTTGCGCGCCCACGGTCTCGGCCTCGAGAAGTGGCAGCTTGAGCGGGCGTTCCCCGGCAGCGCGGTGCATGTGCGCTACATTCGCGAGAAACTGGGCCTCACCAATCTTCGCCAGGCGTTCATCGGTAGCCGGATGCATCCATATATCGACCTCGGGCTTACCCAGACGGCTTGGTATTACGAGCGAGCCACTGCCTTCAAAGCGGAATGCGAGAAGCTTCTCGCCGAAGTGAAGAAGGAGTTGGCCGCGGTTAAGAAGACCTTCGCGAAGGAGCTCGTCGCGGCATGAGCATGATCACTCTCACCGAGTTCAAGCGTCGCCATCCAAGGCTTGCGGACTTCGCGGATTCTATTTCGCGAACCGTCGCCGCTCAACACATCGAGAAGCGGGGCGGTGTTGAAAGCTTTCCGGAAGACCTCCTCAAGACCGCGTGCGAAGTGGTCGGGCAGGAGAAACGAAATGCCGCAAACGGCCGGTATCGGACCGCGTCGGCGAGCAGGTTCTGCTCTGGCCGATGAGACCTTTCCCCTCCTGCGCCGCTGCACGCCGGTCGGGCCAACCAACCCGCAGTGCCCGCCTTCGTGCTCACTCGCTGAGGGCGGGAGACTTTCGATGAAGAACAATTTCAGACCCAACTACGGCCGGATTTCATTCCCGGCATTTTCGATCCCGTTGGATCGCCCGCGCGTGTTTCAATTTTCCGCCCAAGCGGCAGAGCGGTTTCGTGCGCTCAGGAATTTCGATGCGGCAGATCTAGCAGTGAAACTGAACGATCTTACAGCCACAGAAGCGAAAGAGGTATTCGCGGACCTAGTCTGGGCATCCCTTCAAGATAGCGATCGCCGCGAGCTGTCGGTGCGGGACGTGCATAGATTTCTGACGATCCCAAGTCTGTTGCGCGCAATGAACGATCTCATCAAAGCGGTCGGAACGGCCGGGCAAAACAACTGATATGGCAAAAAAATCAATCGGCGATCTCCACGCGACAGTCACGGCGGATGCAGTCCAGTTCGTGAGCGAGTTCAAGCGCGCGGACAATGAGGCGAAGCGTTCCGCCGCCTCGATCAAGAAGACGCTTGCCCAGCAATTCGGCGACGAGATCGGGAAGACGGGCAAGAAATTCGCGCTCGGCTTTCTCGGCGCCGCCGCGCTCGGAGCGGTGATTGGCGAGGTGAAATCAGTATCAGCGGAAATAAATAATATCCCCGCAGTTCCTCAAGATACGATCGACTCCATCAACCGAATGAATTACGAGTTTTCGTTAACTCGCAGGCAGATCGATTCTCTGGCAGCGGTTGCGCTAGGACTATTCGCTGACCTAGGGACACGGATCGGCATCGAGCTTGGCCGGTTGGTATATGGCTCTGAAGCAGCGGATGCGGCTTTAAAGGGCCTGAATGATGAGGCGGCCCGATTTGCTCGGCTCAATTTTGATAAAGAGATTGCGCAGCTTTCGTATGAATTCGAGCGGCTTAAGAATGCAAATTTGGGGAGTTCAACAGATGCTCTGGAGAAAGAGGGCGAGGTTCTCAGGAAACTCACTACATCCGGGGTTTTAGATCTCAGCAAATACACAAATGCTAAGCTGCAGGCTCTTCAGGAAGAGATCGGTTTGCGAGGAGGCGTAACACCCGGCATTCAGCAAGCCGCCGCCATTCAGGCCAAGAAAAACGAGATAGCGGTTCAGCAGGAATTGAACAAGGAGACCGCTAAATATACCGCCATCGTTACGGCAGGAATCGAGCTGGCCGACCAAGACCGAATGTCGCTTCTGAGCACGAACGAACAGCTCGATATACTGAAAACGCGACTGGAGTTTGTGCGAAAGGAAAGAGAAGCGAATGCCAAAAATGTCATTGGTGGAGCGTCGTCGGTAGATGACTTGAAGGCGTTGGGTGAAAGCGAAAAACTAATAGCCGATCTTCAACACAGAATATTCCAGCTCACCCATTCGGCGCGCACCGCTGCTCAGGAGATTAGGGATTCATTTGCGGGAGCCTTCGACTCTCTCGGGGCAGAAATCGCCGACTTCGCTATTGATGGAGAGTTTCAACTATCGAACTTCACCGACGTCGTCTCCAAGGAGGTTATTTCTACTTTCGCAAAGTTGTCCCTCATCAATCCTCTGCTGAACGGTCTCTTTGGCCAGACACAGGGCTGGCAGAAGAGACCAGCATTTTTCGCTGATGGCGGGCGTCCGCCAATAGGGAAAACATCAATCATAGGAGAGGAAGGCCCGGAGCTTTTTGTTCCCGACACTGCGGGGACAATAATCCCCAACCACGCACTCGCCGGCGTTGGCGCAGCCGGTGGCGGCGGAAGCACTATCATCAACGCCGATCTCCGCGGCGCCTCTGTCGATGCCGTGATGCGGCTGGAGGCGTATGTGCGTTCCATTGACGGAACCCTTGAGAGGCGCGCCATCGGCGCAGTCGCCAACGAGCGCAAACGCGGAGGCGGCATGGGCCGCGTACTCGGGGCATAAAAAAGCCCGCTCCGGAGCGGGCTGTTGGCATGGCTTAAGTAAGAACGAGCGGTGAAATCAGAGATTCATGGCAACCCCGACGAGCAGCACCTTTGCCATATAGTCGCGGCTTTTTCCTAGTGGAACCGCCCATTGGATCTGCGTTTGAAGTTTACCGGTGAGCACCATAGAAAAGGTCCCGATCCAAGCGCTTGAAGCCTCTTGGCGGGAAACCGCATTTGGATACATTTTTTTGAGCGATCCCTTGTCGATCCAATTACCCGAAACACCCGTTTCGAGGCGGTAGTTTCCAAACGAACCCGAGTTGGCTGTTCCTGTGAACCCTCCATCTATGCCGAACCCAGCATACGCGGTAAAAGCCAGCCCGTAGTTTTTTGCCTTGGACGTAGCCGCGCCGTCGCTGCTTTGGCTCACGAGCTTGGGACCAATCCCATTGAAAAAATAGCATCTCATTTCCGGAGTCTGAAAGTGGCCCGCCAAATCCTGATTTTGAGTTAGATACTCATTTCTTTCTTTGTCCGATTTTTTCGAATCGTAGGCTATCTTTTGGTCTCCAGTTAACGTGTCGCCAGAGCTCCTCTTCTTGGCTCCCAAATACAAACGATCCGAAAGTTCACCGCGTCCGTAGGGTATCTCAGTGCCATTATTGACCGTTCCCCAATTCTTCACCGTTACGGAAGCAAAAGGAACGAAAAGTACGTTCAAGACTCCACCGGTGGGCATCATTAGTTGGGCGTCGTTGTATTTATTTTCATCAGCATCGTCGGTTTTCGCTGCGGGCAATGATGAGCTGATAAGAGCGTTTATCCCGCGTTTCCTAACTTCTATACCGCCTGTAAAGATTGAGGCGGTTACCAGGTCCAAATCGCCAGACAGCGTTATGCCTGCCGTTGAGGGGCCTTCAGCTCCGTTAGCATCTGAGGCGACCAGCGCCTGCGCGTTGGCCTTTTTTTCCTGAGGATAAAACCGGGTTGCTCCTATTCCGAAGCTGTTTCCGACAAGAATACAGAATAAAGCCCCGGTGAGGGCTGCATGATAGAAGCAATGGATGGTTTTCATCCCCTCCACGCGAACCGATCCCAAAAGGCGCAGTCAATTAGCCTATCGTGAATTTTTGTAATGGAAAATTGGATGCACTAGGCCTGCTATATTCCGATTTTTTATTCCGCTGTTTCTGTTGCGATCGACTTTATTACTTTTCCGAAGTCGTCCGCCCGCACCACCCACACTTTTCTGATAGTTGGTGGCCAAGGCCGATGTTGGCTTGGAATTCCAAGCCTCGTTTCCACCCGCCGCCTTTGCCCTTGCCGGCGGTGAGCGGGGCGGCATGGTCGGAAACGTGAGCCGCATGGGCTCCCCGGATTAGACCCCGGAAAAGGAAAGAAGCGTTATGCTGAAACCAACAGAACCTAGACAATTGCGTCCGCGCCGAAAGGAACGGGGTGTATTCTGTACGCCCGGTCTAACGGTCCAAGTAGGTGCGGCCGCTTGTTTGGAGTATCCCCATGAAGACGATCACCGTCACAGATCAGGAATTCGAACTCATCGTCGCCCGTCTGGCTGACGATCTTGGTAGCAACGTCAAAGATCCGGACCGCGAAAACGCAGTCGAACAATGGCGCGAGGCTTCTCCAACCTACGCCGCAGAAATGGCCGCTCAATGGCCAAAGGATCGCGAATTCTACGAGGCAGTGCGCTCGGAGCTGGATTTCACCGCGAACCTTTTAGAGCGGTTGCAGGCCGTGGAGAAGCTCGGCACGAAGGCGCGAGTCGTTGAGTTCGCGCTTTCGCCCGAAATGGAGACTGCTCTGGTCGAGCAGGCAGAGTCTTTGAGCATACCGCTGGACGAGTACTTCGGGCTGCATTGCGATCTCGATTGGGTCTTCAGAGACAAGATCGCCGACGCGCGCTTCACCACAGATTTCTACGTGTACCCGACCGCTGAACGAGCCTTGAAGGCCGGCGTGAAGTATTGCCGGACAACTGGGGAGAAGTCGGTTTCGATTCATTTCTACGACGAAAACGGAATCCACGTGATGGACGACTTTACCGCCGATGGAGTGAAGCAGGAGGTGGCCAATGCGTAAGCCGCAACCTCGTGAGGAGTACTCACACCCTCGTTTCGAGGTCATCGAGGGCACGGGTAGTACTCCGTCGTGCGACGACCGCATGCGTGCCCACTGTAAAATCCCCGAGCCCGAGGTCTACGAGTTCAGGCCCGTCGGTTTCTTTTGGCGCACCGAAATTCGGAAAGCGTCTCCCAGTGAGCTCGTCACTTATCGCCGCAGCCTCCTCCATGAAATCAAGTTCCACCGATCAGAAATGTTGAGGCTTGGAATCGCTTGTGGCTTGGCGGCTCCCAACAGAGATTTTAAGACGACCGCCGATGAATGCATGAAACTCGTGGCGCTGCTTGAGGCTCACAAAGCCCTCATCTTCGAAGCCGAGATGATGCCGCCGATGAGTGAAGCTCCGCACTCTTACATCGAGGCACATCCCTTCGCGGCAAAGAATGTACCGGGCGTTTCCTGACACCAGCCCGCCCTCGCAAGGGGCGGGTTTTTTGTTGCACAGCGATGCCCGCCGGCCTTCTCTCCAGATCCCTCCCGCCAAAGAGGGGCGGAGGATGCGGCTCAAGTAGTCGCCACCGTCTCTCGAAACCCCGTCTGCGATGTCAGGCGGGGTTTTTCTTTTTGCCGCATCGGCGGTGTGCTTTCAAATCGCACCATGGACCCAGGTATCCCGACATGGGCAGCTGATATTATCGCGAAGCTCGAGCGGATCGAAAGGGCGCTCGCGAAACAGCCGGAGCAGTCTGAAACCGTCACCGTGGCCGAAGCCTGCGCGATGACCGGCCACAAAAATTACTTCGGCCTGCTGCCATGGGCCAAGAAATGGAACCTAGCGCCGTATAAGCGCGGGCACTACCGCCGCGAGGACGTGCGTGCCGCCATTGCCCGAGCAGCTCTCACGTTTGGCAACACTGTGCGCCGCAAGAAGCGCGCGATGACCTAATTGCGCCCCAGGCCTGCCCCAGATCCCCGAGGCAGGCCAGGTCCAGCTTCAACTAACATGCCGTGACGGTATGGTCACCGGCTGGCGCAGGATCGAAAGTTGTCGGCAGCGATTTCAAGCGACTCGTTATACCACTAGGAAGAATCGGGGATTTTCCGGATGTGATTCATGCGACGAGCCGCCATACGATCACACCCTTACGATTGATCAGCGGGGCGTCTGAAAGTGATGAACGCAAAATCACCGCGTCAGACCACTGCACCCGATGACACAGCTCCTGCGCGTGTTCTGGAGAAAGCAGTGAGAGCTCGGAGGCTAAGTCATCCTTGAGATTGCTCAGGAATGTTCGGGTGTCTCCGAACACAGTGGAGGTGGCTCCTTTCGGAGCACAATTATCCGTATCGATCTGCACCAAGAAACGAGCCGACGAGCGGTCTGTGAGAGGCAGTCCATTGTGTCCGATGGACGTGAGTTCCAATAATGAATGTTGAAGGGGCATGGCACAAAATGACGTCGGAAATGAACGCTGGTTCGGGTTTCCCTCATGAATCCGGGAAATCCCCGGGCCATTTATGCGAGAGTCCGCCGGTCATCACACGCAGCGGACTCTCTGACGAAAACCGAAGCGTTGAGAACACGACTTCCGTCGGTGCCTACGAAGCGTGAGGTTTGCGGGATTGCAAACTGGCGGAGCGGAGAAGGATTGCAGGTTGCACGAAGGGGGAAGAGACTCAGCCTGCATGAAAATTGGCGAGATGCCCAAGGAACTGATTTCATCACGACGGGCGTGGATAAAAGAACGCTGGCACGGTATTCAGGACGCTCGTACGTGCGCGCTGTCACGGATCATGAGCCATCTTTTCGTTCTTAACTCCGGCGCGCTACTTGCCGCACTCACCTATATTTCTGCCCAGCCCAATACAAAGGGGAGCATGTTGTTTCCTATTTGGTGTTTTATCGTCGGCACGGCTGCTGCGACCATTCATGCGGCTATCGACTACTATACGACCGAGCATATGTTCACAAAGTTCCGCGAGGACGTATCGCTCTTCGACGCGGGGGCGCTCGACTGGGAGGTGATGATCTCAAACACCAAAAAGCAGCCTTTGGAGTGGATGCTCTACACGATAGGACCCTGCGCAGGAGTAGCGCTGTTGGTCGGATTACTCGTAGGGATCGCCCGTTTGTGATAGCGTCGGTTTTCTAAACCGCTGGTCGGGTGTTCGAGTCACCTCCACCGAGGAATTACCTCAAATAGTAGGCGTGCTCACGAAGGAATGTCAGGCATCCCCAAGTCCTGTCGGTGAAATGAAGTTTTCCGTTAAAGGGCTCAGCGAGAATGCTTCGCTCTGCATTTGTCATATCGAATGCACTGCCATATAGGGGGAAATTCAGCCGACTAACCCAACCTCCAATCAGCAGACGACGCACGTTTGTAGGATGAAAGCCAAAGCCGAGGAAGCACACCCGCTCCGCCGCCATTAGTTCTGCCCTGGCCAATCCCAATTCAGGACTATCGTCGTTGTGTTCATGGATAATTTTAATGCTTTTTGCGGACTGCTGGATCCGCTCTACGCTGCTGTCCCCATAACTTCGATAAGGCTCTGACGAATTTGCATCTCCAGGAAGCGGGCAGAGCGAGCCATGGACATGAATGATCTTCAGGAGAGCGGAAAACTTCGCAGCGGTTGATGCTGGAAAATGATTCTCCAATGCGAGCTTCAGGGAGTAGTCGAGCGATCGATCGTAGTTGAATGTCACTACAGTCAGTTGTTCGGCCGTCCCGTTCTTGAGGTTTGAGATGATTTTCTGAGCGAGGTAGTGATACCAATCAGGCTTTCTTAACAACGCCTCCTCCTCTTCAAGAGGCGCTAGACTCGCAGCGATCGCGGCCTTCCCAATCGCGAGAAATTCGTCGTTTAGCTCTAGGAAGGCGTCGATTGAACCAGCGTGTGAACGTCGCAGTGTTCGCGCGAACGCCAGCTGGGCGTCGTTCGTAAACTCCAAATCGCGCATGAGATTCCCTAGGGCTGTGGGCCGCCCGAGTTGGGATGCTATGTCATAAACCAACTTCTGCCCTGAAGGGTAGTCATACGGCATGCTGCCGCCGGCGCCGACGACTAAAACAGTGCGCTTCGAAACCATATGTCATCGCCGAACATCGCTGGACGATGTTACAGCTTGTTACAGAAAGCGTGGGGTTTGTGAGCTATTGCCGCCGCAAGTCGCTCGGTATTAGTTAGTTGAAATTTGGAGGCGCGGGCCGGAATTGAACCGGCGCATAGAGCTTTTGCAGAGCTCGGCCTTACCACTTGGCTACCGCGCCCTTTTCAGGGAGCGCGGACGTTGGAAGAAAAAAAACGGGTCCGCAAGTATTGAAAACAAATCTCTGAGGGCGCGTGTCACGGGCGCAATTTGCCTCACCCGTTCGCGGTGAGGTGGCACCGTTGATTGCCTTAGGTGGGCTGGGGCGCGCCGGGGAAGGGAACGGCGGAGTGGGCGGTGAGGCTGTGGGCGTTGCGCGCGGTTTCGATGGGGGGCGCGCTGTCCGCACTGCGGTCGTAATCGGCGAGGATGGTGAATCGGAAGGTGGAGCCGCGACCGGCTTCGCTTTCGACGGAGATGGCGCCGCCCATGAGTTCGCAGAGGCGTTTTGAAATGATGAGGCCGAGGCCGGTGCCACCGCGGCGGCGCGAGGCGGATGTGTCCACCTGGCTGAAGGGGCGGAAGAGCTGGCTGATTTTTTCGGCGGGGATGCCGATGCCGGTGTCGTTGACACCGAAGAAGAGGCGCACTTCGCGGCGGCTGGAGTCTTCGATGTTGCCGCCGCGACCGCAGGAGACGTTGACGGTGATGTGGCCGCGTTCGGTGAACTTGATGGCGTTGCCGACGAGGTTGACGAGGATCTGGCGGAGGCGGTTGGGGTCGCCGTTAACGACGGGGGGAACGTCGGCGTCGATGTTGGTGTGCAGGGTGAGGCCGGCGGCGCGGGCTTTGGGGGTGAAGAAAGTGATGACTTCCTCGACGGAGCGGCGGAGGGCGTAGGGGGTGTGGTCGATGTCGATCTTGCCGGCTTCGATCTTGGACATGTCGAGGATGTCGCTGATCAACGCTTCGAGCGTGAGGCCGCTGGTGCCGATCATATCGACGAAGCCGCGCTGGTCGGTGTTGAGCGGGGTCTCGCGGAGAAGTTTGGTGAAGCCGATGACGCCGTTGATGGGGGTGCGGATTTCGTGGCTGACGATGGCGAGGAATTCGCTCTTGGCGCGGTCGGCGGATTCGGCGGCGTCTTTGGCGCGGACGAGGGCGGCCTCGGCTTCTTTGCGGACGGTGATGTCGTGGCCGACGGCTTGAAACTCCATGATGCGGCCGTCGGAGTCTTTGATCGCTCGGTGAGCCCAGACGTGAGTGATGCGGCGGCCGTCGGCGGAACTGAGCTCGTGTTCGAAGCTGGCGGATTCGGGGAGCTCGCCATGGAAGTCGCGTGAGGGAAAACCGAGTTCGTGAAGGGTGAAGCGCTGGCCGATGAGCTCGGAGCGTTTTTTGCCGAAGAAGCGCTGGTAGGCACCGTTGACGAAGGTGAGTTTGCCGTCGGCACGGTAGCGGCAGATGAGGTCGAGCTGGTCCTCGACGATGGCGCGGTAGCTGGCTTCGGTTTTTTGGAGCGATTGCGCCATGCGCTCGATCTGGCGGGCGAGGCCCATGACTTCGTCGTGGCCGGAGTCGCCGTCGAGAGGATCGACCAAGGTGTCATCTGATTCGGCGGCTGATTTCGTGCGCGCGGTGGTGCCGATGTCGCGGATTTGTTTAACCAAGGTGCGATCCCATGTGTAGCCGGCGAGGAGGACGAGGATGCAGCCGATGATGGAGAGGCAGATGACGTAGTAAGCCTGGCCGAGGCGTTCCTGCATGGACTCTTGCGTGATGATCGCGCCGAGGCTGACCAAAAGGGCAAAGGCGAGTGCAAAGATTAGCACCGTTTTTCGACGCATCGAAGTCGGCATAAGGGGAGGGCTGTTTACTGGGTGGGTATCTCGATGAAGTCTAACGGAAACTTAAATCTAGAGTACGGATGCGCTCATGCCGCTTGTTTTTGACCCTCCGTTTACGCAAGGTGCGGGTCGCCATGATTAAAACCTCGCTGTTTCTTATCGCTGGTCTGTTTGCACTGCCCGCTACGTCGCTGCTCGCGCAGAGCGCAGCGGTGGAGTTCGCCAACATGCGGGAGGATGTGCGGTTGCTCACGCAGCGCGTAGGGGAACTCCAGTTACGGGTGGAACAGTTGGAGCGAGAAAATGGAGATCTGCGAACGAAGTCCGCGGGCGCGGCGCAGAGTTATGCGACGCTGGCGCACCTCAACGAGGCGGTCGCCGATCTGAACCGCGCGATCAAGGCGGGTAACGCCGCGACGAAGGCGGAGACGCTTCAGGTGGTTTCCGTGCAGATGGAGAAATTGGCTGAGCGCACGAACACTGCGCTGGCCTCAATCGCGAAGGGCGGCGGTGGACGCGGTCCGGTGGCGCAGCCGACGTTCAGCGATGATTTCCCGAAGGAGGGTGTGCCGCATGTCGTGCAACCGGGCGATTCGCTGAGCTCGATCGCGCGCAAGTACGGGGCGAAGTCGCAGGACATCATTAACGCCAACAAGATTACCGATGCGTCGAAAATTCAGGTTGGCCAGACGCTCTTCATTCCGGGAGGAAAGTAAGCAACAACATGGCAGCTCCCAAATCTCGTCTCGGTCGCGGTCTCGGCGGTCTCATCGCCAACGCCACTCCGGCCTCCGCAAAAACCTCCGCCACGCCTGCTAAAAATGCTCCGGCTGAGTCAGCGGCGGCGAAAACATCGGCAGCTGCTGCGCCGCAAGCCGCACCGGCTCCTGCGGGAGCACCGGGGTTTCTTGAGGTGCCCGTGCTGCAAATCGAGCCGAGTCCGTATCAGGCGCGGCGCGAGATCACATCGGAGCAGTTGAGCGAACTGGCGGAGAGCATCCGCTCGGAAGGATTATTGCAGCCAATCGTGGTGAGGAAGACGGGCGACAAATTTCAACTGATCGCGGGCGAGCGGCGCTGGCGCGCGTTTCAGTTGCTCAAAATCAAGTCGATCCCGGCGCGCGTGGTGGAGGCGAGCAATGCGTCGTCGGCTGCGCTCGGGCTGATTGAAAATTTGCAGCGTGAGGGGCTCAACCCGATCGAAGAGGCGTATGGGTACGCGAGTTTGATCCGGGATTTCGATCTCACGCAGGAAGCGGCTTCGGAGCGCGTGGGCAAGGGACGCGCATCGGTGGCAAACTCGCTGCGGCTGCTGTCGCTCGATGGTGAGTTGCAGGGATTTCTTTCGAAAAATTTGATCAGCGTCGGTCACGCGAAGGTGCTGCTCGGCGTCGAGGAGCCGGCGCAGCGCGCGGTGCTGGCTCGGCGGGTGATTGAGGATGGACTGAGCGTGCGGGCGACGGAGAAACTGGTGCAGTCGCATAAGGCGTCGCCGACGGGTTCCCCTGCGAAGGGCACCGCTCCGACGGGGCGCACGGTGCCGCCCATGGAAGCGGCGGCGATTACGAGTATTCAGAAGAAACTAACGTCGCATCTCGGTGCGCGGGTGGCGGTCAATCATTCGCCAAAGAAGGGGAAGATCGTGATCGAGTACGCGGGGAACGACGATCTGCACCGCATCCTGGAAAAACTTGGCGTGGAGGCTTAAGATCCGGCCCGATGCCGACTCCCGAAAATGCCGCTGCCGCTGTCGATCAGTTGCAGCGTTTTTCGAAGCGCTGGGTGCGCGAGCGTTTTCCGCTGGGCGACGAGCTCCGTACTTACAACTGGGTGAAGCTGAAGGCGGATTTGATCGCGGGTGCGACGGTCTCGCTCGTGTCGATTCCGCAGGCGATCGGTTTTGCGCTGATCGTGGGATTGCCGCCGTTGATGGTGATCATGTCGGTGATCATCGGGGGATTTGTGGCGGCGCTGTTCAGTTCGTCGCGGCATCTGGTTTTTGGACCGACGAATTCGATCAGCATCATCCTGGCGGCGACGATTTATTCGATGAGCGATGTCGGGGCGCTTAGCCCGGCGCAGATAACGCTGCTGCTGGCGTTGCTGATCGGTGCGTTTCAACTGATCGCGGGACTGACGCAGCTGGGGAAGCTGACGCAGTTCATTTCGCGCTCTGTAATCATCGCCTACAGCACGGCGGTCGGGTTGCTGCTGGCTGCGGGACAAATCCCTCACTTGTTAGGAATCGTGGCGGGGGAGCGCGGGAACTTCGTGGACGGGCTGGTCCATGCGGCGGTGAGCCTGGCGGCACTGGATTTCAATCCGTACGCGGCGCTCATGGGCGGCGCGACGCTGCTGTTGTTCTGGGCGATCGAACATTTTTTCCCGAAGTTGCCGGCGGAGTTGTTCGGATTGGTTTTTCTGTCGCTGTTCACGAAATACGGCGGGCTGGCGCAGTTGGGGATTCACACGATCCAGGATGAAGGGGCGCTGGCGGTGGCTGTGCCGTCGTTTCTGGGGATGCCGCTGGAGTCGGCGAATCCGTCGGTGATCTCGCCGCTGCTGGGTGCGGCGCTGGCGATTTCATTGTTGGGAATGCTGGAGGCGGTCTCGATCTCGAAGACGCTGGCGGCGAAGTCGGGGCAGCGGCTGGACTCGAATCAGGAGCTTGTGGCGATGGGGCTGGCGAACGTCGCGAATAGTTTCTACGGGGCGATGCCGGGCTCGGCGTCGTTTGCGCGCAGCGGAGCGAATTACCACAGTGGCGGGCGCACGCAGATCGCGGCGCTTTCAAGCAGTTTGATGGTGCTGGCGGCGCTGTTTTTCGTCGCGCCGTTAATTAACTTCATCCCTGTGCCGAGTCTGGCGGCGCACTTGATCCGCATCGGCTGGAAGCTGGTGCATCGCGACCAGATCCGCATCGCGCTGAGAGCGACGAGGTCGGATGCGATCGTGTTCACGGCGACGATCGCGGCGGCGTTTTTCCTCAAGCTCGATACGGCGATCTACGTGGGTATCGGTGCATCGCTGATCCTGTTTTTGCGCAAGGCGAGCGCGCCTTCGCTGGTGGAGTATAGTTTTAGCGACAGCGGAACGTTGACGGAGTTGGACGATCGCAAGCAGAGACGGAATAACGCGATCTCGATCGTGCACGTGGAAGGCGAATTGTTTTTCGGGGCGGCGGATTTGTTTCAGGAGCAGGTGCGGTATCTGGCGGACGATGGCGATATTCGCGTGGTGATTTTACGCATGAAGAACGCGCGCCATCTAGATGCGACGTCGGTGATGTCTCTGCTACAGCTGCACGAGTATTTGCAGAAGAGCGGCCGGCATTTGCTGGTGAGCGGAATCAACCCGGATGTGGAGAAGGTGCTCCGTGCGAGCGGCGCGTGGGAGAAGCTGGGGGCGGAGAATATTTTCCCGGCGGAGGCGAATCTGACGGCGAGCACCAAGAAGGCGCTGCTGCGGGCGTCGCATCTGCTCCAGACGACGAAGGCGGATGTGCGGATTTTCTACGACCGGAAGAAGCAGAGCGAGCAAGGCGGAGACGCGAAGAGTTTCCCTGACGACAAGGGGAAGCTGGAGGATTACGCGATCTGAGCGGCGGGGCGGAGGGACGGCAGCTGATGGTGTGAGAATCGGAGCGCGTGCAAGCATTCGGGCCGACGGCGAGAGAATCACTCGCCGGAGAAGAAGTTCTTCACGTTGGCGAGGACTTGGGCGCGGGGGACTTCGTGTTCGCTGCGGTCGGTGAGGTCGCGGATTTTGACGACGCCTTTGGTGAGTTCGTCGCCGCCGTAGATGAGGGCGAGCTTCGCGCCGGATTCAGAGGCGGCTTTGAATTGTTTGCCGAAGGCGACTTCCTTCATCGGGTACTCGACGCGGAAGCCGGCGGCGCGGAGCGCGTGGATGTCGGCGAAGGCTTCGAGGCGTTCTTTTTCACCGCCGATGACGGCGTAAACGTCGGGCGCTTGAACGAAGTTGGGCATGAGGCCGCGTTGTTCGAGGAGGAGCGCGAAGGTCATGTCGCCGATGGCGAAACCGACGGCGGGCATTTCGGCGTAGCCTAGTTTGCCGACGAGATTGTCGTAGCGGCCGCCGCCGGCAAGGGCGCGGAGTTCGCCTTTGCGATCAAAGGCCTCGAAGACGAAGCCGGTGTAGTAGGCGAGGCCGCGGACTACGCCGAGATCGACGGTGACGAAGCGGGAGAGGCCCATCGCGTCGAGGTTGCCGAGGAGTTTTTTCCAGTCGGAGAGGCGGGCGGTGAGTTTTTCCTGCGAGTAAGGCGCGAGCGTGGCTTCGAGGACGTCGATCGATTTGATCTGGAGGAAGGCGAGGACTTTTTCTTTGAGCGCGGGATCGAGCGGGCCGAATTGCTCGACGTAGCCTTTGAAAGCGTCGTCGCCGAGTTTCTCATACCGGTCGACGGCACCGAGGATGCCGCGGGCGCGGGCGTCGTCGAGACCGAGAGCTTCGAGGTAGTAGAACCAGAGATTGCGGTCGCTGAGACGGACGAAAAAATCCTCGGCCGTGAGGCCGAAAGAGCAGAGGCACTGCGTGAGGAGCGCGATGAGCTCGGTTTCGGCTTCGACGCCGGGCTCGCCGAAGATGTCGGCGTTGAATTGAAAGAAGCAGCGGCCACGGCCTTTTTGCATGCGCTCGTAGCGGTAGAATTCGGCGATGCTGAACCACTTGATCGGGCGCTTGAGCGAGGAGGCTTTTTCGCCGACGAGGCGGCAGACGGTGGGCGTCATCTCGGGACGGAGCGCGACTTCGCGGCCGCCTTTATCCGTGAAGCTGAAGAGCTGGGCTTCGATCTCGTCGCCGGACTTCGTTTTGTAGAGTTCGAGCGGTTCGAGGACGGGGGCGTCGTATTCGGCGAAGCCAAAGGTGTGCACGGTCTGGCGCCAGAGGCGGAAGAGGTGATTCCGGCGCGCGAGGGCGTCGGGATAGAACTCACGGAAACCGGGCAGTGTCTGGAACGTGGCCATGGGAGGGCAGACGTTGGGAATCGGGGCGGGGCAGGGCGAATAAAATTTCCCGAGTGGTCGGCGTGAGGGCGGGAGGATTTGCGCGCCGCAAGCGAGCGGATGTCAGACGGACGACACGGAGGTCGTCCCTCCAAAGGAATAAAAAAGCCGGACCCGTGAAGGTCCGGCTGAAAATTTCAGCGGGCGATGGTTGCCGCTTAGAGCGTGGCGATATCCAGCTTCTTGAGGAGCTGTTTGAGGATCTTGCCGGACTTGAACTTAACGACGGCGCGCTCGGGGATGACGACTTCGGCTTCGGGCTTGTTCGGGTTGCGGCCGATGCGCGACTTACGCTTTTGAACTTCGAGGACGCCGAAGTTGCGGAGTTCGACGTTACGGCCTTCGGCGAGGGCCTTCATGACGATGTCGAGGGTCATCTGGACCGTGGCGACCACTTCCTTTTGGGGGAAGCCGGTCTTCTCATAAATTTCGAGGACGATTTCTCGTTTGGTCAGGTTGGTGGACATGTTGGGTATCCTTATTGGATGCGGGTTTGGATTTCTCTAAGTAATTTTCAGCTCTACGATTACGTCAACCCGCGAGACGGGGTTTTTCTTAAAAAAGGCATAAAAAACATGCGCAAAACACAAAGCATCAAGCGGCTAAAGAGATTCGTGATCGGGCGAGTGGTTCCCGCAGGAGTGAGATTTAGCGTGAGTTGGATACGATAAAGCCCGGCAATTTAAGTAGATAAGCAATAGTAAGGGTCAGGCGAGCTGGTCGATGGATTGTCGGGCGAGCAGTCAGGCGGAGCGCGAGTGAGTTCGCTGGCCTACGTTTCGGGCAGGCGTTCGTGAGCCATGAAACCCAGGCGATTCCGGTGATGGGAAATCCGGGTTGCGCTAGTGCGGTTACGTCGCGTTTGGTCTGCGCTGTGTCCTCGCTTAACCTGATCATTTTTGACTGTGACAGCACGCTCTCGTCCATCGAGGGCATCGACGAATTGGGCCGGGTGAAAGGGCCGGGGATTTTTCGTCAGGTAGAGGCGATGACGAATGAGGCGATGGATGGGAAGATCGCGGTAGAGGCGGTTTTCGGGCGTCGGTTGGAGATCATCCGGCCGACGCGAGCGGAGGTGGAGGCGGTGGGGCGGCGGTATATTGAAACGATCGAGCCGACGGCGCGGGCGACGATCAGTGGGCTGGTGGCGCGGGGGTGGACGCCGATGATTATTAGTGGAGGGTTCAGGCCGGCGATCCGGCCGCTGGCGGATTTGCTGGGAATCGCGCGGGTGGAGGCGGTGGATTTATTTTTCGACGCGGCGGGGGCGTATCGCGGTTTCGATGAAAAGTACCCGACGACGCGTTCGGGGGGGAAGCCTGAGGTGATCCAACAGCTGCGGGCGGAGTTGAAGCCTGCGCGGGTGGTGATGGTCGGCGACGGTGTGAGCGATTTGGAGACGAAGCCGGTGGTCGATTTGTTCGTGGGCTTCGGCCGGTATGTGGTGCGCGAGAAGGTGCGTGCGGGTGCGGGGAAATTCATCGTGTCGTTGGATGGGTTGAATTCGTTGCTGTAGCGGTGGAGTGCGCTTGCCTAGTGCTCCGCCGGTCTTTCGGTAGGGCGCATGAAACGATTCATCGCGCTCATTTCAGCCGGATGGCTGACGGTCACTGGTAGTGTTCACGCGGCGGCTGCGGCGGCGGGCGATTTCCCCAAGGCGCTGGCGAGCTATGGCGACGGGCCTGAAAAGGGATTGCTGGAGACGTTGATCGGGCGGGTGCAGGCGGAGCCGTTCAATGCGGTGGCGACGGCGATTTTCGTGCTGGCGATCATCCACACGTTTCTGGCGTCGAAGTTCCGGCACATGGCTCACGAGATCGAGGAGGCACACGCGGCGAAGATCGCGAACCGGAAGCGCGCGGAGGACAATAATGACGACGGGCGTCCGGATGAGGTGAGTTTCAAGGGGCAGATTTTGCATTTCTTCGGCGAGGTGGAGGCGGTGTTCGGGATCTGGGTGATCGTATTGATGGCGGCGCTCGGGTTTTCGAAGGGATGGGGGACGGTGGTGGATTATGTGGGGCACCGGGTGAATTTCACGGAGCCGATGTTCGTGGTGGTGATCATGGCGCTGGCGTCGACGCGGCCGGTGCTTCGTGTGGCGGAGCAGTGTTTGCGCGCGGTGGCCTCGCTCGGGAAGGGATCGGTCGCAGCGTGGTGGCTGGCGATCCTGGTGATCGCGCCGATCCTGGGATCGTTCATCACGGAGCCGGCGGCGATGACGATCGCGGCTCTGCTGCTGGCGCGGCAGTTCTACGAGCTGAAGCCGTCGCCGAAGTTCGCATACGCGACGCTGGGGCTTTTGTTCGTGAATGTGTCGGTCGGCGGGACGCTGACGCATTTCGCGGCACCGCCGGTGCTGATGGTGGCGGCGACGTGGAAGTGGGACATGGCGTATATGTTCACGCATTTCGGGTGGAAGGCGGTGGCGGGGATCGTGGTGGCGACGGCGCTCTACGGGGTGTATTTCCGCAAGGAACTCGCGGGGTTGAACGAGGCGAAGCGGGCGGCGGAGGCGGGCAAGGCCAAGGTTGCGGCGGAGGCGCCGGTGCCTGCGTGGATCACGATCGTGCAGCTGGGATTCATGGGGTTCACGGTCTTCGTGGCGCATTATCCGGCGCTGTTTGTGGGCGGGTTTTTGTTCTTCCTGGCGTTCTCGCAGGCGACGGCGCACCACCAGGGAAAACTGGATTTGAAGCCGTCGCTGCTGGTCGGGTTTTTTCTCGCGGGACTCGTGGTTCACGGCGGATTGCAGGGCTGGTGGATCGAGCCGGTGCTTTCGCGATTGGGCGAGATGCCGCTGTTCCTCGGAGCGACGGTGCTGACGGCCGTGAATGACAATGCGGCGATCACCTACCTGGCAACGCTGGTGCCGGGATTCACGGATGAGTTGAAGTACGCGGTCGTCGCGGGCGCGGTGACGGGCGGCGGTTTGACGGTGATCGCGAATGCGCCGAACCCGGCGGGGCAGTCGATCTTGCAGCGGTATTTCCCGAGCGGGGTGTCGCCGATCGGATTGCTGGTGGGCGCGCTGATCCCGACGGTGATCATGGGGCTGGCGTTCATGGCTCTCTAAGCAGGCGGAAAATTCGATGAAAGTGTCGAGCTGATCATTGACAGGCCGGGTACCTTGTAATCCAAGGTACTGGTGTGGCAGATTCCTCCGAGGAGATTTTCGGCAATTGGACGGTGCAGGTCCGCAAGGGCGTGCTCGATCTGTGCATCCTCAACGCTCTCGATGGGCAGGAACGCTACGGCTATGAACTAGTGAAGGAGCTGGCGAATCTGCCGGGCTTCGGTGTGACGGAGGGAACGCTTTATCCGTTGTTGTCCCGGCTGCGGTTGCAGGGGCTGGTGAAGACGCGGCTGGAGGAGTCGAGCGAAGGGCCCGCGCGGAAGTATTATTCGCTCACGCCGGCGGGCCGGAAGGTGGCGGCGCTCATGAACGATTATCTTTTGGAACTGGTGCCGGCTTGCCGCGCGTTGCGGCGCAAAAACTAACCCCATGATTACCTGGACTGAGAGCGCGAGGAACGAACTTGAACGCCATGTGGCCGCTGTGCGCACGCGCATGATCGCGGTGGGTGCGGACGCGAACGAAGTGTCGGAAGACATCGAGCGTCATGTAAGCGAGGAGCTGACGGCGCAGAAGATCGCCGTGGCGACACCGGAGGATGTGCGGCGGGTTCTAGCGCGGATGGGCACAATCGAAGCGGAACTGGTCGGGGTTCAGGATGCGGGTAGCGGAAGAAACGGGGATAGTCCTGAAGAAAAGAACAGCTCGTTGGTCACGTTTTTTTGCATCGCGCTGGGTGTGGTGCTGCCGGTGGTGGCGCTGGTCTTTGAGTTTATCACCCGCGCGTGTTCGTCGGAGATGTTCGATCCGATGCCGACGCTGTTTCACGCGCTGATGATCGCGCTGGTGCCGCTGGCAAACGGCCTGGCGCTGTATCATGCGGGACGTTGCGCCAGTGAAGGCGGGCGGGACGCGGTGATTCCGCGCTGGCTGGGATTGTTGAACGGGGCGGCGGTGGCGGTCGCTGCGCTGTATGCGGCGATGTTTGCGCTGATCACGCCGTTTGCCGTGCTCGCGGTGATTTTTTTCGGGATCGGGCTGCTGCCGCTGGCGCCATTGATGGCTTTGATCACGGCACTGATCTGTCGCACGCGACTGCGTAGAGCGCAAAAGACCGCAGGGCAGGCGATGCATGGCTGGCGCGCGGGTGTGGTGATCGCGTTGCTGGCGCTCGTAGGATTGGAGACGCCGTCGATCCTGACGGAGGCGGGGCTTCGCCTGGCGCGTTCCGAGAGAACAGAGACGATGCAGCGAGGGCTTCATTTGCTCCGTGCGGTGGGCAGCGAAGAGAGACTTTTGCAGCGGTGCTATCCGCGCAATGGAGCGGCGATGGATCTGGTGGGCTTTGTTTTCTCGTTTGGAAAACACCTTCCGGTCGAGGAGGCGCGCACGATTTTTTATCGAGTGACGGGAAAGCCGTTCAATCTGGTGCCAATGCCCGAGCGTTTCGGTTTCGGCGGACGTTCGCGGATGAGTGACGATTGGGTGTGGGATTCAAACGCGGGCGGGGAAGTGGTCGGGCAAAGGCTCAAGGGACTGGCTCTGACGGAGTCGCGGATCGATGGGACGGTCGATGCGGATGCGCTGACGGGTTATTTGGAGTGGACGATGGTGTTTAAGAACACGGCGGGCTGGCAGCAGGAGGCGCGGGCGCAGATCGCGCTGCCGCCGGGCGGGGTGGTGTCGCGGTTGACGTTGTGGGTGAATGGCGAGGAGCGGGAGGCGGCGTTCGCGGGGCGCTCGCAGGTGCGCGAGGCTTATCAGAAGGTCGCGATCCAGCAGCGGCGCGATCCGGTGCTCGTTACGACGAAGGGGCCGAACCGGGTGCAGATGCAGTGTTTCCCGGTGCCGGCGAACGGGGAGATGAAGATCCGCTTCGGCGTGACGATGCCGTTGCGCGCGATCTCGGAAGGGAAGGCGGAGATGATGCTGCCGCGGATCATCGAGCAGAATTTTAGCGTGCCGGATGGGGTGACTCACGCACTGTGGCTGGAGTCGGCGAGTCCGCTGGCGCTGGCGGACGGCGGACTGAAACCGGTGCGGGAGACGAATGGACTGTGGTCAGCGCATGGAGCGATCGCGTTGAAAAACGGCGAAGTGCTTCCGCTGGTAATGGTGAGCGGAAATGCGGAGAGGCGTGAGCACTGGGCGGTGCATTCACAGATGCCGGGGAAGGTGTTTGTGCAGAGGCTGGTCGAGGCGGAGCGAAAGGCGGCGCGCGAACTCGTGGTGGTTATCGATGGATCGCAGGCGATGGGGCCGCTCATCGGTGAGATCGCGGATGTGATCGGGGCGCAGGATGCCGCGGCGAAGATCCGGCTGCTCGTGGCGGGCGATGTGGTGGTGAGTTGTCCGGGGCGCGCGCCGGCGGAAGTGGCGGCGTGGTTGAGGGCGCAGCGTTTTGTCGGCGGTCAGGACAATCTGGATGCGTTGTCGGCGGCGTGGGATGACGCGGCGGCGGCGGGCGGGGAGATTTTGTGGATTCACGGGACGCAGCCGGTCGGGTGGCAGTCGTTTGAAGGGCTTTCGCAGAAGCAAACGCGGCGGCCGAAGCAGGTGGCGATTCGCGCGTTTGCGGTGGTGCAGGGCGCGCAGGTGATTTTGGAGAAGCTGGATGGCGTGACGCGCGTGACGGCGGCGGAGCGCTGGGGGACGTTGCGGGAGGATTTGAGCGCGGAGCTCGGGCGGGCGCTGACGGGTGGCGGGAGAAATCTGGAGCGGACGATGTCGGATCGGACAACGCCGAATTTGACATTAGAGCAGCAGGAGAAGGGCGGGCACATCGCGCGGCTTTGGGCGGCGGATGAAATCGCGCGGTTGGTTGCGGGTGGGAAGCGGGCGGAGGCGGTGGCGCTCGCGGGGAAGTTTCAGCTGGTGACGGCGGTGTCGGGCGCAGTCGTGCTGGAGACGAAGGCGCAGTTCGATGCGGCGGGACTGGCGGCGATCGATCCGGCGACGGCACCGAGTATCCCGGAACCGGCGACGGTGGTGCTCATCATGGGCGGGGCGGCGGCGGTGTTTGTGGTGTGGCGGAAGCGGAAGCTGCGGCGAGCGGCGTGAGTGGGCGGGGAGTCGAACCGGCGGGGTTAGGGCTAACCCGCCCTACCCACGGAGGCCTTCAGAGGGTGATGCGGCGGGAGGTGGCGTAGCCTAGTTCGTCGTAGAGGAGGACTTCGACGGTGGTGGCGTTGAGGGCTTTTTCGGGCTCAAGGCGGAGCGTGAAAGACTCGGCGCGGCTGTCGCGGATGGCGTCGTCGGGCTGGGTGGCTTCGGCGCGGTGGCCGTTGTTGAAGACGAATTCGGCGCCGATGAGGAGGCTCACGGCGTCGCGGCCGGAGACGGTGATCAGGAGCGCGTCGGCGGTGCGGGCGACTTTGACTTCGGTGATGACGGGCGGGGTTTTGTCGATGACGAGGTCGTCGGTTTCGAAGGTGACCGTGAGGCGGTCGGCGAAGGGGCGGGGGGCTTGTTCGGTGGCGGTGACGCGAGTGTCGTACACGCCGTCGGCGAGGTGGGTGGTGTCGAATTGGGCGAAGGTGTCGGTGGTGTTAACGGCGAGGTCGAGCCAGTCGGAGGTGCCGGCGCGGCGTATCGAGAAAGTGGAGCGGAGTTCATCGTCGTCGGCGTCGGAGAGGGTCCAAGTGACGATTTGAAGGCCGGGCTGCGGGAAGATGCGGGCTGAGTTGAGGCTGTTGCGGGAGCTCGAGCTGGGGCGGTCGGAGCCGCCGAGGAGCTGGCCGAGGGTGGACGGGGGCGATTGGAAGTCGGTCGAAGGCGAGGGCGGGACGAGGGAGAAGCCGGGGGCGGCGATGCGGAATTCGGTGAGCGAAGGGCGGCGGTTTTGGGGGAGGAAGAAGAGGTCGGGTTTGTCGAGCTGGGCGTTGGCGGCGGAGGCGGGGAGGGAGATCTGGAGTTTCACGTAGCGGCCGCGTTGGTTGTCGGCGAGCCAGCCGTCTTCGCGGAGGGGGGCGGCGAGCCAGGGAGTCCAGGACTCGGCTTCGTCGGCGGCGAAGGTGGTGCGGACTTTGACGGTGAGGTCGGCGGGAGTGGCTTCGCGGATACGGGGGAAGCGGAGGGCGCCGAGGGTGGCGGGGGAGCCGAGGTCGAGGCGTTTGGTTTCGGCTTCGCGGGGGCCGGGGGCGGCGAAGTCGAGGAGGGCGAGGCCTGGGGTGTTGTTACGGAGAAGGAGGAAGCGGGATGGGGCGGAGGCGGAAGGTTGAGGGTTGAAAGTTGAGGGTTGAGAGACGGAGGGAGCGGAAGCGGAGACGGTCAGAGGGACGATCTGGTTGATTTGGGCGGAGGCGGTGCCGGGGAAGGTGAGGCCGAGGCGCGCGGGGAGGTCGTAGCCGAGGATGTCGCCTTGTTCGCCACCGGCGATGATCAGGGTGTCGGAGCGGCGGGCGAGGGCGTAGAAGGCGAGGTTGCTGCGGGAGACGACGGTTTCGGGGAGTCCGTTTTTCGGGAAATAAACGATGGAGCTGCGGCCGGGGAATTGGGGAATCGGGGCGAGCGGTGGCGTGGGTGCGGCGGTAGGTGGGACGGGAGGAGTGCCGGGGGCGTTGGGCGCGGGGGGCTGGTCGGGGGCTGGAGCGCCGGGAGTGGCGGTGGCTTCGGTGGGAGCGGCTGGTGTGCGCGCGGGTTGGGGGCGGTTGAGGCGGGACTCGGCTTGCTGGTTGGAGAAGACGAGGGCGGCGTAGAGATCACCGTTGGGTTGAGGGAGGAGCGTGGCGACTTCGGCGTCGCGGTTTTCCTGGAGGATCAGGGGTTCGCCGCCAGTGAGCGGGAGCGTGTAGAGGTTTCCTTTGGGGGCGGAGCCGATGACGAGGTTGTCTCCGAGGAGGGCGAGGCGGCGAGCGTTGCGGTCTTTGATTTCGCCGAGGAGGCGGAGGAAGGCAGGGAGGGAAAGTTGAGAGTTGAGGGTTGAGGGTTGAGAGGCGGAAGGCTGGGAGTCGGGAACGGGGAGCGTGGAAGCGGCGAATTTTTTGAGATCCAGTTCGTAGATACGGCCGGGGTTGCCGGTGGCGATGTAGGCGAGCGCGGCGTCGCGGCTGAGCTGGATGTCGTGGATGGTGTCGGCGGGGAGGGTGGCGCGGGAGACGATTTTGCCGTCGCGGATCAGGGAGAGCGTGCCGTGGGGCGAGGTGCCAGCGAGGAGCGCGCCGTCGGGGAGGCGGCGGAGGGCGAAGACGTGGGTGTCGTCGAGGTCGGCGATTTCGCGGGAGGTGTAGGTGTTGGCCGTGAGGTCGAGGGTGAGTTCGAAGATTTTTCCTTCGGGGCCGGTGCCGACGAGCCAGCGGGTGGAGTCGGGCGAGGAGGATTCGAGGGTCCAGAGGATGTCGGCGAAGGCGGGGCCGCTCAGGTCGGTGAGGACGGGGCCGGCGACGAGGCGGCCGTCGGAGCGGGTGGCGAGGCCTTTGAGGTTACGGCTGGAGATGTCGCGAAAGAAGTCGATGGGGAGGCTGCGGGAGAGCGGGGCGGCGAAGATGGAAGAAGCGGAGGTGGAGATGAGAACCACGAAACACACGAAAGGTACGAAAAGGGGGCGATGGCGGGGTTGTGACGTGTGGCGGGAGAGTGGGAGAGTCATGCGTGAGTTGGTGGGTGCGGCGTGCTTGGTGGGCATGATGGGCGTGGGAAAGTTTGTGGGAGGGAGCGGAGGAAACGGAGGGAGGAGTTTAGGAATCGGATTTTTTGCCACAGAGGACACGGAGCGCGGACACAGAGGGCATGGAGTTCGGAGGGACGGAATGGGAACCGCTCAAGGACGCTGATGGACGCTCAGTTTTCGGCGTGAGTGCGGGGTTTGTTGATGAGTTTTCGAAGTTGGTTCGCGGGCGATGCGGACGGCGCGTTAGGGCTAACGCGCCCTACCCTCGGAGCGAAGAGCGATCATTCGCTGACTTGGAGGGGGCGGCGGTGGGCGGCGTCGAGGAGTTTGCCGGGGAAGAGATGTGTTTCCCAAAGGGGGACGAGGACGTCGCGTTTTTGGAAGCGGGTTTCGTCGGAGCCGCGGGCGATGCGTTCGATGCTGCCGGGATAATCGAGCGTGAGTTGAGTCTGGTCGAGAAAGGCGCCGGCGCGTTCGGCGACGACGACGTAGAGGCCGTCGTCGCGGCGTTTGTCGCTCATGAGGTCGAGGTAGGAATCGAAAGAGCGGATCTGGGAGACGGTGGCCATCTCGGGGCGGCCGGTGACGCGTTCGAGAGCGTCGCCACGCATGACGAGGAGTTCGAGGCGGCGGCCGAGCCAGGCGGAGGGAACGGGGATGGAGACGGTTTCGCGGACGGGAGAGCCTTGGTAATCGCGGACGGTGAGAGTGACCTGGAGGTCGTCGCCGGGTTGAAGGCGTGTGCGGGAGACCTGGATGAGATCGAGGTTGGCGGCGGGATTTTTCGGGAGCGTTTCGACGACGAAGGAGAGAGCGTCGGGGAAGACGTCGGCGATGGGGTTGCCGAGGCTGGCGGAGAGGCGGCGGATGAACTGGCTGAGGCCGGATTGGAAGCCTTGGGGGCCGGCGAAGATCGTGTCGGTAGCGAGGGTGCGGCCGCCGGGATAGGTGATGGTGGTGGTGATGTGGAAACCTTCGGCCAGGCCGTTTTCGTTGGAGCCGAGGACGGCTTGGGAAAGGCCAGCGCCGGCGATCATGGGGGCGAGGCGGTCGTGGCGGACGGTGGAGAAGTTGAGGGTGCGTGCTGGAGTTTTCACTACAACGGGGAGCATGGCGGGCTTGGGGCCGATCTCGCCGTAGATGGCGGAGAGGCGGTCCTGGCTGATGGTGCCGATGACTTCGCCGGTGTTGGAGAGTTTGAAGGAGTTGAGCGCGGAGGGGAGGATCGTGAGGATCTCGGCGCTGGCCATGGGGAGCTCGACGTCGCCGAGGCCGAGCATGGGATGGCCGAAGGCGAGGATGTGGTTGCCGTTGACGTGGGAGACGGTGCCGGTGCCGGCGAGGGTGATGTCGCCGGTGGCGAGTGCGACGGCGACGGCGGAGCCGGGGCGGAGAGAAGAGTGAAGAGGGAAGGGTGAAGGGTGAGAGGCGGAGGCGGCGCTAGAGTTGGCGGACGAGGTGTTGGTGTGGCCGCCGAGGGCGGTGGTATTCAGGCCGAGGGCACGGAAGTCTTCGGTGAAGAGGGCGGCGACTTGCGGGGAGATGCCGCCGAGGGCGAAGACGGGCGTGAGGGGAGTGAAGGAGTCGGAGGCGACGGAGGAGACGGAGGAAGAAAAATTGAGAGTTGAGGGTTGAGAGTTGAGAGACGGAAGCGGAGTGCGGAGCGAGGAGGTGCGTTTGGTGGAGGCGGAGTTTTTATCCAGGGGGATAAGGTTGTTGTCGTGCGGGGTGACGGGGCGGGGGGATTTGGTTTCGAATTGAGAGACTTCGATGAGGTCGCCGATAGGGGTGAAGCCGGCGAAGCGGACGGTTTCGAAGCGCTGGATTTGGTAGCTGAGGGCGCCGGCGAGTTTGCCGTCGATGTAGAGGGGGCTGCCGCTCATGCCGGCGACGGCGCCCATTTTTTGGACGCGAGGGTCGGTGAGTTCGCAGACGATGAGGGATTTGCCGGGGCCGAGGGCGTTTTGAAGAACGCCGGTGACGACGACGGAAAAGGGCTCGATTTGGGTGCCTTGGAAAACGGTCCAGACTTCGCCGGTCTGGCCGGGTTTTATCTCGGCGAGGGGGAGTTGGGGCGCGTCGGTCGGCTGGGCGGTGAGTGGGGCCGCTAAGGCGACGAGGAAGGCGAGGGCGAGGGCGGCGAACTTGGGCATGTGGCGGGCGCGGAGAGAGAAGTTTTTTCTATAACGGCTCGCCGTGGGCAAAATTACAGCGAGTGGAGGCTTTCGGTGAGCACATCGCAGGCCCGGTCGATCGCGGGGCCGTCGTGCGCGGTGCTGAGGAAACCGGCTTCGTAAGCACTGGGAGCCAAGTAAACGCCTTTTTCGAGGCAGAGGTGGAAGAATTTGGCGAAAATCTTCGCGTCGCTTTTGAGGGCGGTGGCGTAGTCGCGGACGGGGGTGTCGGTGAAGAAGATGCTGAACATGGAGCCGCATTGGGGGACATGCACGGGGAGACCTTTGTTGCGGGCTGCGGCGAGGACGGCGTCGCGGAGGCGCTGGCCGAGGGCGTCGAGGCGGACGTAGGGATTTTGTTCTTCGAGGAGTTTGAGGCCGGCGATGCCGGCGGCCATGGCGAGGGGGTTTCCGCTGAGGGTGCCGGCTTGATAAACGGGGCCGAGCGGGGCGAGGTGATCCATGATGTCGGCGCGTCCGCCGAAAGCGCCGACGGGGAGACCGCCGCCGATGATTTTTCCGAGGCAGGTGAGATCGGGGGTGATGTTTTCGCGTTCCTGAACGCCGCCTTTGGCGATGCGGAAGCCGGTCATGACTTCGTCGAAGATGAGGACGGTGCCGTGTTTGGCGGTGATCTCGCGGAGGTAGGCGAGGTAGCCCGGGTCGGGCATGATGAAGCCGACGTTGCCGCAGTAGGGTTCGATGATAACGCAGGCGATTTTTTCTGGGTTGGCGGCGAAGGCGGCGTCGAGGGCGGCGCGGTCGTTGTAGGGAAGGACGATGGTTTCCTGCGCGAAACTGGCGGGGATGCCGGCGCTGTCGGGATGGCCGTGCGTGAGTGCGCCGGAGCCGGCTTTAATGAGCAGCGAGTCCGAGTGGCCGTGGTAGCAGCCGGAGAATTTGATGATCTTGTCGCGCTTGGTGAACCCGCGGGCGAGGCGGATGGCGGACATGGTGGCTTCGGTGCCGCTGTTGCAGAGGCGGACTTTTTTAATCGAGGGAACGAAGCGGACGATAAGCTCGGCCATCTCGACTTCGTAGGGATTGGGCGTGCCGAAGGACGTGCCGCTTTCGAGGGCGGCGGCGATGGCTTTTTTGATGACGGGGTGATTGTGCCCGTGGATGGCGGGGCCCCAGGTGCAGACGAAGTCGATGAGCACGCGGTCGTCGGCCGTTAGGAGCGTGGCGCCGCGGGCGGCCTTCACGAAGAACGGAGCGCCACCGACGGAGCGGAAGGCTCGGACGGGGGAGTTGACGCCGCCGGGCATGAGCTGCTGCGCGCGGGCGAAGAGGGCGGTGGAGTTGGGGACGAGGGAGGGAGTGGAGGCGGACATGAGCGAAGGCGGAATTTTTTTAACCACTGATGGGCACTGAAGAACACTTATGAAAACCGGATTAGCGGATGCGGCGGCGCCAATCGAGTTTGGGGAATGCGCCGAAGTTAACCAGGTAGCCGACGCGGCGGCTGGTGGCTTTTAGATAGTGGAGCAGTTGCGCCTCATGCTCTAGCAGGAGTGCTTTCACGGCTTTCAATTCGACGATGATATTGTCGAGAACAAGGAGGTCGGCCTCGTAGTGTTTACGGAGGGGGAGGCCTTTGTAGAAGATCGGCAGCTTGGGTTGAGCGACGAATGGGATGGAGCGATCTGTCAGTTCAAGCTCGAGGCTTTCTTGGTAAACGTCTTCGAGGTATCCGTTGCCGAGTTCTTTGTGGACTTCGTAGCAAGCGCCTATGAGCGCGTAGCCATCGGGGTCGTGATCGGCGGAGTGGATCGGATCAGTGTCCATCAGTGGAAATAAGTGGTTGAAACTCTACGGGGTAAATCAGCTCACGTATTTTTGGACGATGGGGATGCGGCGGCCGACGCCGAAGGCGAGGGGGGTGATCTTAATGCCGGGGGCCATTTGCTTTCGCTTATACTCGTTAAGGTCCACTTTGCGGACGATGTCGTTGATGACGGTTTCGTTGAAACCTTCGCGGACTAGGTCGCGGCGGCTGAGGCCTTTTTCGACGTAGCCTTCGAGAATGGCGTCGAGGATGTCGTAAGGAGGGAGGCTGTCTTGATCGACCTGGCCGGGGCGGAGTTCGGCGCTGGGGGGTTTGGTGATCGTGTTCTCAGGGATGATCTCGCGCTCGCAGTTGATCCAGCGGCAGAGGGCGTAGACTTGAGTTTTGAATACGTCGGAGATCACGGCGAGGCCGCCGCACATGTCTCCGTAGAGCGTGCAGTAGCCGACGGCGACCTCGCTCTTGTTTCCCGTAGTGAGGAGGAGCGCGCCGAATTTATTGGAGAGCGCCATCATGATGACGCCGCGGATGCGGGCCTGGATGTTTTCCTCGGTGACGTCGCGGGCGCGTCCGGCGAAAATGGGGCCGAGCGCGGCTTCGGCGGTGGCGACGGCGTCGGCGATGGCGATGGTCTCGAAACGGATGCCTAGGTTTTCGGCGAGGATGCGGGCGTCGTCTTTGGAGTGTTGCGAGGAGATCGAGGAGGGCAGGGAAACGCCGATGACGTTCTCCGCGCCAAGGGCTTCGACGGCGAGGACGGCGACGAGGGCGGAGTCGATGCCGCCGGAGAGGGCGATCAATGCGCGTTTGAAGCCGCTCTTGTGGGCGTAATCGCGGAGGCCGAGGACGAGCGCCGCATAAATGTCGGCTGAATGATTGGACGCCGCTGGAGGCGGCGAATGACCAGTGACCAATGACCAGTGACCAGTGGGCGCAGGCGTGGATGCGGGCGAATTGGTGGAACGCTCAACGCTCAACGCTGAACTTTTAACGCTCGAGGGTTCGGAGGCGGGCGGGGTGGGAGACGATGAGAGCGGGATTTCGACCGTGCGGAGGTCTTCGGTGAAGGCGGCGAGGCGGGCGGTGATTTCGCCGTTCTCGTTGGCGACGAGGGAGCGGCCGTCGAAGACGAGCTCGTCGTTGCCGCCGATGGCGTTCACGTAGACGAGGGGGCAGCGGAGTTGTTTCGCGGTGTCGGTGACGAGCTGGTCGCGGACGGCGCCTTTGCCGGCGTACCAGGGACTGGCGGAGAGGTTGACGACGAGATCGACGCGTTCGGCGGCGAGCCAGGCGATGGGGTTGATTTCGTAGAGGCGGGCGGTGTCGATTTTCGGGTTTTTCCAGAGATCTTCGCAGATGGTGAGGCCGATGCGTTTGCCGTCGAAGGTGACGATGCGCGGCTCACTGGCGGCTTCGAAGTAGCGGTCTTCGTCGAAAACGTCGTAGGTGGGCAGGAGGCATTTGCGGCCGATGACCTGGATCTCGCCGCGGTGGCAGAAGGCGGCGGCGTTGAAGAAGCGGCGGCCGGTGGGCGCGGGGTTGGTTTCGACGAAGCCGATGATGGCGGGGACTTCGCCGATGGCGGCGGCGATCTCGGTGAGGGACTCTTCGTTATCGGGGACGAACCGGCGTTTGAAGAGCAGGTCGCGGGGCGGGTAGCCGCAGACGATGAGCTCGGGGAAGACGACGAGTTCGGCGCCTTGGGCAACGAGCGAGCGGTAGGCGTCGAGGATTCTGCGGCGGTTGCCGGCGAGGTCGCCGACGGTGGGATTGAGCTGGGCTAGGCCGATACGCATGGAGAAATAGATTCGAGGCTGAGGCGTGAAAGCGCAACCGCCCGCGTGCGCCGAGGCAAGACGCGCGGAGCGTCCGGCGATTCGCGCCTTGCGGAAGCAGCGATGGAGTGGATTTTGCTGGGTGAATTTCATGAACGCTTTTTCTCGCGCCGCTCTTTCCTCTTTGGTCTCCGTGCTGGCCATCAGCAGTATTCCCGCGCGGGCGGCGCTTTCGCTGGCCGAGGCGTTCGACGGGATCGAGAAGGCGAATCCGAATGTTTTGATCAGCCGCGAAGCGGTGGCCCAGGCGCTGGCGGCGGCGGATCAGCAGCGGGCGGCGCTGCTGCCGGACATCTCTCTGGATGCGCAGCAACGACGGACGAAGTCGGTGCAAGTAACCGGAGCCGGGCCATTTGAGCAGTCGCCGGTCAACCGCTTCGACGGGAAGCTCACGGGCAGTGTGGCGTTGCTTAATCCGGCTCAGATCGCGGCGTATCGGGCGGCGCGAAAAAGCGCGGCGGTGGCGGCCTTTGACCAGCAGCAAACGTTGCAGACGGTATTCTCGGCGGTGGCGCAGAGTTATTTCGGCCACATGCGCAATGTGCAGCGTATCGACGTGCTCGATGCCAACATCCGGCGGGCGCGCGAGCTGCTCGATCTGGTGAAGCGGCAGCTGGATGCGGGTGTGGTTACGCAGATCGACGTGACGCGCGCGGAAGCCCAGCTGGCGATCACGGAGCAGGCGCGATTGCAGCAGGACACGACGGTTTACCAGAGCGAGTTGCAGTTGAAGCGGCTGCTCGACTGGCAGTTGTCGGCACCGCTGGCGCTGGCGGGCTTTGAGGTGAAGCGCGTGGATCAGCCAACGCTGGCGGGCGAGAGCGAGAAGGCGGCGCTGGAGCAGCGTTCGGACTATCTGCGCGCGACGAAAGCGATCGAACAAAACAAGGACCAGGTGCGCGCGGCGGGTTATCAGCGGTTCGGCGTGTTGAGCGCGGTGGGTGAATATGGATACGTGACATCGCGGGCGTTTGACGGGAACGAGAAGGAGGCCTGGCTCGCGGGCGTGGCGGTGTCGGTGCCGGTTTTCGACGGGCTCAGGACGAGTGCGGACAAGCGAGTGGCTCTGGCGCAGCTGCGGCAGCAGGAGCTGCGGGTGCGTGCGCTGGAGTTGCAGATCCCGGCGGAGTTGAGGCTGGCGGCGCAGGATGCGAAGTCGCGCAACACGCAGGTCGCGGTGGCGGAGCGCAGCTTGCGGCTCGCGCAAGAGCAGCTGCGGCTGGCGCAGATCCGGTTCGAGGGCGGCGCGGTGGACAACCGTGAAGTCATCGAAGCGCAGAATGCGCTGGCGATCGCGAGCGATAGCCGGCTGGAAGCGGTTTATCAGTACAACCTCAGCCGGGTGGAGCTGGCGCGGGCTAAGGGCGATGTGCGGGCGATCCTGGCCGAGAACGCGAAGTAACCAGCTACTCGCTCTCGGTGATTCACGGGAGCGGACGGACGATTTTATGGCCATCGAACTGACCAAAGAGGAGACTGCGAGCATTGTGCCTTCGCTTCAGAAATATTTCCGAGAGGAGCTCGATCAGGAGATCAGCGAGATGAGGGCGAAAATGGTGCTGAGCTATTTTCTCAAGGAGATCGGGCCTTTCGCGTACAACAAAGGCGTGAAGGACGCAGAGGCGTTTTTTCGCGGGAAGGTCGAGGATCTGACGGCGACTTGCTTCGAAGATGGACTCACTTACTGGGTGAAGAAACGCACATGACGAAATTGATTCTGGCTTCCGCCTCGCCGCGAAGAAAACAACTGCTCGCCGAACTCGGGCTGACGTTTGACGTGATGGTGGCGGATGTGACCGAGCACGAAGATCCGGAGACTGATCCGCGCGTGATGGTGACGCATAATGCAGCGCTCAAAGCGGACTGGGTGGCAACGCGGCATCCCGACGCGTATGTGCTTGGTGCGGACACGACGGTGTTTATCGACCAGCGCGTTCTGAACAAGCCGGCGGATCTGGCCGAAGCGCGGGTGATGTTGAAAAAGCTCTCGGGGCGCACGCACACGGTTTTCACGGGTGTGGCGTTGCGGCGGGTGGCGGATGGGCTGCGGATCGACGAAGGCGTGACGAGTGAGGTGACGTTCAAGGCGTTCGACGACGCGGTGATCGACGCGTATTTCAAGATCGTGAATCCGCTGGATAAGGCGGGCGCGTATGGCATTCAGGACGGGCGGGAACTCATCGTCGCGGGGTGGCAGGGGTCGTTCTCAAATATCATGGGCCTGCCGATGGAAGCGTTGAAACAAATTTTGGCTCGGTGCGGTCTGGTTAAGTGATTAGCACCCTTCGCGCGCATCCATGACCCAGCTTTTAGAACGCTCCCTGCAGGAGCAGCCTCAGCATTTTCAAACTGCACGAACTCTGTTCGGAGCGGGGGATCGCGGGCGCTCGGTGCAGATCGGGCTGGTGCTGTCGTTGATTGTGTGGTGCGGGCTGTTGTTTCTTTTTCTGGTGGCGGCGAAACATTTTAACGCGGGCGTCGATCCGAGCACGACGTTCGCGGAAGCGAAGAAACCGGAGTTCAGCATCGAGCTGGCGCCGGAGGAGTTCGTGATGCCGCAAAAAGAACCGCCGCCGCCGGATCGCTTCGTGGAAACCAATCCGGACGCACCGGAAAACGTGCCGGACAAGACGGTGAATGTTGGCGCGCACAATCAACAGGTCGCGCAAGAAAAGCCCACTCCTGACGGCAAGAGCGACACGCCGGCGACCGAGGGAAAAAAGGATTTTGAGAGCAGCGCGATCGTGTCTGGCGATCTTACTCCGCCTGAGGCGCAACCGCCGCCGTTACCACCGCCTTCGCCTGAAATCATGCAGGCGATTCAGGAAGCTCAGGCGCAGCGTGAGCAGAATCCACTGGCGGGCACCGAGAAAATCACGGGCGAGAGCGTGAGCGGCTATGGATTCAACATCGCGAAGCCGAGCGTGGAAACGCCTACAGACGTGCCGAAGAAAGTGGAGGGTGTGAAGGATGCGCCGCTGATCGTTGGAGCGCCGCAGATGGCAGTTCCTCGCATCAATCCGCAGCAACCGATGCCGCGGCCCAAGATCAACACGCGTGCGCGGCCGGCGATCCTGGCGGATAACAAATTCGGGACGCAGAATATCGGTGCGGTGTCATTCGATGCGCGCTGGAGCAATTACGGGCAGTATCTCCAGCAGCTCATCGAGACAGTGCAGGTCCAGTGGGAGCGGTTGTTGCGCGACAGCGGAGCTTATCCTCCGTCGGGTTCGCAAGTGACCGTTAAATTTCGACTCATCACCGATGGAAGTGTGGACGAGATCGTCAGTGTCGAAGGTTCGGGCGGAAAGCAGTACGAGCAGATCTGCATCGCGGGCATCACGACGCGCGCGCCGTACGGAAAATGGACTGATGACATGATCGCGATGCTTGGCCAATCGCAGGAGCTGACCTTTACTTTTTATATCCAATGAGTGCTTCAAAACTATTCTGGAGCACGCTCCCGCTAGGAAATGATGTGAGCTTGCTCGCGGTGGATGCCAACGGGCTCGCTGCGTTTTCAAAACCGGCGGGCGTGCTGTCTCATCCTAATCGTATCAGTGAACAGCCACGTGCCTTGCTCACGGTTCCCTACGTGGAGGAAGGGGAGTATTTTGAGTGGACGGAGTCGGTGGAAAAATCTGCAGCGGGGACTGCCTCCGGAGACGCGCCGCTCAAGAAAAAGCCAGCAACCACGGTGTTGCGGCGGCTCTGGCTTTTGAACCGGCTGGATTCGGCGACGTCGGGTGTGATCCTCGCGGCGAGCAGTCAGGAGCTGGCAGACGAGATCCGGTCCATGTTTCAAAAGAAGCACGTGAAGAAGATCTATAACGCGCTGGTCTTCGGGCTGCCGTCGGAGTCGAAGCAGATCTGGAAGGATCGGCTCGCGGTGCAGAAGCGCGGCGCGCAGATCCGCACGGCGGCGAAGAGCGGCATCCCGTCGGAGTCGCACATGCGTGTGCTCGGACAGAAGCGTGGCAGCGTGCCCGTGGCGTTGATACAGCTGGAGCCGAAGACGGGGCGGAGTCATCAACTGCGTGTCCAGTGCGCCCAGCGGCATCTGCCCATCGTGGGCGATCTGACTTATGGCGATTTCGCCGCGAATCGCGCTTTCGCCAAGGCGAACGGCGAGAAGCGTCTGTTCCTGCATTCGCTGGAGACGAGTTTCACGTACACGTTTGGCGGGAAGGAGCACACGTTTGCGGCGAAGGCGCCGCTGCCGCCGGAGTTTGCGCTGCATGGGTGAGTCGAACTCAGGCAGTTGAAGGCCACTGCTACAGTTGGTAATTGAAGCGAAACGGCCGAAGGCGAGCTGAGGCCCTACATCGGAAGTTCACGGATTTCTTCCGCACAGCGGGCTTTACGCGCAACCGGGGGCTTGCCTACGGTGTTGGACTTAAAACGATTCCGGAGGCTTCGCGCATCCGCTCACGCATGACCCGATCACTCTTCTCCCACTCTGTCCCGCGTTCAGTGCGTTTCTTTTTTTGCCTCACGGCGAGTCTCGGTCTGTTGGCGGCGCCGGTGTTTGCGTTGAGCACGTTGAAGCTGAAAAGCGGCGCCTCGATTCAAGGGGACATTCTCACGGAGCGAGCCGACCGCGTGGTGGTGGATCTCGGGTTCACGGTGATCTCGATCCCGCGCGACGAGATTGAGCGCATCACGGCCGAGAATCTTCCGGCCAGCGGCGCGGCGGAGGAATCGACGGATCTCTATCGCACCTCGACCGGGCGTCCCGCGCTCACGGTTAAAGAAAACGTTGATCGGGTGGCCGAGGCGGTGGTGCAGGTGCGCACGCCGGTCGGGCTTGGCTCGGGCTTCATCATCAATCCCGCGGGCTACATTATCACCAATGA
Source organism: Nibricoccus aquaticus (assembly GCF_002310495.1). GTDB lineage: Bacteria > Verrucomicrobiota > Verrucomicrobiia > Opitutales > Opitutaceae > Nibricoccus > Nibricoccus aquaticus. The sequence continues at coordinate 4,658,824 of NZ_CP023344.1, read as the reverse complement.
GCACGTTGTGGCGGGCGAGTATGCGATCACGGTGACGCAGTTTCGCCGTGGCACCGCTGAGCTCGAAAAAGCCGTGTACAACAAAGTACGCATCGTGGCGCTGGATTCGCGTCTCGATCTGGCGCTCTTGAAAATCGACGACTTGCCGGAGGGCGCGGCGCTGCCATTCGTGTCGCTCGGCGAATCCAACGGACTCACCGAGGGGCAGACGGTTTTTGCCATCGGCAGTCCGCTCGGACTGGATCGCACGGTTTCGCAAGGGATCATCAGCTCGCGCAACCGTCCGATGGGCGGGCAGCTCTACATCCAGACGACGACGCAGATCAATCCGGGCAACTCCGGCGGTCCGCTCTTCGATCTGCGCGGCGAAGTGATTGGCGTGAACAACATGAAGGCGATGATGGCCGGCATCGAGGGGCTGAACTTCGCGATTCCGGCGGGCGTGTTGAAAAACTTTTTGCGCAACCGCGATGCCTACGCCTTCGATGCGCGCAATCCCAACGCAGGCTTCCGCTATCTGGAGCCGCCTCGTCCCGTGAAGGTGCCGGTCGCGACGCCGGCGAAGTGAGGCCGTCCTTTCGTGCCGCGTGGATTTGCTCTGCGCGGCGAGACGGCTCCAAGCCGCCGCCCGCTCCGCCGAATCCCGGCACGCCAATTTTTTCCCTCACCAACCTCTCCTCCATTTCCCCATGAAACTCCTGAAAAAGTTCGTTTCCACTGCGTTGCTCGCGGGCTCCGCAGCGATGATCTCAGCGGCCACGCCGCTTATCAATCTGGTCGGCGACCAGGCTCCACTCGTCATCTCGTTTGATGACGTGCCGTCCATGATCAAAGCCTGCGGCGACAGCCCGTGGGCGAAGACGTGGAACGACGAGCAGGTCCGCAAATTTTTCGCGCCGCTGCATGCGCAGATGAAGTTCGAGGAGTTCGACGCCAAGGTGAAGGCAGAGACTGGTCACACGTTCAGCGAGTTGATCGAGTTCGCGACGGGCGATGCGCTCATCGCATTGACCACTGCGGATATTGATTTCGAGGCGGAGGATGCGGACGACAACATCCCGTTGGTCATCGCGGTGGACCTGGGCGCGAACGCATCGAAAGTCGAAAAACTTCTCGAAGACGATCGTAAGAAAAACCCGGACAACACGCATGAAACCGAGGACTTCGCGGGTGTCACTCTGCACATCGAAACGTCCAAAGAGGGGGCGAAAGGCCCAAGCAAAGCTTACTGGACGCTCACCGATGGCGTTTGGATTTTTGGATTTCACAAAGACACCATCCTGTCAGCGATCGATGCTTTCAAAAAGGGCGGAGCGGAGAATGCCTTTGGAAAATCTGATTCCTTCCTGAGCGCCCGCAACAAGGGCGGCCAGTCGCACTTAAGCATGTTCGTGAACTTCAAGCCAATCGTCGCTAAGGCGCAGCAGGAGATCGCGAAGAAGGCGGCGCAGAGCGAGCAGTCCAATCCGTTCCTCAATCCGGTGGCGATCATCCCGGCGCTGGGCCTCGATGCGTGGAACCAGATGTATTTCAATATCCACTTCACCGATGCGCAGACGGTGGCGACGGGTGGCTTCACATTCTCTGAAGAGCGTGGCCTGTTGAAGATGTTCTCCTATGGACATGGGCCGGTTGCGCGGCCCGCGTTCGTGCCGGCCAAGTGGATGGCGGTTTCCAGCGGCAAGTTCAGCCTGAAGAATTTCTACAGCGGACTTGAAGAGATGCTCGGTGCGTACAATCCCGGCGTGCTCGGCATGGGACAGATGTACGTGAAGAACTTCAATGAGCAGCTCGGGATCGACATCAAACGCGATTTCTTCGGCAGCTTCGGCCCCGATATGATCAGCGGTTACGCGCCTCGCGCCGGTGCCTCCAAGACCGCGTCGATGGATGAGCTCGATCAATTCGTCGGCCTCTCGCTGGATAACCCAAAAGCGTTCACCACCGCGCTCGATGCTCTCTTGAAGATGGGCGGACCGCAGGCTGAACAGATGATCGTGAAGCGCGAGTTCCTCGGCTCGACGATCAATACCATCGCGGTGCCATCACCTGAAGGCCAGCCCGCGAAGAGCTTCAGCTACGCGATCGCGAAAAACTATCTCATGCTGAGCATCGGCACCGCCGGAGCGATCGAGTCCGCGCTCCAGTCGGGGCCGTCATTCTGGGAACGCAGCGAGGTCAAAAAGGCCCTCGCCTCGATTCCGGGCGACGCGAGCAGCTTCACTTACCAAGACACGAGCGCGCTGATCGGGACGGTGTTTCAGTCCTTCGTGCAGCTCGCCGCCAATCCAGCCTCGCAAGGCCAGTCGCCGGTCGATGCCAGCGCCGCTCCCGATGTGAGCACGCTCTCGAAGTATTGGGGTGACACGGTCGGCTATCTCACGCGCGACAGCCAGGGCTACTTCTTCAAGACCACCCTCGAACACAAAAAGTGAACCGCTCCCGCTTCATCCTCCGGACCGCCACGATCCTTGTCAGTGCCGTGCAGATACTGACTGCCGCGCAGACGCCAGCTGCGGCTGCGCCGGTGGTCGCGTTTCGCGGGCCGGAGGTGGTGAAGCTTGAGTGGAACACGCGGGCGCTCCAGATCGCCGACCTTAATGGCGACGGCCTGGCCGATCTCGCGGTGGCGAACAACGACCGCAGCGCCATCGAGATTCTCTATCAGCTCAAACCGGGCGCACCGATCGAAGCGGCTCCGCGCTCGCTCGGAGTGAACCGCTGGGAGCCGGTGCTCGAAGACGCGCGTTTTCGGAAAACCTCTGTGACGACTGGCGTGACGGTTTTCGATTTTGTTGTCGGAGATCTCAACGGCGACGGACTCGCCGACCTCGCGTACACGGGTGAACCGCAGGCGCTCACGATCCGCTATCAGCAAAAGGACGGGACGTGGCTGGAGAAAAAAATCTCCGAAGCGCCCGAGCCGATCCAGTTCGTTGGCTCATTGCGGCTGGCCGATGTGAATGGTGATAAGCGGATGGATCTGGTCATTCTCGGGCAGAAGGAGATCGCAGTTTTCGAGCAGGAGAAAAATGGCCAGCTCGCCGTGCCGGAGCGTTACGCGTTGCCGGATGATAATTGCTACGGGCTCGAAGTGACCGACGTGAATGGCGACGGTCGGTTGGATTTCGTTTATCTAAGAAACAACACCCGCGACGGACTGCGCGTGCGGCTGCAAACGGCGGCGCGGGAGTTTGGGCCCGAACTTGCATACGCGATGAAGCCCAGCCGTTGCACGCTGCAAGTACTCGCGGCGGCGAAGGGGAAAACTCCGGCGACGTTTGCCTTCGCGCAGGATGCGACGGGGCAGCTGGAAGTGTTCGATCTCGCTCAGGCGCCGTCCACTGACAGCGGTCTGGTGCTGAGGCCTCGCGTGTTCAGCCCGCGCTCGGGTGGGAAAAATCCGGCGTGTTATGCGCTGGGAGATTTTAATGGCGACAAGCGCATCGACGTCGCGGTGGGCGATCCGGATGGAGCGCAGGTCTATCTATATTTGCGGCAGCCGGACGGCGGCTTCACCGGCGCGCAGCGTTATCCGGTGTCGGCCGATGTGCGCAGCCTGGCGGCCGCCGACTGGGATGGCGACGGGCAGGACGAGTTATTTGTCGGAAGTCCGAAGGAGCAGTCGGTGGGCGTGGCGAAGTTTGCCAACGGCCGGCTCGCTTATCCGCAACCACTGCCGATCACGGGGAAACCGCTGGGCCTGGCGGCTGGCGAAATCGCAGCTGACGGGCGCGTGTTGCTCGCAGTGATCCGTGAGGAGAAAAACAAACGCTACGCGGAAGTCTGGGCGCGTAAGGACGCGGGCGCAGAAATGTTGAAATCAGTTGAACTGACGGGACTGAAGACTGATCCGCGTGCGGTAAGGTTGGTAGATGCGAATCAGGACGGGCGGCTCGATCTGGCGGTGTTCACGCCGCTCGATGCGATGCGTCTGCTCGTGCAAGGCGATGCGCTGGAGTTCACGGACCTTTCTACGAAGCCCGGTTTCCGCAAAGGGCTCGTCGATAATCTGGAGTCGTCGGCGCTCACGCTCGGCGATCTGGATGGCGACGGGAAAAACGAGATCGTGGCGAGTGTGAGCAGCTTCGCGCGGGCGATGCGGATCAACGAGCAAGGTGAGCTGGCAGTGATCGATCAGTTCAACGCGCGCGACTCGAACGCGGAAGTAGCCTGCACGTTGATCCTGCCGCAGGCGGGCGCGAAGCGGCCGGTGGTGGTGCTCTACGATCGCAAGGGCGAGCAGTTTCAAATCCTCCGAGCGAATGACCAAGGACTCTACGAAATCGCTGACTCCACGCCGACAGGGAAAATCGACGTGATCACGGCGGAGACGCGGGCGGTGCCGGGCGGCGGGACGGAGGCGTTTGTTTTTGGCAAAGACCGGTTTTGGTGGCTGCCGCTCGGTCAGGCCGACTATGCGGCGACGACACAATCGACGCACGCGACCGACCTGCCGGAGATCAGCTACAGCGATGTGATCGCCGGGGATTTCAACGGCGATGGAAAGCCGGAGATCGTGTGTGTGGATCCGGGCAAAAACCTTCTGGAGATCCTGGGCCGCGGAAAAGACGACCGCTGGGAAAGCCTAATGCACTTCAAAATCTTCGAGGTGGATCAACATTACCAAGGACGCAAAGGCTCGCCGATGGAGCCGCGCGAAACGCTGATCGCGGATGTCACGGGTGACGGGAAAAAGGATCTGATCCTTTTGGTTCACGACCGCGTGCTGATTTATCCACAGGAGTGAGCGTGGAGGGATGAGTCCTTGGCGTTGGGGTTGAGCAACGGGAGGCGGCAATTGCTAAGTGCCGGTCCGGGGACGGGGCGTGGCACGTTAGATGGACGACACGGAGGTCGTCCGTCCATTCCAAGCAGGAGTCTGAGCTACGTCAGACAACGCGCGACGTCAGAGCAGGCTGAGCTGGGAGTCTTCGGCGTCGGGTTTGACAGAGATTTTTTTCTTCGGCCGAGCTTTTGGCGCGGAAGGAAGTTCGACGGAGGTGTCGTCGGTTTCGAGTTTCGCGAGGATGGTTTTCGCACGGTCGATAACGCTGAGCGGGAGGCCGGCGAGACGGGCGACCTGAATGCCGTAGCTGCGGTCGGCGGCGCCGGGAATGACGCGGCGGACGAAGACGATGTCGTCGTTCCACTCCTTCACGGCGACGGAGAAATTCCGGAGGCGCGTGAGGTGTTTTTCGAGCTGGGTGAGTTCCTGATAGTGCGTGGCGAAGAGCGTGCGCGGGCCTTTGGTTTCGCCGCGGTGGAGATGCTCGACGACTGCCCAGGCGATACTGAGGCCGTCGTAGGTCGAGGTGCCGCGGCCGATCTCGTCGAGGATGATGAGCGAGCGGTCAGTGGCGTTGTTGAGGATGTTGGCGGTTTCGTTCATCTCGACCATGAAGGTCGAGTTGCCCCGGGCGAGGTCGTCGCTCGCGCCGACGCGGGAGAAGATGCGATCGACGAGGCCGACGCGGCAGGATTTGGCGGGAGTCCAGCAGCCGATCTGCGCCATGAGCGTGATGAGTGCGACCTGGCGGATGTAGGTCGATTTACCCGCCATGTTCGGGCCGGTGATGAGGGCAAGTTGGGCGTCGTCGGCGGCGAGGACGGTGTCGTTGGGGACGAAGGCTTGGGACGTGCCGTTAGCTGTGATGGCCGAAGGTGATTTGAGCATCTGCTCAACAACGGGATGGCGGCCCTCGACGATTTCGAGCGTGTCGCCATCGTCGAGCACGGGGCGGGAATAATCCCATTCGCGGGCGAGGACGGCCCAGCCGGCGAGGACGTCGAGTTCGGCGAGGGTGTCAGCGGTCTGGGCGAGGGCGACGGACTCGTCGAGGACGGCAGCGATGAGCTGGTTGAAAAGCTCCAGTTCGCGGGCGAGGGCGTTTTCCTCGGCGTGGAAGATTTCCTTTTCCTTCTGCTTGAGCGATTCGGTGACGTAGCGCTCTCCGTTCACCGTGGTCTGGCGGCGTATGTAGTCGGCGGGGACGAGGTGGAGGTTGGCTTTGGTGATCTCGATGTAATAGCCAAAATTATTCGTGAACCTGACCTTGAGGCTGCGGATGGAGGTGCGCTCCTGTTCGGCGCGTTCGAGTTCGGAGAGCCAGGTTTTGTTGTCGGTTGTGAGCGAGCGGAGGCGATCGAGTTCGGTATCGTAACCGGCGCGGATATAGCCGCCGTCGGCGAGGTCTGCGGGAAGCTCTTCGGCGAGAGCGCGAGGCAGGAGTTCGCGGAGGGAGGTGAACTCCTGGAGTTGAGAGCTGAGGGTTGAGAGTTGAGAGCCGGACGAAAAACTGGCGAGGACGGCGCGGATGTGGGGGAGTTGGTTGAGTGTGTCTTTGATGCCGCCGAGTTCGCGTGGATTGCGCAGACGGTTTTGGAGGCGGCCGAGGATGCGTGGGATGTCACGGACATTGGCGAGGAGGCCGCGGAGATCGACGAGGCGCGTGGATTGCTGGATGAGTTCGCCGACGATGGACTGGCGGCGGTGAATCTCGACGAGGTCGAGTGTGGGGGCGGCGAGCCAGCGCTCTAGGAGGCGCGCGCCGGCGGACGTGGCGCTGCGGTTGATGGCGGCGAGCAGTGAGGCCTCGCGGGTGCCACGAGAGGAAGCGAAGATTTCGAGATTCCTGAGTGTGGCAGGATCTAGGAGGAGTGTGCGGGCGCTGCGGTATTCTTGTAGGCCGCGGAGGTTCTCGGGTTTGGCGCAGAGATTTTCGGTGGCGTAGTAAACGAGCGCACCGGCGGGGCCTAGCGCGGGGTGCGTCGGCGCGAGGCCGAAGCCTTCGAGATTGAGCACGCCGAGCGTGTTCATGACGGAGCGGGCGCCACCGGCGGTTTCGAATTGATAGGCGGGAAGGTCGGTGACGAGTCGGGCGGCGGCGAAGTGGTGAAGCGCGTGGAGAGCGGTCTGCTCGTGCGGGGCGGTTTTCCAGGCTTCGAGCGCGCCTTCGGCGACGGTCAGTTCGGCGGGATCGAGGGCGGTGAGGACGGGGAGGAGATTTTCGGGGCGCGGATCGGTGGCGATTTTGAATTCGCCGGTGGAGAGATCGAGCCAGGCGGCGTGGAGGCCGGCTTTATCGTGGGCGAGGGCGCAGAGGTAGTGATTGCGGGCGGCGTCGAGCTGGTTGGCGGCGAGGGTCGTGCCCGGACTCAGGATACGAGTGAGCTGGCGCTTGACGAGTTTGCCGGCCTTGGCGGGCTCGGCCTGATCGCAGATGGCGACCTTTTTCCCGGCGGCGAGGAGCTTGCCGACGTAGTTATCGGCCGCGTGGTAGGGCAGGCCGGCCATGGGGGTTTCGCCGCGCTTGGTAAGGGTGAGCCCGAGGAGGCGCGAGGCGATCTCGGCGTCCTCGAAGAACATCTCGTAGAAATCGCCGAGCCGGAAGAGCAGCAAAGTGTCGCGCGGGAGACCGCGTTTCACCTCGTGATATTGTTGCATCATCGGAGTCATAGGCTTTTATACCCTCCCTTTATACTCGTCTCTTGATGCAAAAGACTCTCACTTGGAAAAGAACCACAGTCGAAGGACTCTATGAAAACACGCATTCGGGGATCTTCTACTCGCGCTATCGGCTGAATGGAAAGCGCACTTTCCGTTCGTTGGGCACGACGGTGTTGACGGTTGCCAAATTGAAGCACGCAAAGCGGGCGGTCACTGTGGAGACAGACCGGCAGCGTGGCGCCGATATTGGCTCAAAATTCAAAACCCTCGGAGCATTGCTTGCGGAGACTCAGCGACGCTTGAAAGCGAACACCGTCGCAGAAAACACCACGATTGGAAGAGCGGGAAATATCGCTCGGTTGCAGACGCATTGGGTGCGGGGAAATTTCGCTTCATTCCTCGCCAGAAACGTGACCGCCGACGTGATTGCTGAACTTAGGGAGCACCTCCTGAAAACTGCTGAGTGGAAATGGAAGTTCCAGAAGAAGACTCATCGCGGATTCAAAGCTCCCACTGTCAATCAGACGCTCTGGGTGCTCCGCGTGATGTTGGACATCGCGGTTGAGAAGATGGTTCTGATCGAGAACCCATTCGCGATTTCATCGACCCTCAGGCAGCAACTTTTTGCGAAGGTAAAAACGCCACCTCAGAAAGCTATTCCAGATCGATCTGTGATGCTGCGGATTTTTGCTGAGATGCGCCGCGTGCCTGATCGCTCCGAACGCTTTAATCCCAACCCCGAGCAGCGAGCCTGGCTGGAGGAAAACGCAGCGGAGATGGCCGATCACGCAGAGCTTCTCGCTTACTCCGGAATGCGAAAGGAAGAGGCAACGCTGTCTACGTTACCACCAACGACAGTGTGAGGCTGCGACTAGAGCGTCTTCCAGCGGCGGTAAATACGGGTGCCAGAGGCGTTCCCATTCGAGGCTAACCACACCGTCGAATTCCCGATCACGAGTCTCCCGCAGTGGCTTCATGGGGAAGCTGCCAGCGCCCGGCAGCACGTAAGTAAACGGACGATCTCCACTCGGTTGATCGAGGCTGTCCTTTACGTGAATATGTACGATGTGGCTGCTACACGCCCTCCATGTAACAAGCGGGTCTTCTTTGCCCTGACGCCACGTATGGTGGCTGTCCCAGAGCAGAGCTGTGTCTGGAACCAGTGTGAGAAAATCGCGCATCGCTGACGCCTTAAGCAACGAGTCGTGAGTCTCCACTATCATATCGACACGCCAGCCGCGCTTTTGTCTTTCGGTGCGCCACCACGCCACGGTTTTTGCCATGGAGTGGAGCGTCGGCGCGTCCGCAGTCTTGCCTCCATCAAATACCCGCAACCATCGAGTCCCGGCGGCCTCAGCCCAAGGCGCATACTGAAGAAATGCTTCACGATCAGCCGACGTCGAGTCGGCAAGTCGTAACGATGTGTCGAATGATACGATGGGCACCATTGCCGTCGCTATAGAAGTGGCGAAGTCCCCGAAGCTCGCGAATGAACCGTCGAGCATTGCCGGCAAATCAATCATTCCTGCAAGAGCCCGAAGTTCAATACCGTCGAGTTGAAAGCGTTTTGCGAGTTCCAGGATCTGAGCGAGTGACAGGTCCGGACAACCAAGGGTGGAGATAGAGCGTCGGCATGGCAACGGTGGCGGAATTTCACTCCGGATATGATCCAGAAGCTACGAGCGCCCCGGCGGCGGTGCGAAGCTCAAAAGCGAATCGCGCATCCATCGTCTCATCGGAGCCGGTCCAGATCAGGCATGTATATTCGGAGTCCTTTAACTCCACACAGACATCGTTGATCTTTCGGGCAGTGAACTGTACTTCCGTCTGAGTGCCACGCAGGATGCGGCACGCGATGAAATGGAGTCGGACTATCCGTCAACTACAGTAAAACCGTCAGAGTCCTTGCACTCGTCAGCATGGCGTATTCAAATTCCGAACACCCACCGCCCGAGCGTCCACATCAACAGCGGCAGAAGCAGCGCGAACAACAAATCCACGCGCAATCCCGCCCGCAGCATACGCGGCAATGTGATGAGTCCTGAGCCGTAAGCGATGGCATTGGGCGGCGTCCCCACCGGTAATGCGAAGTCAGCGCTGGCCGCAAGAGCCACTGGCACGCAGAGCAGCAGCGGCGGCTGATTGATGCCGATGGCCAACGCACCGATTACCGGCAGAAACGCTGTGGCTGTTGCCGTGTTACTGGTGAGCGCCGTCGCACCGATCATCACCGCTGTCACGAGAAAAACGATACCGAGCGGCGGCCAGCCTGACATGCTTTGGAGTGCGGTCGCCAGCGCGGCGACAAGGCCGGTTCGTTCCATCGCCGCCGCCAGACTCAATCCGCCGCCGAAGAGTATAAGGACGTCCCACGGCATTTTTTTCATGCACGTCCAATCCAGCACAAAACCTCCGCGGCTCTTTCCCGCAGGGATGAAGAAGAGCAGTACGGCCACCCCCATCGCGATTACTTCATCCGTGATCAATGCACCGAGCGGCCATACCGCCGCCGGGTCTTTCGGAGCGGGCACCGCCCAGGCCTCGCGGGAAATCCATAAAATACCCGCCACCAGAAACGCTCCCGCCACCGCCCACTCCGGCCAGCTCATCGGACCGAGCCCGGCGCGATCTCCCGCGATTCGCTCCTTCACGCCGGGCACCTCCGTGTTTTCCACCCGGAAGCTCCAGCGCGTGAGGATGAGATAAATGATCGGGAGCGAAGCGATGACCAGCGGCACCCCGAAAAGCATCCACTGCCCGAAGCCGATCTCCACCCCATGCGTTTTCTCCATGTAGGCCTTCAAAATCGCATTCGGCGGCGTGCCGATAAGCGTGCCCATGCCGCCGATGTTTGCTCCGTAGGCGATCGCGAGCATCAGCGCCGCGCCAATTTCGTCGCCGGCTTTTCCCGCTTTCAATAGTCCGTACACACTCACACCGATGGGCAGCAGCATCATCGCGGTCGCCGAGTTGCTCGTCCACATGCTGATAAATGCGGCTGCGCAAAGAAACCCAAGAACCAGCGATCGGGGTTTCGTACCCACGGAGCCGATGATGGTGAGCGCTATCCGGCGATGCAGATTCCAACGCTCCATCGCCAGCGCCAGCATGAAGCCTCCCATAAAAAGGAAAATAATCGGATCGGCATAGGGCGTCGCCACCGAGCGGATGGGAGCAATTCCCATCAAGGGAAGTAGCACCAACGGCAGCAGCGCCGTGGCCGGAATCGGAATCGCTTCGGTGATCCACAGCACGCCCATAAGAAGCGTGAGCAACGCCACTCGCGTTCCGCCTGCGCTCAGTCCCGGCCAGTCGGGCGACCAGATAATCGCCGTGAGCAGCAGTACCGCTATCAAAAGACCCACGCGCTGCGCCGGGTTTCGCCCGTCCGCAGATGGCTCGTGTTCGTCGGGCAAATGGGGATGCGGGTCAGGTTGTGCAGCGTTCTCCATGGCGCGATAAGTTCCGCAGATTGGTGTTGGCATCGGAGCAGACCGAAAGCCGGGCGTCAGCCATCAAGGCGCACTTCGCGGCCGGTGGCGGCGGAGGCGTAGATGGCGTCGAGGATGCGTTGCACGGCGACCGACTCGGCGAGGGGTACGTAGGATTCGACGCGGCCGAGCACCACGTCGACGAAGTGCGCCATGCGGTTGGGGTTCACGAAGTCGGGCGTGGCTTCGACTTGTTCTCGGCTGTAACCGTATTTTCCGGGGCGGAAAAGACGCAGCGGCGGGAAGATCAGTCCGCCGGCCGTGCCGAAGAGTTGGGTGCCGTTGAAATCGGCGTCCTCTTGATGCGCGGCCCACGAGGATTCGAGCAACACGCTGCGGCCGCTGCGCAGTTTCAGCAGCGCGACCGCGAGGTCGTCGACGTCGAACACCGCCGTTGGGTCGATGTCGCCGTGGCCCCATGTGCCGGCGCCCTGGCCGAGCGGTCCGAGTTTCGAATAGGTCTGCCCGGAGACGGACACGACGTCGAACTCGCCCATGAGGTGCAGGCAGCGGTCGAGACCATGCACGCCGATGTCGTAGCAACTGCCGCCGCCCGCGAATTTTTTCTGCGTGAACCAGGAGCCGATGCGTGGGATGCCGGCGCGGCGCGTCCATGCAGTCTTCGCGTGGTAAACTTCGCCGAGCGCACCCTCGGCGATGAGTCGGCGGGCAGTCTGCACTTCGGGGGCGAAACGCGCGTTCTGGCCGACCATAAGTTTGAGGCCGCGCGTCGTGGCTTCGTGCATAAGCTCGGTCGCATCGGAGGCGTTGGTGGCCATCGGTTTTTCGAGCAACACGTGTTTGCCGGCGCGCAACGCTTCGAGCGCGATGGGCGCGTGCAGGTGGTTGGGCAACGCGATGGTCACGGCGTCGACGTCGGCGCGCGCGAGCAAGGTCCGGTAATCGGGCACCCACTCGGGCACGCCCCACTGCGCGGCGACGGCGGGTCCGCGCTCGGCGGAAGTTTCGGCGAGCGCGACGACCCGAGCGGAGGCGTGAGCTTTGAGATCGCGCAGTTGAGCGATACCGATGGCACCGGCGCCGATCACGGCGAGGTTTACGGTGGTGCTTGGAGACGACATGGAAGAAAAACGAGGCGGTGGGGAGAGTGCGAGCGAGGCAGCGAGCGACGGACCGGGGAGGAGCGGCGGGGCGGTTCAGACGCGGTCCCATTCACGGATTTTTTCGAGGGAATGGCGGGCGGATTCCATCGGGTCGTGGTTGTAACGTTCGATCTCGACGACTTGCCAACGGAGCGCGCCGATCGTGTCGACGGCTTTGAAAATCGGCGCGAAGTCCATCGTGCCGAGGCCAATCTCGGTATCGTCTTTCAAGTGGAGCAACTCGATGCGGCGGCCCTGTAACCGACCGTGCGTTGGAGCGCCTGACTCGCCAGCTCGTAGTGAGAAACCAATCGATGAGGCGCGGTCGGTGGATTGCTCCAACTCACTTCGCGGCGCGGCGGGCGCGCCTGCGGGTGCGGGAGTCGAACTCGAGTTCGGGCTCAGGCTCGGCCGGGCGGCGGCGTGTGCGGCAGTGCGGAGGCTGGCGGCTTGTTCGTCGGTGAGCGGGGCGGGATGCCAGGTGACCGACAAGACGTCGCGGCCGGTCAGCGTTTCGAAAAACACGCAGGCACCGAGGTATTCGCCGGCGACATTCGCGTGCGTGGCATCGAGTGTGAAGGTGGCGGCGGGAGCGTTGGGAGCTTTGCGCCAGAGCCATCCGACGAAGAGGCTGCCGGGCTCATTCGGTCGCGCGTCGGCCGGAGGATTTTTATAGTCGAAGGAGGGGTCTGGAAACTGGACCTGCCATAATGGCATTTGGCGCGCGAGATGGAACGCGTCTCCCACGGGCACGACAGTGAAGCCGTAGCGCGCGGCGAGTTCGTCGTAGGCGGCGCGCAACCCTGCGTGCATGGTCGCGGGGGTGAGGAACTCGCCCGATTGGGTCGCGTGGAGGGATGGGGAACTTGCCTCGGGCATTTTCGCGGCGAACCACGGGTGGTCGTCTCGGTAAGCCCAGGTTTGGTGGACGAGGATGCGCGCTTGCGGGGCATAGCGGCGGATGGCGGCCACGATTTCGCCGGCCCACGGCTCGTAAGTTTCGGGACGGAAACTTTCCTGACTGAACTGCTGAATCGTGACGTAGTCCCAAGTGTCGGCCTGAAGGCGTTCCGCCAGCGATTGCGGCGGAGCGGAGGGGTTGCGGCGATCGCGGTAGGGTTTGCCCTCGGCGTCGTCGGCATTGAGTTGCGCGGCACGCCAGTGCGAGGCGTGGCGTTTCAAACTGGCGCCCGGCATGTTGGCTTCGCCGACGATGATTTCCACTCCTTGGGTCGCGGCCAGAGCCGGGAGGTGGCGCAGGGAGTTTTCCGAAAAACTATTACCGATGGACAGAATGCGAACTGTCTCGCCGAACGCGGTGGCCGCAGCCGTCGTGAGCGCGGCGAGGAGGACAAGCCAGCGAAGCCAGCTAGAAAACCGAGGCGAGTGAGCGGAAGAGATCATCGTGATCGCGGGGTGATGGGGGATGTGTGGCTAAAAAGTCGGGCAGGGGCCATACGAGCGAATCGCCCCGGGGGGCTGGTTACGTGCGGTGGGGATGCCGCGACGACTTTGGGAGTGCGCCGATTCAAAGCGACACGTAGCGGACTCATCCGAATGAGTTACCGGAACGGCTGCATCCGGAACTCGAAAGTGAAAAAGACGGCCGCTACTGCAGAGGGCGGTCGTGAGGTAGCGGGAACTTGAGAGGTCCAGTCCAGTTCAGAAACTAAACATCGCTGAAAGGCAGTAGGTGCGAGGGGTCGGCAGGTAGAACACGTACACCGCGCTCCACCTTGCGCGACGGTGCTGATTGTCGGCATCCCTGCGAAGTGGCCGATTTTCGGTTTGGATCGGGTTGGGTCCGCGTGGCGCGGCCCGCCACGATGCTCCCTAGCTGGGGGCTCCAGAATAAGAAAAGTTATGAACTGAAGTGAATCCGTTCCCGTTCCTCTCGCTCGCGCCTTGAAGGCGCTTTCGTCCGGTGGTCTCACCGCTAAGCTCCACCTGTCCTGGCGGAGCATGCTTGGCCCGGCGGGTCAGATGACACCTTCGCTCGGGAGGCGCTTCTGTTTAAGGACTTCTGGAAATGCTAGTGCCCGCGTGATTGCTTTCGGAATTCCCGGGGCGGGCGGCCGAAGCGCTGTTTGAACAGTCGCGAAAAGTAGAACTCGTCGCAGAAGCCCAGCAGGTCCGCGATTTCCCGGACGCTGTGCCGGCCCTGATAAAGGAGCGCCACGGCGTGATCCAAGCGCGCGTCGAGCCGGTATTTGCCGGGGGCGGCTCCCATCGAAGCCTTGAAGCGCTTGCGAAACGTCTCGTAGGAAAGCCCGAGTTTTTTTGCCACCGCCTTTGGTTCGCTCGCCGCCGGATCGACCTCCTCATCCGCGAGCAATCCGCACGCCTTGTGCATCCAGTCGTCCTCCGCGGCCGCCACCGTGGCATTGTCGGAGGATTGCACCATATCGGTGAGCACATGCGCGAAATGCAGGACGATGGAATCGGCCGAGGTGCGCGTGCGCAGATGCGCCGGTGGCAGGATGTTGGTGATGCGCCGCAACCAGTAGTCGCTGCCTTTCGCCGGCACGATCGGGCGCGCCGGATTCAGGATGCCGGTTTCCCGCATCAGATCGAAGACTGGACCGTAGAATTCAAACCAGAGCTCATCCCAATAGCTCCCAGGCAGCGTGCCGCACGCGTGGGCCTTACCGGGAAAAAAGATCACCAGATCATCCCTCCCGACCGGCTGATCCGCGCGTGTCTTATCGTCGCGGTAAACGCCCTCGCCGCCCAGCACGTAGTTGAGCGCGTAGTGTGGCAAGGTGCGCAGCGTGTGATTGTGCACACCCACGCCGAAGCCGCTCTTGTTCAGGCCCGCCAGCTGGATCGTGCCGAGCCGCGAACGCACGGGGCGTGAGAGCAGGCGGGTCTTGATGGTGGGGTCCGCGTCCATGCCAGATTACACAAGCTTTTTTGCCACCTCACTCATTCTGTCCAGTGCGAACATCTGATACCTTCAATTTAAGTCACCCAGAGAGTTCATGCCAAGCCCTACCCCAGTGACGCAGCGCACCCTTGCGGAGCGTTGCGGTGTTCATCCCAGCACGATCTGCCTCGCCTTGCGAAACTCGCCGGCAATTCCGGAGGCGACGCGCCTGCGCGTTCATAAGATTGCGCACGAACTCGGCTACCGGCCCAACGTCGCCGCCCGCTCGCTCGCGTTGCTTCGCGGGGATAAATCCTCCGGCGGTCAGCTGCCGCTCGCGTGGGTCAACCAGCATCCCGACGAACACTTTTGGAAACGCGATCCTGCAGGCCGGCGACTACTGGAGGCCTGCCGCACGCGGGCGTGGGCGCTCGGTTACTACTTGGATGAACACTGGCTACATCAGCCCAAGATGACGCTGGCGCGCCTCGTCAACATCCTGATTGCCCGCGGCATCACGGGCGTGCTGCTGCCCGTGCACCACTGCCCGGAGGCGGTGACCGCCAGCGTCTGGCGTGAGTTGTCCGTCGTCGTCGTCAACGGCCGCTGGCCCGAGGCGGGCTTCGACGAGGTACACCCGGATCATTTTCATAACCTGGATGCGGTGCTCACGCGGCTCGCCTCAGCACACGCCGGGGACCGGCGCACCGGCCTGGCGCTGTTGCGCTCGTTCGACGCGATGAGCGGCGGGCTCATGCAGGCGCGTTTTCTCCGCGAGCAACAAGGCCTGCCGGAAACCCGGCGTATTCCCGTGTGCCTCTACGACGAAGACGAAATCGTGGCACGCGACCAGTTGCAGCGGTGGCGCGAGCAATACCGGCCGGAACTCGTGCTCGGACGTCAGATGCGAAGCCTGCTGCAACCGGATTCCGTCACGTATTGGGAGCTCCAGGCGGCTTCCGCTCCCGCCGAAGGCCCCGGTCTGGACGAGCGCAGCGACCTCGTCGGGCAACTCGCCGTGGACCGGCTCATCGCCAAGATCCAGTCATTTGAGCGCGGCCCGAGCGAGCGCTCACAGACACTGACCATCCGTGGCGTCTGGCGCGAAGCCGTCGCCCGCGCGACGGTGGTCGCCGCCTGAGATAATCAGGTGGCTCTACGCGCCCCACGGCGAGCTCGCGTGCTGAACTGAGCGCCCTCGCGCGTGTGGTGCTTTACTCGCGCTCGATTTCGAGCAGCGCCACCCCGGGGCTTTCCATCGTGAAGCGGGCGCAGCGGCGTCCGTTGATGGTCTCCACCTGCACGCCGCTGGTGCTCGCCCGCAACGTGTTGTCCGCCTGGAGCTCGGCGGTCTGGGCCCGCGAAAGATAATCAGGAGCGCCCATTTCCTGCCAGCGGCTCACGACATTGTTTTCCATGCTGTCGACACGATAAATGACCCCGGGCTTGGTGCCGGTGGGAAGCTCCACGACCACGGAAAGCGGCTGCCGCACGGGCACGTCGTCATGTTGGTAAGCATACACCAAGACACTCGCCCGACCGCTCGCATCAACCGTGGCAATGGCGCCATCCAAGGCGTTCACGCCGAAGTCCGGCACCGGCTTGCGCTCCGTGCCGAGCCGAGAGAGAAGCTGGAAGGTGTGGTAGCTGGGCTTGCGCAGGCCCTGCAGGTTCAGCAGCCCGTAGCCGCCGTGGAAGGCCTCGCGGCCGTACCCGACCTGGTCGTAGATGTCGCTGATGCACCAGTAGGCGAAGGCGTCGGCCTCTTGGGACACTTCACCGAGCAAGCGCGCGATGAACGCGCACTCGGCGGCCGACTCGCGGCGCTTGTCCACGCCGTGGAAGGAGCGGCCCCACTCGTTCCAGTGCAACTCGCCCTTGTGGCCGAGCTGGTCCACCTGCGTCCGCACACCGCGCATGATGCCGATCGCGAAGTTCGGCGACTGGCTGCCCCTGTCGGCTTGCGCCCCATCGAACGGAGCGAGCGCCTCGCCGACCGAGGCGTCGTTGTTGTAAACGTGGGCGGTGAGGTAGTCCGGGCGACAGTTGTTCGCCGCTCCAAAAAGCATGAGGTCCTCGATCCACTCGGCGCGGCCGCACGACGGGCCGCCCACACGTAACGAGGCATCGACGTCCTTCAGCGCATTGTGCGTCACCTGCCAGAGCTTGAGGAACTGCGCCTTGTCGCCACCCCAAAACCAATTGTGCAAGTTGGGTTCGTTCCAGACCTCGAAATACCATCCGCGCACCACCGCGAGGCCGTAGCGTTCGATGGCGTGCTGCGCGGACTCGCGGACCAGCGCCGCCCACGCCCGCCAGTCGTCGGGCGGGCTCGTGTGGCCTTTCGTTGTGAACACCGTCGTCGGGCCGGACGTCAGCGCGCTCGGGATGAAGGAAGTTGTGAACATCGGGCTGAGGCCGCGATCGAGCAGCGAGTCGATGACGTAGTCCATGCTCTGCCAGTTCGTGCGCGGCGCGGCGGATTCGTAACCCATGAACGACGCCGGGCTCGGCCGGAACACGCGCATCTCGTCGTCGAACATTCCAACCGCACGTACGTGGCGCACACCGAGCTCGCGTTGAGCCAGCTCCAGCTGCTCCTGCATGTCGCGCCGCACCATCCAGCGGAACTGGTCAACGTTGGCGACCTGCTCCCACGTGTGGCGGAACGGCGTGCCCGGTTGCGTCCAGGCGGGCGTGACGCGAAGTTCGCGCGACTGGGTGGCGCGGGCGGCGGATAGGACGGGATGCGCGGGAGCGGGTGACATGTGGAGGACAGGGCAACACAACCCGCCGGCTCCGGAAACCGTGCGTGCGTTCAACCGTTTGAGTGCGCCGGAACCGACGGCGACCGGGCGGGTGGTTAATTGGGCAGGTTGTCGCGCAGCGTCGCGCGCGTACCCTCGGTCAGTGAGATCGCCGGCGCCAGCCCGGGCTGGCCGAGGCGGTTGCCCGCGATAACCGTCGCGGTGAACTCCGGCGCGTTGACGAGGATCGCATGTTCGCCGGTCTCGCTGATGAAGTTGCCCTCGATGCGATAGCCCGGCCCGAGCAGCGCCTTCGGCCGGCTCTGGCAGTCGATGCCGGTGTGACCGACGCGGGTGATGCGGTTCCCGATGATGCGGTTGTCCCCGAGCCCGAGCACCACGATGCCGTTGCCCGGACCGTCGGTGATCGTGTTGTCGCGCGCGAGTCCGCCCGTGCCTTCGCCGAGTTGAAGGCCGTTGTCCTGCCACGGGCCAAACGGCCGCTGACCGAACTTTTCGATGGTGTTGCCGCTGACCTCGCAGTCCTTCGTGGCCGAGCCGACCTGAATGCCCTCGCAACCCGTGTCGTAGGTGCGGTTGCGGAGCACGCGCACGCCCTCGATGGCGTGGGGCCAGCGCTTGTCCGCCGCGCCCGCGGGATGCCCGCTCGCGTAGAAAGAATTTCCGAGATAAATGCCTTCCCCCTTCGTCAGCGTGATGACGCAATCGCGCACCGTGACATTGCGCATCACGAAGGCATCGCGCCACGTCTTCGGATCATCGGTCGGATCCTGCTTGATCATGATCCCCGCGAAACCGGAACCGGTGACTTCAAGGTGACTCACTTCGAAGTCAGAGGAAATGCCGCTCACGGTCAGCGTGTTTTTGCCCTCCTCGAGGCGGAGTGATTTCCCGGCCGCCGTCGTCGTCGATTGGTCCGCGTCGGCGAGACCGGTGAAATGGAAATGGGTGCAGTCCACAAAGGCGACCGCGTAGCTGTCGATCCCGCCCGCGATCACGAGCGGACCCGCCGGACGGATGGTCACGGGCTTCCGCTGGCTTCCGTTCAGTTTCTCGATACGCAATGGTCCGCGAGCCCCGGCCTCGATCAGCACCGTGTCGCCGGGCTTCACGCCGGCGGCCGTGGCATCGAACTTGCGCGTGGCCGCCTTGATGACGTGGGTCTTTGCCCCGAGGTCGACCGGGAGAACGACGCCGATCACTATCGCCAACCAAACCGCGGCCGACCACCAAACGAGACGCGTGTGAAAGGAAGGGGCGTTCATCACCCGGCCACTGCACCGCAGGCACGGTCCCGGTGCAACCGCCCGCTGCAAAATCCGCACTCATACGCTTGAGCTGGGCCGGACGTGTGCTGCACTCGCGGCGCGCTAGTTTCTGACGACGCATGGCTTACCACCCTAATCCCCGCCCGCTAGCGTCCCGCCGATGAGCGCGCCCGCCACGCCATTGCCGACAGAACTAACGCCCGCCAAAACCTGGCGCGCCGGCACCCTCATCTACACCTCGGGTGGACTCGTGATGTTGTTTTGCTGGCTGCTCGCCGGCGACTTTGCGTGGTCGATGAAGGATCGCTCGGTGCAGTGGGTGGTGCAGCTGTTGCTGAAGAAATTCGAGGCATCCGACACGATCATCGGCATCCTGCTGGGTGGGTTGCCACACGCTTTGACGCTGCTGCTGACTCCGGTGATCAGCTACATGTCCGACCGCCATCGCGGACGGTGGGGCCGTCGCATTCCCTTTTTGGCGATCTCCACGCCGTTCACGTCGCTTTCGATCATCGGCCTCGCATTCAGTCCCACGCTCGGCGAGCACCTGCACGCGCTGCTGGGCGGGGCGTCGCCGGGGTTGAACAACAGCATCCTGATCGTCTTCGGGGTCTTTTGGACGATTTTCGAGGTCTCCACGATCACGGCCAACACCGTGTTCTTCGCTCTGATCAACGACGTCGTGCCGCAGGCGCTGCTCGGGCGCTTCTATGGGTTGTTTCGCGCGCTGGGACTGGCGATCGCTATCGGGTTTAACTTCTGGTTGTTCGGCAAGGCGGAGACGCACTTTGCCTGGATCTTCATGGGCGTAGGCGTCATCTACGGTGTAGGTTTTCTGGCATTGTGCCTGAAGGTGAACGAAGGCGAATATCCGCCGCCTCCGCCCGCCGCGCCGGGACGCTCCGGGGCGTTTGCGGGCGTGAAAACTTACGGCCGCGAATGTTTCACGCTGGGTTATTACCTGTGGGTCTACGCCAGCGTCTCCTTGGCGTGGATGGCGCTCTCCGCCATTAGCCTGTTCAACGTGCTTTTCGCCAAACACGTCGGCCTGACGATGGACAGCTACGGCAAGCTCCTGGCGTTGACCTATCTGATCTCATTCACGCTCTCGTATTTCATCGGCATGCTCGCGGATCGGTTTCACCCGTTCCGGGTCTCGCTGATCGCGATGGCGCTCTTCGGCACGGCGACGCTTGCCGGCGGCTTCATCATCGAAAACGCCCGGACGTTCGCGATCATGCTCGTGTCGACGAGTGTCCTGAGCGGCTTGTGGCAAACCTCCAGCGCGTCGCTGACCATGCGGCTTTTCCCGCGCGCCAAATATGCCCAGTACGAATCTGCGCGCGCGCTCGTTACGAGCCTCGGCCTTATGCTAGTGGGCCCGGCCTTGGGCAAGATCCTGGATCTTTCCGGCCACGATTACCGGCTCGCCTACCTCACCGGTGGTGGCCTGGCCCTGCTCTCGCTCACGACGGGCCTAGTTGCCTACCGCAGCTTCCGCCGTTTGGGCGGCCCGGCCGGATATCTCGCACCCGAGTAACCTAGCAACCACTCAAGCCTGCCTGCCATGCCCGCCCGTGTTTCCATCTCCCGCTCCGCGCGCGTCCGCCGCTCCTCCGCCCAGACCGCGGGGCGGGCTCTCGTGCGGGTTACCTATCCGTTAGATTACCTGTTGTGCTTGCCGGAGGACTACAGCGCCAACCGGCGTACGCGCTGGCCGCTCGTGGTGTTCCTCCACGGGCTGGGGGAGCGCGGACCCGATCTGAACGCCGTGAAACGGCACGGTCTGCCGCGACTGGCGGAAGCCGGAATGAAATTCCCCTTCATCCTCGTGTCGCCCCAATGCCCCGCCGACTCTTGGTGGAACGCCGCCGCCATCGATGCGTTCGTGGCCACGATTTGCAGCCAGCTGCGCGTCGACCTGGATCGGGTGTATCTCACTGGGTTGAGCATGGGCGGTTACGGCACTTGGACGACGGCGTGCTTCAATCCTGCCCGTTATGCCGCCATCGCGCCCATCTGCGGCGGCGGCGAGGTGCGCCACGCCGCGCAATTGCGCCAGGTGCCGGTGTGGGCGTTTCATGGCGCGAAAGACCGCGTCGTCCGCCCGGCCCGCTCCCAGGCCATGGTCAAGGGTGTGCGGGACGCCGGCGGCAGCGCTAAGCTCACCGTCTTTCCGCGGTTGGAACACAACTCCTGGGATCCGGCTTACGCCAAGCCGGAGCTCTTGACCTGGTTGCTGGCGCAGCGTCGCGCGCGTCCGTCTACCGCACGCCCATGAATGCGATTATCGATCTCTCTTCGGCCACGGTGACGTGGAAATTTCGAACCGTCGGCCGGCGCGGCCGCTGGATGCCGGCCGTGGTGCCGGGCTGCGTGCACCGCGACCTGCTCCACGCCGGGGAAATTCCCGATCCATTTTACGGCACCAATGAGCTCGGTCTACGCTGGATCGAGGAGAAGGATTGGGAGTATCGCGCTGAATTTGACGCCACCGCCGAGCTGCTGGCCGCACCGCAGATCGACCTCGTCGCCGACGGGCTCGATACGGTGGCCACGGTGACGCTCAACGGCCACGTCGTTGCCCGCACGGAAAACATGTTTCTCGCCCACCGCTGGCCGGCTCGCCGGTGGTTGCGAACAGGCCGCAATGTGCTGCACATCCGCTTCGCCAGCGCCGCCCGCTACGTGCGGGAACAGCGACCCGGACACACCGGATTTGAGAACAACGACCCGATCGGCAATTGCTCCCGGATTCGCAAGGAGCAGTGCCAGTTCGGCTGGGACTGGGGCCCGCGCCTCGTCACCGCCGGCATCTGGCGGGGTTTGCGCCTCGATGTCCGGCCCGCCAACCGGCTCGAGCACGTGCGGGTCAGCCAGCACCATGCGCGGGGCGGGGCGGTGACGCTGCGCTTCACGCCGGAACTTACGCGGCCAGACGCACGGGTGCGTTACGAGGGCACACTCAGCCTGGAGGGCCGCTTGATTGGATCCATCGAGGATTGCGCGGTGAAAATAAAGAACCCCGCGCTGTGGTGGCCCAACGGTCACGGGGACCAGCCGCTCTACATCGCCACGCTGCTCGCCCGGGATGAACGGGGCAACGAGGTGGGTCGCTGGGAACGCCGGCTAGGCCTGCGCACGGTGGCGCTCGAGCAACGGGCGGACCGCTGGGGCGAATCGTTCCAGTTTGTCGTGAATGGCCGTGCAATCTTCGCAAAGGGCGCCAACTGGATTCCCGCGCATAGCTTCGTCGCCGGGCTCACCCGTGACGACTACGCCCGCGATCTGCGCGCAGCGGCGCAGGCGCACATGAACATGATCCGTGCCTGGGGCGGTGGGATTTACGAGAGCGAGGATTTCTATGACCTGTGCGACGAACTCGGGCTGCTGGTCTGGCAGGATTTCATGTTCTCCTGCGCGCTCTACCCGGGCGACCGGAAGTTTCAGCGCAGCGTCGCAGCGGAGGCGGCCCAAGAGGTCCGCCGGCTTCAGCACCGGGCCTGCCTGGCGCTCTGGTGCGGCAACAATGAGATCTACCAGTTACGGGCCGAGCAGTTGCGCGATCCGGCACGACAGCGCGCCTACCGCGAGATTTTCGACGGCGTGCTCCCGGCCGCCATTGCCGCGCATGATGGCATCACCGCCTACTGGCCGAGTTCGCAATGGCGGGGCGATCCCGATCCCACCCACGAAGCCGGCGAGCGGCGCGGGGACACGCATTTCTGGGATGTCTGGCACGCCCGCCAGCCGGTGAAGTCGTATGAGAAGTGGCGGTTCCGCTTCTGCTCCGAATTCGGCATGCAGAGTTATAGCTCGCCCCAGACCAACGCGACCTTCTGCCCGCCCGATGACCGCAACGTCTTCGGCGCGACGATGGAGAATCACCAGAAGAACCCCGCCGGGAACCAGATCATCCTCGACTACATCTCGCGCCGCTACCGCCTGCCGAAGGATCAGGACGCGCTCATCTACCTTTCGCAGCTCAACCAAGCGTATTGCATGCAGACCGGCGTTGAGCACTGGCGGCGACACATGCCCCGATGCATGGGAGCGCTTTACTGGCAGCTGAATGACTGCTGGCCGGTTGCTTCATGGAGTTCGATTGAGTTCACCGGCCGCTGGAAGGCCTTGCACCACCACGCCCGGCGGTTCTTCGCCCCGGCGCTGGTATCGGCGCATGTCCCGGGCGATGAGATTCAAGGCACTGGAAACTATCGACGCTCGGAGGTCGGAATCGTGCACCTTCACACGGTCTACGACGCCCCGTCGGCCGCTTCGGGGCTGCTCTCGTGGGAACTGAGGCATTTCGACGGACGCATCCTCTCCCGTGGCAAAAAGCGCGTGCGCCTGCGCGGCGGCGAAAGCGTGCGCCAGCGCACCTTGGATTTTGCCCGAGAACTGGCCCGACAAGGTCGCGACAATCTCTATCTGCGCATCCACCTTGCCGTGAGCGGCAGCATCGGCAGTCAGGACTCGGTCTTCTTCGCTCCGCCCCGTTTTCTCAACCTGCCCCAAGGCCGACCGCATGTGCGGGTGGAATCCACAACCCGGCAAGCGGCGACCCTGATTTTCACGTCGAAGATGTTTCTGCATCGCGTGAATTTCTCGCTGGGAGTGACCAGTGAGGAAGCGAGCGACAACTGGTTCGACCTCTATCCCGGGGTCGAGAAACGGGTGGTCGTCCAGCTCAAGCGGCCGGTGGCTGCGAAAGGGATTTTGTCGGATTTGAAGGTGTGCTCGCTCGCGGACACCTACGTGTGACCTGCCCGATGAAAAAGCCCGTCGCCCTCTGCCTGATGAAACCGTCCCTGTATGCGGACCTGTTCGATCCGGTCGATCGCGCCCGGCTGGAGGAGCTGCTGGACTTCGTCGCTCCGGCTACGGATCCCGCCCAGATCCCCGGACTGGGCACAGACCTGGCTCGCGTGGAGGTCCTGATCGGGTCATGGGGCCTGCCTCGCATGACAGCGGAGTTTCTCGCGCAGTTTCCTGTGCTGAAGATCCTTTTCTACACGGCCGGCAGTGTCCGGGAAAAGTCCACGCCCGCTTCGTGGGCGCGGCCGGTCCGGGTCGTCACCGCGGCCGCGGCCAACGCAGTTCCGGTAGCCGAGTTCACCTTTGCCCAGATCGTCCTTGGATTGAAACAGGTCTGGCCCTCGGTCGATCTCGGACGCCGCGAGCAGCGCTTCGTGCGTTTGCCGGTCGCGGCGGCAGGCACCTTTCGCAGCACGGTCGCGCTGCTCGGCCTCGGCCACATAGGGAGATTGGTCGCCGAACGCCTGCGCACCCTGTCGCTCAACGTGATTGCCTACGACCCGATGGTTTCGCCGGAGGAGGCGCGGGGCTTGGGTTTCACGCTGTGCAGCCTGGAGGAGGCATTCCGCACCGCCGACCTGGTCAGCTGCCATCTTCCCTGGCTGCCTGCGACCAACGGGCTCATCCGCGGGCACCATTTCGAGGCGATGAAACCGCACGCGGTATTCCTCAACACGGCCCGGGCCGAGGTCACCGACGAAAGCGAACTGTTAGCCGTCCTGCGCGCCCGGCCGGATCTCACGGCGCTGATTGACGTGTTGGTCAACGAGGATCCCGCAGTCCGGTCGCCGCTGCACGCGCTGACCAATGCGTTCATCACGCCGCATATAGCCGGCAGCCTGGGGCACGAGTGGCACCGGCTCGGCCTGACGGTGGTGGATGAAGTGGAGCGTTTCGTGGCCGGGCAGCCGCTGCGGCATGAATTGACGGCCGACCGAGCCGTTTTTTCCGCCTGAGCGCAGTCCGGCGCCGAGTCAGATCACCGCGTTCCGCCGCATGACCTCCGCATACCACTGAGCACTGAGTTTCGGGGTGCGCCGTTGCGTGGTGAAATTGAGGTGCACGAGCCCGAAGCGGGACACGTAGCCGTCGGCCCACTCAAAGTTGTCCATGAAGGACCAGAGAAAATATCCGCCCACCGGCACCCCCGCCGCAATCGCGCGGTGCAGCGACTGCAGGTAGGTCCGCAGATACTGGCAGCGGTGCAGGTCGAGAATCTCCCCCGACAAGTCCCGTGCCGCCTCGTCCCAGCCGTGGACCGATTCGAGGTGCGCGGGCATGCCCGGTGCGTCGTGATAACCGACGCCATTTTCAGCGATATAAAACTCCGGCACGCGATATAGCTCGGCGCAGAATTTCAGCCCCCAGAACATCGCCTGCGGCACATGATGCAGCCACGCGGCCTGCGCGCGCGGGAATCCCTCGGGCAACGGCAACAGCTCCGGCCGTCCGTCCGCGCCGGCTCGCACGAAATGCCCGCGATACACATTGAGCCCGAGAAAGTCGGTGGGTTGGCCGATCAAGGTCATGTCCTCGGGGGTGTGCTCCGGCGCGTCCG
Source organism: Nibricoccus aquaticus (assembly GCF_002310495.1). GTDB lineage: Bacteria > Verrucomicrobiota > Verrucomicrobiia > Opitutales > Opitutaceae > Nibricoccus > Nibricoccus aquaticus. Next base: position 4,633,502 of record NZ_CP023344.1, on the reverse strand, counting down.
CCCCGCAGCGCTCGAGGTAGCTGGCCGGATATCCGCCGCCGTTGAACAAGGGCGCTAGCAGGTGTTCGTTCGTCTGGGCGAAAATCGTGCGCGCGGCGGCGATGTGCTCGGGCGTCTCGGCGAAGGGCACGGTGATCTCGGGATTGTGCACGAGCCCCACCTTCGCCCCGGGGCCGCCGTGCTGCCGCACCGCCTGCACCGCCAGCCCGTGCGCGAGCAGGGCGTGGTGAAAGACTTGGTTGACCACCTTCGGCGGCTCCATCGCCCCGGGGGCATGGAGGCCCAGTTTGTGCCCGTGGATCACGAAGGCGGGGATCTCGTTCAGAGTGAACCAATGCTTCACGCGGCCCCCGAACGCCGCCACCGCAGCCTGCGCGTAGGCGGCAAAGGCCGCAGTCGACTCGCGGGTCCGCCAGCCGCCGCGCGCCTCGAGTGCTTGAGGCATGTCCCAGTGATAAAAGGTGCACCAGGGCGTGAGCCCATGCGCCAGCATGGCGTCGATCAGCCGGTGATAAAAAACGAACCCCGCCGGGTTCCGGCGCTCATCGCCGTCGGGAAACAGCCGCGACCACGACAGTGAGAAACGGTAGTGCTTCACGCCGAGCGCGCGCATCAGCGCGAAATCCTGCTCGTAGCGGTGGTAGTGGTCGCACGCCACTGCCGGTCCGAGACCGTCCTTGGTCCGGCCAGGCTGCCCGGCAAAAGTGTCCCACACGGACGTACCGCGCCCGTCGAGCGCCGCCGCGCCTTCGATCTGGGCGGCGGCCGTGGCGGTGCCCCAGACAAACCCGGCGGGAAAGGAAAAGGAGGAATCCATCACTCCACGCCACGCCACCGAAGGGCCGAGGCCAACGGGCGATGGGTTCAAGCGCTTGAACGGTTATTCAGGCCGCACGGTAGAGGGTCAGTTTGGTGGAACCGGACCTCCGGGCAGGTTGGATTGATGGGATGGTGCCGTCATCGCAAGTGCCCAAGCCCGCCCGGCGATCGTGCTCCACCTGCGAGGAAACATCCCCGCCACTGGACCGCACGCGGCTGTCGCCAATGGCTGGTTCGCCGTTTACCCCTCCCAGTCCCATGCGCCATACGGCTCCTCGATTTAACTCAGTCGGAACTATTCCGCCACGCCGGCCGCAACCCGCAGCCTGCAAAGTGTTTCGGTTTGTGGATCACGTAGGTGGATGGGCGCTCGGATCTACGCGACCTACCTCCGCCCGCGCTGCTCCCGCTCAAGCGATTGAATGTGGCCACCGTTTATCCCGTGGTGCGGCCTCAGACATCTGTGGGCTGAACCTGCTACGTGATGACTCGCGCCAGCTCCACCCAAGCAACCCCGCCCCATGAAACACACCTGCTCCAAGCCCATTCGTAACGTCTGTCTCCTCGGTGCTATGACCTCCCTATGGATAGTCAGCAGCGCCCCCGCGCAAACCGCCCGGGTCGCGCCCGCGCCGGTGCCATCCGCCAAGCCCGCCTCCGACCTCGATGAAGACCTCCTGCAGCTTTCGCCGTTCTTAGTCCGCGCGGACGACAACGAAGGCTATTTCTCCAACAGCTCCACCGCCGGCACGCGCACCCGCACGGAACTTGTGGACCTGCCAATCAGCATGCAGGTGCTCACCGAGGAGTTCCTCAAGGACATCGCCGCGATCGACCTTATCGACGCCGTCGCCTACACTAGCGGCGTTTCGCTGGGCGCCGGCCAGTCGACCAACGAGGGCGACAACACCAGCTTCACGCTGCGCGGGCAGACCGGCTTCCTCCCGATGCGCAATGGCTTCCGCCGTCTCCGTCTCGTCGGCTCCGCCAACATCGACCGCGTGGAGGTTCTCAAGGGCCCGTCCTCGATGCTTTACGGCCAGCTCAATCCCGGCGGTTCGGTCAACTACATCACGAAGCGCCCGAAACCCACGCAGAACTTCGTCAATTACCAGCTGCAGGCCGGCAGTTACGATTTCTACCGCGCCGTGCTCGATATCAACACGCCGCTCATCGAGAACAAGCTGGCCCTGCGGCTCGTGACTTCGTACGAGGACTCCGACTCCATCGTCGACCGCTTCGCAAACCAGACGACTCTCATCAACCCGTCTCTCACGTGGTGGATCCGCCCCGGCACCTCGCTTACCGTCGAGTATGAGGAGAGCAAGCGCCTCACCAACGGCTTCTCGCCGCGCCTGCCGTTTAACGCCCGCATCGACTTCGAGGACCGTCCTGCCGCCGTCACCCGTTCCTTCAACGCGGCCGCTCCGGGCGACTACAACGACACCGAGATGGGGGTGACGACGGCGGAGCTGATCCACCGTTTCACTTCCTACCTGACGCTGCGCGCCAACGTCACCGCCGGCACGTGGTATGAGAACATCCGTGCCAACGGCCAGAACGTCACGCTTGCCGGCACGGCGTTCGACACCCTCCCGCGCCGCGGCCTCACGCATCGCAAGCGCGGTACCGACGATCTCTGGCGGCAGGGCGAACTGGTCAACAATTTCACCTTCGCCGGCATCGATGTGCAAAATATAGTCGGTTACCAATACGAGACCCTGAAATTTTACCAAGACTACACCGGCGTGCAGGTGCCCGCCAGCCCGCTGACCCAGTGGAACGTGTTCGACCCGGCCACCTGGGTTGTCACCGAGCTGAATGAATCCCAAACGATCGGCAGCTCTTCCGACGGATACAGCAGCACCAACACCACGCGCAGCGGTTACGTGACCAACCAGCTGTCGATGCTAGACGGCAGGCTGCGCACGCTCGCCGGTGTCCGCCGTGACTATTTTTACGTGAATGATTACACGCCCTCGACCGGAGTCCGCACTCGCGGCGAGGCCAAACCCGCCACGATCCCGCAGGTCGGCGCCGTGTATAAGTTCACCCCGAAGTTCTCGGTATATGCGAACTACTCCGAATCATTTCTTCCGGTCTTTAGCTCCGGCCGTCGTCCGGACGGCACCCAGTTCTCCCCGAGCCCGCAGTCCGGCAAAGGTTACGACGTCGGCCTGCGCTCCAGCTTCCTCCAGGATAAGGTCGCCGCCTCCGTTTCCGTGTTCCAGGTTGATAACACCGACATCGTGCGCTTCCTGCCGGCGGTCACCATCACGCGTCCCGACGGCCTGCTGGAGACGTTCAGCCCGATCGAGCAATCCGGCACCGATCGCAGTGAAGGCATCGAGCTCGACCTCCGACTGAAGCCTTGGAAGGGAGCCCAGATCATCGCCACCTACGCCTACACGGACGCGTGGGTGCTCAGCGACACGTCCAGCAACACGCGCGTCATCCTCGCCGACGGCAGCGTTTTCTACACCCGCACCGGCCACCGTCTGGCCAATGCGCCGGAGCACACGGCCTCGCTGTGGGGCCGTCACGATTTCGGCAAGGTCGGTAAGTTCACCAATCTATTCGTCATGGGCGGCGCGCGCTTCGCCAGCGAACGCGAGCAGACCGAGGCCTACGTCGTGGTCGCCGGCGTCGCGAGCAGACCTTGGAACATGGACGGTTACCTCCTGTTCGACGCCGGTTTTGGCGGGCGATTCAAACTGATGGGCCGCGACATCAGTGCCACGCTCAACGTGAAGAATGTCACCGACGAAATGTGGCTGGCCAATCGCTTCCGATACGGCGAACCGCGCACGTTCCTGTTCTCGCTCTCGGGAAAATTCTGATCACCGGAGGTTTTCCTGCCATCCATCCCCTCCAGTCTTGCACGGGCCGCCGCGCTCACGCCCGGCGGCTTCCGCCATTCGGTGTGCAAGTGGTGCTACCCGGATATCCCGCTGGCCGAGTTCGCCGCGGTGGTGAAGGGCTTCGGCATCGAGTCGGTCGAGCTGCTCGACCCGGCCGAGTGGGCGGTGGTGCAGAAGCTGGGCCTGACCTGCGCCATGGCCAACGGCACCACGAGCATCGGAAAGGGAATGAACCGCCTCGAACATCATGCGGCCTATGTGCCGTCGATGATTGAACGCATCAATCAGTGCGCCGAGGCCGGCCTGCCCAACGTGATCCTGTTCTCCGGCAATCGCGACGGCATGCCCGATGAGCAAGGGCTGGAGAACTGCGCGACCGGCCTGAAGCAGATCGTCGGCGAGGCCGAGAAGCGCGGCGTCACCGTGTGCATGGAACTCATGAATTCGAAGGTGAACCACCAAGATTACATGTGCGACCGCACACCGTGGGGCGTTGAACTGGTCAAACGCGTGGGTTCCGAGCGGTTCAAGCTGCTTTACGACATCTATCACATGCAGGTCATGGAGGGAGACGTCATCCGCACAATCCAGCAGAGCCATCCCTACATCGGCCACTACCACACGGCGGGCTATCCCGGGCGGAACGAGATCGATGACACCCAGGAATTGAACTACCCCGCCATCATGCGCGCGATCAAGGCGACCGGGTTCACGGGATTCGTGGCCCAGGAATTCCTGCCGAAACGCACGCCGCCGCTCGATTCGCTCAAGGAGGCAGTGGAGATATGCTCGGAGTGAGGGAGTCCAATCCACTCCCACCGCGTGGTGACAGGGAGTTTAGCTGCCCGTCGAGGAGCGCGGGGCCTGCATTTTCGAGCCAAGCGCGTCGGGACTCTCCGGGCACGATATCTTTGGGAGATGATTCAAGGGTTGGTGGGTGAGTGAGAAGGGGAGGGGGATGGAGCGGCGGCGGTGCGGGGGCTCGCGTGACAGGCGCACGTCGATGTGTCCTAGCGCTTGGTGGCCGAAGGCGCGGCCGACATACTAAGGTCTGACCGCGGAAAGTGAGTGCGTTGTTTGCACGCATGCTGTGCACCTTTATGCCGCAGTCATCGTGAGGGTGAAAAAGAAAGCAGGGCACGGATTGGCCATGTATTCGAACTCAACTACATTTTGGGAGATGACCGAGGACAAGATTTGAATCTGAAGAAATCGGAAATTGACGGAGGGAATTCCAAGGAGGAGTACGCTAAAGACGTAGCTTCGGACCTACGGTCATGGTCGAGTTGGGAGAGAACGTGATTCGTTCGGCAGGAATAGCGCTGATGATCTTCGGTAGAAAAATTAAGATCACTAAGCCCTCGAATGATATCATCCTTAAAAAGGAAGGAGTAGCGTTTAACCCTTCGGTCATTTTTTCATAGAGCAGAAAGCCAGAAAAATTCGGCGATGGGCTCGCTGACGGAAAGGGGTTCCATCTTACGCGTGAAGTCTATCGCCAGCATGCCCGTCTGACACTCCCGCGCACCATCCGCCCAACGGGATGGACAGGAGATCGTCGGCACAAAAACAAGCCTAGGCCAACGCCGGCATAGTGGACCCCAGGAAATAAAATCGGCGCTCCGGGAAGGGAGCGCCGAGAGGCGGGCGGAGGTGCGAGACGCTCGAGAGCGATCAACCGTGAGCGAAATCAGGGCACGGTATAGCCGCTGAAGGCGAATTCGTTGGGCCGGTTGCTCGGGGCTGGGCCAGTGCTGAACACCAGATAGCGGCCCGCGGGCGTGAGGGGCGCAGCACTGAAGTCAGCGTCTCGCACCCATTGCTGAGTGCCGACGTTGGCGAGACCTTGCGCCGTGGAGAAATTCAAGGGTGCAGCATTGATGCCGTCATTGACGTTGTCGTTGTCGTCATCCCACCAGACGGAAGCGAAGCCGGGGTGGTTGCCCGGACTGGAGGGACGGTAGCGCGTCCATGTGCCGGTAAGGCGCACGCTGGTGTAGGCGGGACCGAAATCGACATACCAGTGACGATTCGCATAGGCGGTGGTCGTGTTGGACTGCGGGGTGGGATCGTCGCCGGTGGGACGGGAGTTGACGGCATCCCACGTCGGTTGCGCGGTGAAGGCGGTCGAGGCGGGGCAGTAAGCACTGCCCGTCGCGGTGCCCCAAGCGAGGGGCGTGAGGATGTCGGTGACCGGGGTGTATTCGCGTTCGTAAGCGCCGATATCGAAGGCCGCGCTGAGGGGGCGGGGGGCGCCTTCAAAATCGTCCGTGACACCGGAGCTGGTGAGATTCGCGCCGGCGTCGACAGCCGCAGAGCTGCCCGTGAGCTGGTAGTCGGCGTTGGCGGCATCGACAAAACCGGCGGCGGCGACCGTGCTCACGTGGAGGTTGTTGTTCTGCGTGAGCGAGGCGGTCGGAGAGGAATTGACGACGTAGGTGCCGTTGACGGGCTGCGCGACGATGTTGTTGATGAACCGGGTCGGGACGGTGACGTTTGCACTGAGCCCCAGGCCGTTTCGGTCTGGCTGAATGATGGTGTTATTAAGGATGTCGAGGGTGGCGCCGATGAGGGGCGGGGCACTGGCGAGTTCGTTGACGTAGATGGCGTCTTCCTGGACCGTGGCGCCGTAAGCGCCCAAAATGAAGACGTTGTTATGGATGCTGGTGGGGCCGTACATGGCGATGTTGACCGAGGAACCGGAGTAGGCGTTGCCGGCCTGGATCCAGTTGTTAAAGATTTTCACGGTGGATTTGCCGCCAATACTGATGCCTTCGTTCTGCCAGGAATAACGCTCGGGGTAAGTGGTGCTATAGGTGTAGCTCGTGAGACCGTAGCCGAGGACCACGTTGTTGTAGATGAGCCCCCCAATGATGCAGGTGTTGAGCTGAATGGCGTCCCAGCCGGTGTTCACCAGCAGGTTGTCGTAGACAGACACATTGCTCATGTCGTGGTGGTTGGGATAGCTGGTCCAGCCGAGGTAGAGGCCCTCGCCGGTCGTATCGTGGATGTAATTACCGTGGATGCGGATGTTATCCATGATGTAGCCGGCGGGAAGTTTATCGAGGGTAGGCTCGCATTTGGCCTGGATCCCGGAGAAGCCGGTGTTGGCGATCTCAAGTCCGGTGACCTCGACATCCAGGGAGCAAACGTAAGCGGCCGGATCCGTGGCGTAGTTGTGGCCGATCTTCACGCCATTGTAGCCGCTCTTGGTGCTGGCGACCTTGATCCCGTAGTCATAATTGCCGGGCGAAGGGGTGCCGCGGAGAATCGCGTGCCGGACGCCCGCCAGATCGATGCCCTGGCCGTCAGGCGCGACGTTGGGAGTATTGGTGAGGATGAGCTGGCCGCCGGTGTTGGTGATGATGATGGGATTGGCGGTAGTGCCTTGGGTGAGGTTTTTCAGCCGGATCATTTTCCGGGTGTGGGCCTGGATATAGATCGTGTCCCCGGGCTGGAGGGTGTTGGTGATCGCATGGATTCCGGTGCCGATGGTGGACTGGGAAAAATCGATCACGCTGCCTCGATTATCCAACAGGCCCTGGGTGATGGTCATATTGGCGGCGCGGGTGCTTCCGGCCAACAAGGCAAAGCCGAGGGTAAGTTGCAGGCTCAAGCGGAAGGAAAAACGCTGAGCCGGACAGGCGGCAGCGGAAGAGAGCAATGAAGATTTCATGTTTGGGGCGTGGGGGTTCACCCTGAAGCAAAGCCGGTGCTCGGCGGGAGCACGAAGAGCGCGGCATTCATCCGCTTGAATCTGGGCAACGGCACAAAATCCAAGGCCTCTTCAACCGGTAAACACGTAACCGGTTTCGCGTTCATCGCGGGTTTCTCCGCGCTTGTTTCGCTGGAGACGAGTGCGGCCTAATGATCGGGACGAGCAACCGGATTTGGACGCCGCTGAAACTGAAACCCAGGCCAGCTGTGCTGACTCTTCCGTCCGGTTGAGGTCACGAAAAAGCGATGTATTCGTGAGGACTTAGGCCTCCGAGGGACGTTCCGGTTGCGTCTCTAAAGGTCTAGCGGACTGCGCGCACCCAGCCCCGGACGAACGGTGACGTGGGTGTAGATCTGGGTTGTTTCCACGTTGGCGTGTCCGAGGAGATCCTGAAGCGCACGTAAGTCTACTCCAGACTCGAGCATGTGAGTCGCGAATGAATGCCGAAGAACATGAGGTGTGACGCGCTTGTCGATGCCCGCTTTCTCCGCCGCCGTCTTAGTCACGCGCTGGAAAGTGCCGTCGAGCACATGATGCCGGCGGACGATTCCAGTCTGCCTGTCGCGGGAGAGTTCTCTCATCGGAAAAACCCACTGCCAAGGCCACTGGACACCGGCGTTGGGGTACTTACGTTCCACATTTAGCGGTAACCAGACTCCGGGTATGTTGCTTGCGCGGTCCTGCGCGAACAGGTCGCGAAGGCGTCCCAAGTGCGCATGGAGTGGGGAGACAAGTTTTTGGGAAAGAACGGTGGCGCGATCCTTGTCACCTTTGCCGCCCCGAACGAGCAACCGGCCTCTGGCCAGATCGAGGCTCTGTACGCGCAGCTCCAACAGTTCGGTGATCCGCAGTCCGCTCCCATATTGGAGTTCGGCCATTAAGCGATAGGTGCCGGGTAGCACGTCAAAGAGTCGGTTCAATTCTTCCCGGGAAAGAACGACCGGAATGCGAGGATGCTTCCGCTTGGCCCGGACAAAATCTCCGAGGGCACCCAGATCTTTTTTGAGTGCCTCTCTGAAGAAGAAGACCAAGGCGTTAAGAGCCTGTTTCTGTCCGCTGGAAGACATCTGCGACTGTACAGCTAGGTTGGTGAGATACCCGGACTCAGGCCGCCAGGGTGCGTACCAGTTCGTCGAGTTCAGATTGATCGGTTTCCAAGTAGCGGGCCGTCGTCATCGGTGAACGGTGCCCGACGATCCGCTGGGTTTTGATCAGATCGTGGCCGGTAGCTCTGTAGGCCCTGGCCACAAAGATCTTTCGTAAGCAGTGAGTGGATACTCTTCGCTCATCTATCCCGCAGTCCTTTGCTGTTCTAGTGAGCATTCGAAATGCTGACGAGCGGTTCATCGCGGTCCACCCTGACCGGTCTGTGAGAAAAAGCGCCGCTTCAGGCGAAGCTGTAGCAGCAAGCGATACCATGTACTCCGCTACTAATTCCTGAATCTTTGCAGACAATGGAACGCGGCGCGATCGTACCGACCGGCAATGTGCGCCGGATCCGCCTTTCAGATTTCGCCGTGCGACGAGCACTTCTTTGCGGGCTGCTTTGCCGTCCCACACCTGTGCGATGGTCAGCGACAGCAGCTCGGTGATGCGGTAGCCGGTGCCGCATCCAAGGACCAGCAGCAGTCGGTCACGCTGGCGTCCGGCTGCTCCGAGAAACTCCACCATGCGGGCATATTCTTCTTCCGAAAGAGGTCGTGCGCTCATGCCGGTGAGTTACCGGCGCGGTCCCTCCCGCTGCCCAATGGTGCGTCACCTAAACCGGCGTGGGGTTTTAAGCGGCCGAGAAGGAGTCTGCAACTGAAGCCGCTCTGCAATTCCCCGATGTATTTCGCTTACACGATCGGTCTCAGCCTGTGTGAGAAATGCATCAGCAGCAAAGGCGGGCCATCTGTCGATGGCTGCTTTCACTTGGGCATCGATCACATCGAACTCGTCGCCCAAAATCAGGAAATCGCCGGCAAGTTCCCTCATCTGGTTAAGGGCGGGGGTTCCGCCAAACGTTTGATGCAGCAGCCCATGGTACAGGCGTCCTTCCGAGTAATTTAATGTCAGATCGTAGGCCGGAGTGAGCTTCCACTCGCCCGTCCTGTCATCGAAAGCGAAGGAGTGATTTTTTCCATGATCGTCGGAATTCCCTGCCCGGGCATTGAAGATCATTCGCCGGACCGCTTCTGCCACCTCACGCCGGTCATTGGTCAGGCGCCTGGTGGCGTCGATGAGATTTGAATACGTCAGCGTGAACCGTTCCAGAAGTCCCGCCAGCGTGACCAGGTGCAATCGGTGATCGCCAGCTTCGGAGACGTCGAACCGCACCACGAAAAGGTGATTGCGAACGCGTTCCCCCTCTTCGTCAGAAAGTAGTTCCGCGGCGGTCGTCCGGATACCTGCAGCCCGTGCCATTGCCAAGTAGGCGTATTCGAGCCTCCCGTCAGTACTTGGACGCCCGGGCGTGTCTTCACTGTCGAGTTTCAAGATGCCCAGCCTAGCACCGGGATGCTGTGCTTTGAGATCCTTGGCGACATCGCCGCCACACAGCAGGGTTCGGTCAGGCAGCAGTGCCACGTTGGCTTTCGGAAAGGCGCCGCCTGCCGTGCCTGCTTTCAGCAAGTGTTCGAATGCCTCGGGCGGAGACTTCTTGAAAACTTCCTGGGCTTCACGAGCGAGATACAAAGGAGAAACGGACTCCCAATTGCTCGAACGATCTTCGGACGCTGGGGGCAAAAATTTCAGAGCGCCAATCCCACGGGTTCCGACCCACGCAAGTTTGTTGAGCGGCGTTATTTTAAGACCGTACTTCGCGAGATCGGCGGCCATGATTTTTTGGCCCCACTGATCGGGAATACTGTCGGCCAGAAAGCCCGGCAAAAAATCGAATTCCTTCTCGCGGACGCGATGGAAGGTTTCGGTGAAGGGTATTTGGATGGGTGAGAGATTAAAACCTGCCGACAGCCATTCGGGCAGGTACGCGAAACGTGGCTCTCCAGGGACAAGCACCTTTCCGACGGCAGAAAAGTTGTACCAGTGGACCCCGATCGAAGGGACGGACGTTGTTTTCATGAGCGATCAGGAACGTCGGGCCGTCGCCCGCACGCGCTTCGGTTTTTCCAACGTGGCGAGCGTTTCCTTTTCGGCTGGGACAACCGGCGGCACCAGTTCAGCGAGCCGGTCCAGGCAGTTTAGGACACTCAAAATTTTCAGAAGATTGATCAGTGTGATGTTTCCTACACCACGCTCGAAAGCCTTATACGCTGCGTACGAAACGCCGGCGCGCTGCGCCATTTCCAGTTGCGACCAATTGCGTCCAAGCCGCTGGGCTCTGATGCGGTCCAAGAGCTGGGCCGCTGCGGCTTTTTCTGAAAAAGAAGGGTAGGGTGCGCTCATTTTAAGGCTAATAAAGTGACCTTTAATGGCTGTAAATGACTTTAATTGCTATTTTGCAATCCGTATTGTGGGCGACGATAACTCGCCGCCAAAACCTCTTGCCGAGACATTTTCCCGTCCTGACGCACCGTTACGGGAATTTTGGTGCGTGCCTGTAAATGGCGGATCTTTACTCGACTAGCTTGTAACGGGAGCGCCAGCTGACGAAGCCGCTTGAGCGGCCGGGCACTGGAGAGCCTTACATGGGCCCTTTGGCATCCGAGCGTGCTAGCAGATTGATGTGGCTTTTGTAAAATGCGGGGTGTTTCCGGTTGGAGAATTGAGCAGCGGCGTTTGGGTGATGCTCGATAGTGCCGTCTGTGGGTGTTTCACAGTACGGGCTATAATCATTAGTAACCCAATTCAGTGATGCATACTTTTCCCCGTTGTTTTGGCCCTTTGAAGTGGAGAATGGCGGCAGGTCTTGTCGTTTGTCTCGGATCCGCGGAGTTTCTTGCCGGGCAAATGCTCTCGCCAGCCGCTCCGGAGGCTGTGTCGGAATCGTTCGCAACGTCCGAAGGTGCAATTCTGGCAGCGGCACTGTTGCACGAGGCGGATCAGCCATCGAAAGCCGCGTGGAAGCCGATGCTCCAGTATCTCGCGCAATTGCACGGACGAAGTGTTCGGCCCGCGGCAGGCTTTTTCAAATACCCGTATGAATCCATCGGGCCGGGCTACATGGGCGGCCGGGCGTTTGGACACTGGGATCTCACACAGGCGCGATTGGATACGGTGCGCGCGGCGCCGGAGCATGTGCGCAGGCAGACGCTCAACGAACTGGCCGGGCAGCAGGCGGATGGCTTGATCCCCGGCGTGGTGACGTTTGGCGTTTCAGGACATCCGGGCGCGGAAGTTCTGACCGGCACGGACGAACCCACGTTTAAAAACTTCAAAGGATTTCCGCCGTTCTGGGTGGTCGCGGTCGATGCGTATGTGGAACAGACTGGGGATGTCGCATTGCTCCGGCAGGCGCTGGACGCGGCGAGGAAACAAATCGGCTGGTTTGAGGCCAACCGGAGCGTGGCGGGAGGCGGGTTTTATTACCTGGATGTCGTGAAAGATATTTGGGAGAGCGGTGTCGATGAAGGCGTGCGGTTTCTCAATCGCCCCGCTTCGCCCGAGGCGTGCATCGACGCGACGGCGCATCTGTATCTGCTCTATGCGCGAACGGCGGACTGGAGCCGGCGTTTGGGTGAGCCGGATAAAGAATGGCAGGCCAAAGCGGATACGTTGCGCACGTTTATTCAGACGGAGCTGTGGGATCCCGAGACGGGCTTTTTTTATGATCGCTGGTCAGTTCGCGATCCGAAAAACCGGCATCTGTCTTTCGAAGGGATGTGGCCGGTGGTCACGGGCGCGGCCACTCCTGAGCAGGCGCGTCGTGTGATCGAGGAGCATCTGCTCAATCCAAAAGAGTTTTTTGCGCCGCATCCGATAACGACCGTGGCGATGTCCGATTCGAAATTTGAGCTGCGCATGTGGCGCGGACCGGTGTGGAACTGCATGGCTTATTGGGCGGCCCGAGGCTGCGCGCGTTATGACCATGCCGAGGGCGCGCGGAAAATCATGGAGAATGCATTGGATGCGACGGCGGCTGAGTTTTCGCGCAGCGGAACGTTGTGGGAATTTTATCATCCCATGATTGGCAGCCAGTCAGAGTTGAAGCGAAAACCTTCCGGGCGAAATGAACCCTGTCGCGATTATGTCGGCCACAATCCACTTTTCGCGATGGTGCAGCTATGGCGTGAAAGCGGCGGACGGTCGGAATGAAGACGGAGTTGCGGCGTCCTCTGGTTTTCTTCTCTGAAGGCTGGTTCGCCAGCCGGTTTTCGTCTCCTCACTTTTTAAAATGCGCATTGTCCCCCTCTTCCTTTTCTCGGCGCTGAGTCTCGTCGCGGCAGCGACAGATCGGCCGAATATCATTTTCATTCTAGCCGACGATCAAGGGTATGGGGAGCTTGGCTGCTATGGGCAGACGTTGATCCAGACGCCGAACATCGACCGGATGGCGGCGGAGGGAATCCGGTTCACCCAGTTTTATGCAGGCAGCCCGGTGTGCGCGCCTTCGCGCAGCGTGTTGATGACGGGCCAGCATACCGGTCACACGCGTGTGCGAGGAAATGCCGGCGGACGATCCCCGGAAGTTCAGATTCTTCAGGCTGAAGACGTGACTGTGGCCAGTGTTCTGAAAAAGGCGGGCTATGCCACCGGGATTATCGGCAAGTGGGGGCTGGGCTCCGCAACCGACGCGGGCGATCCGTTGAAGCACGGTTTCGACTACCATTTCGGATTTCTCAACCAGACACATGCCCACAACCACTATCCCGATTTTCTTTGGCGCAACAATCAGCGCGTCACTCTTCCCAATGTGATCACGCACGTGGGGGAGGCTGAAGGGACTGGCTATGCGACCAAGCCAGCCGTCTACGCGAACGATTTATTTTTCGAAGAAGCGCAGGCCTTCATCGCGAAAAATAAAGAGAACCCGTTCTTCCTCTATCTGGCGCTCACGCTTCCCCATGCGAACAACGAACGAACGGCGGAGCTGGGGGATGGAAACGAAGTACCGGACTATGGGTCTTATGCCGACCGGCCTTGGAAAGATTCCGTGAAGGGTCATGCGGCGATGATCACGCGGATGGATGGGAAGATCGGCGCGCTGCTCGAGCATCTGAAAAAACTCGGACTGGAGAAAAATACGCTGGTGATTTTTTCGAGTGACAACGGGGCTCACAACGAGGGCGGGCCTGACTACGATCCGGCATTTTTCGAGGCGAGCGGTCCCCTGACGGGACTCAAGCGCTCCTTGTTCGAGGGTGGTGTGCGCGTGCCTCTGGTGGCGCGCTGGCCGGAACGGATCAAAGCGGGAGGTGTTTCAGGCCATGTCGCGTACTTCGGGGATATGATGTCAACATTTGCCGAGCTGGCGGGAACAGTTTCACCGAAAAATACAGACAGCATCAGCATCGTGCCGGCTCTGCTTGGAAGCGAAAACCAAGCGAAGCATGACTATCTTTATTGGGAATTTCATGAGAATGGTGTGAGCCAGGCCGTGCTTCTCGATGGACTCTGGAAGGCGATCCGGCTGAGGACCTTGGAAGCGCCCATCGCGCTGTTCGATTTGCAGAACGATATCGGAGAGCGAACCGATTTATCCACAAAAAATCCTGCGATGGTGGCTCGCGCGACGGAAGCGATGCGCATTGCACACGTAGACAACGCGTTTTGGAAGCTGAGCGAAGACGGCTCGGGTAAAACGTCCGACTGACGACTGCGATCGGCGTCTGTTCAGTTAACCTTGGAAGCGGTGGGGCGCTGCGCCACCGACATCCGAACGCAGACTGAAAATAGAGCCGGCGAGCGATTCTTTTTCGAGCTGGTCGGAAGAAAGATCGGCGCGTGCGGTCGTGATGTAGAGCGTATCCAGTTTCGGGCCACCAAAGGAGCAGGAGGTGACTTGTGAGACGGGAAGCGGATGTTTTTCGAGCAGTGATCCGGTGCGGGGATCCCAGCGCGTGACGGCTCCGCCACCCCAGAGGGCGATCCACAGCATGCCGTCATTGTCGATCGTCATGCCATCCGGATAGCCCATACGTGGAGGAATCGAGATCACCGTGCGCCCTTCTCCGAGCCGGCCGGTTTCCACGTCATAGGGGAAGGCGGCAATGGAATGAGTGAGGGTATCGATGTAATAAAACAGGCGTCCGTTCACACTCCACGTCAGGCCGTTGGAAAGCGCGATACCACGGAGCAGCGTTTGAATTTTCCCGCCATCCTCGAAGGAGTAGAGCGATCCGGTGGCATTTTTTCCTGCGAGCGAAGTGGAGCCGGCGAGAAAACGTCCGGCGGGATCGCATTTCCCGTCATTGAAGCGAAGCTGCGCAGTGTCGTGGTCTGCGGGAGAAATCGGTTTTGCTAGGATTCCGGTCTGTGGATCGAAACGCGTGAAGCCATGATGGGTGGCGAGCAGCAGGTCGCTGCCCTGCGTGAGCGTGAGCGCACCGATTCTCGTGTGGAGTGGAAAGGTATCGTTCCGGCTAGTCCGGAGATCATAACGATTGATGGAGCCGCCGCCGATATCCACCCACCAGAGCTGCTGGCGATGCGAGTCCCAGACCGGGCCTTCGGCGAGGCCGGCTTTGCTTTCAAGGACGACGACAGGGATGTTTTTCATGAAGCGATGCGAGTGAACCCGCGGTGTTAAGCCGCCGGCCGGCAAAAGCTGTCAGGGGAAATCGGATGGCCTTCAACTATTTTGTTTGACGAAACAATAAGTTCACATTGTGAAACGTGTGACGGGGATGCGCTGCATCCTTCGCGGAGACCCAAATTCCACCGCATATGTCCACTGTCACTTCCGGAAAAGCCCCGCATGCCCCTCTGAAAACCGGCCTGTCCCGTCCGGGAGGGAATGTCTCTCCATTTTTCAGCCACACCTCCGGCATGGTTTCGCCGCAGGCTATTTCCAACGTGCGACACTTGGTTTTGCCGCCATCCGATCGGGCTCACTGGCGGGCTCCGGTGGGAAACAGTCTTCCGCTTCATTATCTGGCGTGGGGATCCCGGCAGTTCGGCACGGCGCCTATTGCCCAATCGTTTCACTCCGGCTGGACCTATGTCGTGGTGGAATCGGGATGTCCGACTCTGATCTTGAACGGCAGGAGTGAGAAAATTGTGTGTCCCGCGCTGCTGATTCTTGGCCCCGATTGCCCGTTCGGCTGGGGCGACAGCCGTGAGTGCATGAGCAAGTTGATGGTCTGGGTCTGGCAGCGTCCGTTGCATCCCGCGATCGCCAACCTGCGATCGGATGAGATGATTCATCATGAGTTGAGCGGATGCGAACTCAGTGAGTTCCGGCGCTTGCACGCACTCTCCCGGAATGAAGTTTACCGCGCGGATACACACGCCGAGGCGGCGCTGGGTGGTCTGCAGGCGTTGCTGGAAGCACGGATCGTGCGTGTGTGCGAGGGAAGGGAAGGCGACTCGCGCAAGGAGGCGATTGACCGGGCGCTTCATTGGATTGAGGAGCACGTGGCCACGCGCCAGCCGCTTTCCCGTCTCGCCGATTTCATGGGCGTCTCGCCAGCGACGATCCAGCGGCTCTTCCGCGAACGACTGGGCACGACCGTCATGAAAATGATCGCCGAAATCCGCCGGCGTGAAGCCGAGCGCATGTTGAGAGGGAAGGGAGTGACGATCAAGGAAGTCGCCTACCACCTCGGCTACCGTCATCCCCACGATTTCAGCCGGGCCTTCCGCAATCACACGGGGAAACTTCCCTCGCGTTGCGGCTTTTCCGAAAAATCCGCGTCCGGCATATCCGCGCCCACGTCACTCCGAAACGAGGCGGCATTACCGGCAAACCTTTGTGCCTGATGATCGACAGACGGCACTGCGAAATCGCTTTTTTCAGTTTACGCGGCGCCACCAAGGCGCGGGCGAAACGTCAGACGGGGCGAAACCCTTGCACCGATATAATCGTCAGATGCCTCTCGGTTCACGCGAGACACCTCACCTGAGGCGCTAAAATCCATTTTATGATAAAGACACTGTTCAAACCTTCCCTCCTGTTGTCTGCGTTGTTGTGTCTGGTGAGCACAGAAGTTCGCGCAGGCTTCGACTTTGGTCCCTATCCGGCGGGAGCGTCTCCGGAGGAAGTCGGAAAGCGGGTAACTCAGCGTTTCATTGGCAACGATTACCGCACCTTTGGAAAAACCGGCATCCTTCATTACGTCGAAACCTGCACCTGGTACGGCGCGCTGACGTTTGCCCAGCGTAGCAACAACATCGATCTGACTGCGCAACTGGTTGCGCGCTATCAGCCCCTTTTTGGTGAACGCGCAAAGGCGGTGCCGCCTCCGTTCAACGTCGACTACTCCATCTTCGGCGCGCTGCCGCTGGAGCTCTTCATCCAGACACGCGATGCGCGTTATCTGACGCCCGGACTTTATCAGGCGGATCAGCAATGGGGTCTGCACTCGGGCCAGGTCACGCTCAGCCCGGAGGCGCAAGAAGCGATCTCGAAAGGACTCAGCTGGCATACGCGTCTCTGGATCGACGACATGTACATGATCACCATGCTGCAGACGCAGGCGTATCGGGCGACCGGTGACCGCAAGTATCTCGATCGCGCGGCTGACGAAGCGGTTTATTATCTCGAGCGTCTTCAGCAGCCCAACGGGCTTTTTCATCACGCACCCGATGTGCCGTTTTTTTGGAGCCGCGGGAATGGCTGGTTCGCCGCCGGTATGTCTGAATTGCTCCTGAGATTGCCGCCGCAGCATCCGCAGCGCGCGTCCATTCTCGCGAGCTATCAGAAGATGATGGCCGCACTGCTGAAGTATCAGTCGGAGGATGGCATGTGGCGGCAATTGATCGACGGTCCTGACTCGTGGAAAGAATCGTCGGGCACGGGCATGTTCACCTTTGCGTTCATCACGGGGGTAAAGAATGGCTGGCTCGATGCGGAGACCTACGGACCGGCGGCTCGCAAGGGCTGGCTCGCGCTGGTGGGGCAGATCAATCCCGACGGTGCCGTGCGCGATGTGTGCGAAGGCACCAACAAGAAAAACGACCGGCAATACTACCTGGACCGACTTCGCATCGTCGGCGACCTGCACGGACAGGCACCGGTGCTATGGTGCGCGACCGCCCTGCTGCGTTGATCAGACCGTTTCGAATCGTCGTGTTTATGAACAAAGCTTTCGTGTTTTTTCTTCGTCTCACCGTCCTGAGCGTGTGCTGGCTCCAGCCCATGCTGGCTGCGCCGGTGTCATCGAACTCATGGCTTCGTGAGACGCCGGACTCATTCAGTTTCCACAACGAAGAGGCCGTGCTCGTACTGGAGCGACAGGCTCTGGGAATTCGTCTTCAGGATGCCGCGGGAAAGACTTATTTTAGCCAATCCGACCGTCCTGCCTTTTTGATCGACGGCAAATGGGTGTCCCTCGCAGGACTCCAGAGCGCGTCGCTCGACGGCGATAGTGTGCGGCTGCAGTTCAAGCTTTCCAGTGGAGCAGATGCACGCGGTGAGGTGCGTAAATTTGGAAAAAACGGATTCCGGATAATCCTGGCGCCAGAAAATCGCGGAGCGACGGCTGTGCGCGGTGGGAACATGCTGGGAACAGTGGAGGAAATTTACGGCTTCGGCGAAATGTGGAACGGCCGGGTGGCGCAACGCGGTCAGTCGTTCGACCTGTGGGATAAAGGCGGCACGCCGGATGAATGCGCCTACATGCCCTACTATGTATCGACGGCCAACTATGCCTTTTTCCTGAACTACGGTGGGAGCGTGCGCTTCGATGTCGGTCAGAAAAGCTCTGATCGCATTTCCTACGAGGCGCCGACGGGGGAGCTGGATATCACGCTGGTGCGTGGCGAGAGCATTGCTTCGACGGTGAAAAATTTTCTCTCGGTTATCGGGCTGCCAGCGCGTCCTCCGCGCTGGTCGTTCAAACCGTGGTTCTGGCTGATGTCAGATCCGGATCAACCGAGTGCGAATATCGACACGCTGCGGGGGCACCACTCGGTCGATATGGTGAAGAAACTTCATGCGATGAATATTCCCGTGGGCGTCACGTGGTTTGAGCCACCTTGGCAGGACGCACGTTCCTCGTTCATTCCGAATCCCGCATTCAGTCCCGATTTCAAAGCACTCAACAAGGAACTCGAAGACTTGGGCGTGCGTGCTCTCGCGTGGACGGTGCCGTACACGACGAAAAATTCACGCAACTGGCAGGAGGCCGTGGATCGTCGCTTAATGGTGCAGCGAAATGCGCCGGCTGAAACGGGCGACGTGAAAATTTCCACTTCGGGCGAGCTGGTCGGCCGCTACTACAACATGATCGATCTCTACAATCCGGAGGCCTTCGCGTGGTGGCAGGCGCAGATCGACCGCAGTCTCGAGACTGGCATTCGCGGTTTTAAACTCGATGCCGGTCAGGATCTCGAAGCCGACGCACTGCTGCATGGGGGCCGCATCGGTCGGGACGTGCATAATTCCTACGCGACGGAGTACAGCCGCGTTTTCTTCGAGTCGCTGACCAAGAAATACGGCGACGATTTTCTGATGATTCCCCGGGCCGCGTGGATGGGCTCCTCGGCTTACACCAATTTCAAGTGGCCGGGTGATCTCAGCGGAAGCTTCGCAAACAACGGACTGCCCTCATCCGTCTATTCAACGCTGTCGCTCGCGTTTTCAGGATTTCCCTTTGTCTCGACGGACATCGGCGGTTTCGAGGACCGGCCCGCGCCCGAACACGTCTGGCTGAGGTGGGCGCAGTTCGGCGCGATGCTGCCCGGCATGCAGACGCTGCACATGCCCTGGTGGTACTCCAAGGAAGCGTCCGATCATTTCCGTTATCTGTCATGGCTGCATACCGACTTGATCCCGTTATGGATGACGCTCGCGAACGAAGCCGCCGCGACGGGCGCGCCGGTCTGCCGGCCACTCGTGTGGAGCAATCAAAAGGACATCGATACCTGGCGTGTGGATGATCAGTTCACCGTCGGCACTTCGCTGCTCGTGGCGCCGATGCTCAACGCGAATCCCGAGCGCTCCATCTATCTGCCGGAAGGCCTGTGGTACGATTTCTGGGACGAAACGCAGACAACGCAGGGCCCTGCACGGGTGACCTGGTTCAAGGGGTGGAACGCTCGCACGAAATTCCCGCTCTACATCAAAGAGGGCGCGATCATCCCGATGGAAATCTCCAATGCCGAGAGCGGCTTCGGCTCCGCGGAGTCTGCGGGCTTTGTAACGCTTGCGATGTGGCCGATGGTTCGCGGATCCAGTGAGTTCGTCCTGCACGATACGGAGGCTCCGGTGCGAATCTCTGCTGCGTGGAACGCCAGCGATGAGCTGACCGTTTCCTGGTCGGCGACGAAGCGGAATCATCTTCTCCGCATGCATCTGAACACGAAGAAAGCTCCGGCCGGTGTCACCGCAGGCGGTCAATCGCTGAAGGCGCAGAGCTCGTTGCAGGCGTTTCGCGCAGGCGGCGAGGGATGGTTCTTCGACGCGCCCACGCAGAAATTGTGGGTGAAGAAACTAAACGACGGCCGTGAAGCGAGTGTGCGCATCGTGCTGAACTGAACTCCTCAAAATAAAACCTTAGTACTTCGATCCTCTTCAATCATGATCAAAACGATTTTTGCCCACCGATACCTACGGCGGCTTATCCCGGCGATTCTTCTCGCAGCCGCCACGGCTGCGCAGGCTGCGGGTACCGCCGGCCTGGAAATCGTCAAAGACGGAAAAGCCAATGCCGTCATCGTCACGCCCAAGCGTGCGAACAAGACCGTCACCTACGCAGCGCAGGAACTCGTTTATCACGTGCAGAAGGCGACCGGCGTAACGCTGCCAGTGCAGACGGAAGGTTCGGGGCAATCCACGGGCACGCGGATCTATCTGGGCGATACCGAGGCTGCGCGCGCGGCCGGTCTTGATGGACAGAAACTCGCTGCGGAGACGTTTGTTCTGCGCACGGCGTCGAATGCGCTTTATATCGTCGGCAAAGACGCCAACGAAAAGCCGCTCGATCAGGCCCAGCCGTTTGGAAGTTTCAACACCTCCGCCGGCACGCTGTTTGGTGTCTACGAGTGGATGGACCGCGACCTCGGTGTGCGCTGGCTCTGGCCCGGCGAGCTCGGCACTTATGTTCCGAAGACACGCACGGTTGTTGTCCAACCAGTCGATGAGACGATCTCGCCGCGCTTCTTCCAGCGCAACGTGCGCCCGGGCCTTGAATACAAATTTGGGCATTCTGCACTCGGATTCACTCCCAGAGCGGCGGAAGAATATGGACGCGAGCAGACCGTCTTTTTGCGCCGTTATCGCATGGGCCGGAATCAGCCGATGAGCTACCGGCACGCGTTCACCGACTGGTGGGAGAAGTATGGCAAGGATCACCCCGAGTGGTTCCAACTGGTCAACGGCAAGCGCGGCCCGATCAATCCCGGCGATCGCTACGCGATGTGCGTCTCCAATGTCGAACTGCAGAAGAAGATTGTGGAGCTCTGGAAAGAGCGTGGCGGCGATAAAAGCCAGGGGCTCCTGAGTTTCATCAACGCGGTCGAAAACGACTATCTCGGCTCCTGCGAATGCGAGCACTGCCGCGCCTGGGATGGTCCGCAGCCTCCCGATCGCGACAAATACTATGCGCCGAATTTCAAGGTGTACGGCACGCATTTCATGTCGGATCGCTACGCCCGGTTTGCTCTGGAGATCCAGAAACTCGCGGCGAAGGAAAATCCCAACGCAGCGGTGATTGGCTACGTTTACTTCAATTACTTCCAGGCACCGACCTCGGATATTAAACTCAATTCAAACGTGATCCTCGGATTCTGTCCTTCCGCTGGATGGTATCCACGCACGGACGATGAGCATCAGTGGTACAAGGATCAGTGGGATGGATGGAAAAAGACAGGCGCGCGGGTGTTTGTCCGTCATAACTACTTCCTGGATGGCTACAGCATGCCGTTCATCGTCGCGCATCAGTTCGCGGACGACTTCCAGTATCAGGCGAAGGGCGGGATGTTCGGCACTGATTTCGATTCGCTGACGGGCCAATGGTCCACGCAGGGCCCGACCCTTTATCTTCTGATGCGCCTGCACACGCATCCGGAGGCTCCCGTGGACAAGCTTCTGGCGGAGTACTACTCCGGGTTCGGTCCCGCGGCGGAACAGGTGAAGGCGTATTTCGACTTCTGGGAGAAATACACCATGGATAACCGGCAGCTCATCACCGACGTGTTCTACGACCGCGTCGCGATTCGCTGGCGCACCTGGGCCAAGGCAGCGCACCGCGTTTTCCCCGAGAACTGTTTTGCCGCCGGCGAGGAGTTGCTCGCGAAAGCGGAAGCGGCTGCGAAAAACGATCCGGAGTCGGCAGCGCGTGTGGCCTTTCTTCGCACAGGTCTGACCCATGCGAAGCTCTGCTCGAAGGTCGCGGCGTTGCTCACGCAGGCCGATCCCCAATCCACGCCTGAGCGTGGCAAGGCTGCGTTGGAAGAACTGCTGCGCTTCCGTCGCGCGCATGAACGCGAGTGGTTCTCGAACCTTTCGCACAGCGCGTGGGTGGAGGATATCAGCTGGAAACTCTCCAACGAGACCAAGCAGGAGCCTGAATATTATCCCTGAGTTCGTGATGAATCACTGCCGGACATCTGTGCTTCGTGGACGGTTGATGCCTGTATGGGCATTTGTACTGACCTGCTCGCTTGCGGCTGTCGCCAGACTGACCGCGCAAGTGGCCATCGTTGGCGAAGGGAAAGCGCTGGCGGTGGTCGTCACGGCGGACCGACCCACGGCGGTCGCCACTTATGCGGCCGAGGAACTGGTCTATCATATCAAGAAAGCCACAGGCATGACGCTGTCGGTGATCCGGGAAGGTGACGGTTCCTCGTCTTCGCAAACCCGCATTTATCTCGGCGCAACCAAGGCGGCGGCTGTCGCTGGGATAGACGTGCCGAAACTGGCTCCGGAGACTTTCGCGCTAAAGACGGTGGATAACGCCTTATTCATCGCCGGTGGCGATGGTGCGGGAGACCCGCTCGATGTCGGGACTTTCGCGGGCACTTTGCTGGGCGTTTATGAATGGCTGGAACGTGATCTGGGCGCTCGCTGGCTCTGGCCGGGTGATCTGGGGACCTATGTTCCGCAGTCGAAGAGTGTGGCTGCGAGGAAGGTCGACGCCGTCATTTCTCCAAAGTTTTTCCAACGAAATGTGCGCGGCGGACTCACGTTCAAAGCGACGAATTCGGAACTCGGTTTCACCGCGAATGCCGCGGAAGAGTATGCGCATGCGCAGACGGTTTATCTCCGCCGCTGTCGCATGGGAAAGAGCGTCCGCCTGAGCTACCGCCACGCTTTCACCGACTGGTGGGCGAAATATGGAGCGACGCATCCCGAGTGGTTTCAGCTGGTCAATGGCAAGCGAGGTCCGACGAAGCCGGGCGGGAGCTACTCCATGTGCGTGTCGAATCCTGAGTTTCAGAAGGAGGTCGTCCGCTTGTGGTGGGAGGCGCGGCAGAAGTCTGGTGCCACGGCTGGCGGTTCGTTTCTCAACGCGGTGGAGAACGGAATCATGGGGCTTTGCGAATGCGAAAATTGCCGTGCGCTGGACGGACCTGAGCCGGGAGATTTCCTGAAGCACTATTCGCCCAAATCGAAAATGATGGGCTCGCGCTATGTGACCGACCGGTATGTGCGCTTCTGGCTGGCGGTGCAGAAGGAGGCGGAGAAGTACGATCCGACGGTGACGGTCGTGGCGTACAATTACTTCAACTACTTTTACCGACCGTCACCCGGCTTGAAATTAAACGATCGCTTCCTGATCGGCTCTTATCCGTCCAGCGGCTGGTTCCCGCGGTCCACTGAGGAGCAGGTGTGGTTCAAGGATCAGTGGCGCGGATGGCAGGCCACCGGCGCGCGTCTCTTCTCCCGCGGTAATTACTGTCTGGACGGCTACAACATGCCGTTGATTTTCGCGCATCAGTTCGTCGACGAGTTTCACTCGCAATTGGAGAGCGGAATGGTCGCGACCGACTATGATGCATTGACCGGCCAATGGAGCACGCAGGGGCCGAACATCTATGTGTTGATGCGTCTCCACACCAAGCCCGAGGCGTCGGCCGACGATCTGCTGGCGGAGTATTACAGCGCGTTCGGTGCTGCTGCGCCGCTGGTCAAAAAATATTTCGATTACTGGGAGACCTACGCCCTGGAGAATCGCGAAAGAATCAACCAGGCGTTCATCGACCTGGATGCGTCACGCTGGCGTTCGTGGGCGATCGCCGCACACGTGGTATTTCCGCCCGAAACGTTCGAACACGCCGGGTCGATTCTTGCCGAAGCAGCGGCGGCTGTTCAAAGCGACGAAGAGGCAGGCGCGCGCGTTGGCTTCCTTAAAAACGGCCTGACTCACGCCCGTCTTAGTGCGCGTGCGGCTGCGTTGCTCACGGTCGCTGACCCGGGCGCGACGGTCGAGCGCGGGTATCAGGCCTTGCGGGATCTGATCACGTTCCGCCAGGCCCACGAGCGGGAGTGGCTCGGCAATTTCAATCACAGCGCCTGGATCGAAGAGGCCAGCTGGCGCCTTCCCGGCCAGACGAAGCCTCTGACTCAAACTGAAACCAACAAACTTTAACCGAATAGAAGAAAACTCATGAAACTACTCTCAGACATCACATCCTCGAAATCTTCAACAAAGCGAATCATCGGCACTGCCCTGGCTGTGCTCGCGCTTGGTGCGACCACCGGCTTTTCGGCCGCGGCCTCATCGGCAGACACGCTTCACGAACAGGCGCAGTCGGCACTGAAAAAAGCGGCGACGTTTTATCGTACCAAGGTCGCGCTGCATGGCGGCTACACGTACTATTACTCCGAGGATTTGAAAAATTATTGGGGTGAAGGCGTGGGCAATGCGGACCAGATCTGGGTCGAGCCGCCGGGTACACCGTCCGTCGGTCTCGCTTATCTGAAGGCGTATTCTGCGACGGGAGATAGCTATTACCTGGATGCCGCCCGGGAGACCGGCCTCGCACTGGTTCACGGCCAGTTGGAATCAGGCGGCTGGTCGCAGCGAATTGACTTCGATCCGAAGGGGAAATTCGCGGGCCGTTACCGCAACGGAAAAGGCGACAAGAAAGGCCCGAACAATTCGTCGCTCGACGACGATCAAACGCAGTCTTCGATCATCTTTCTGTGTCAGCTGGATCGTGCGCTTGAGTTCAAAGACGCGGCGATTCACGACGCATCCCTCTACGCACTGGATTCCCTGTTGAAGGCGCAGTTTCCCATTGGAGCCTTTCCTCAAGGCTGGAGTGAACCGGTTAGCGACTATCCTATTTTGAAGGCCTCGTTCCCCAAGGACTGGCCGCGCCTTTGGCCGCATGAACCTTACTACCGCTACTACACTTTGAACGATGGATTGGTCGGCACCGTTTCGGAAGCGCTTCTGGTCGCGATCGAGTGTTACAAAGATGAACGTTACAAGAAGGCGCTGTCCAAGCTGGGTGACTTCCTGATTCTCGCGCAGATGCCCGATCCGCAGCCGGCCTGGGCGCAGCAATATAATTTTGAGATGCAACCCACGTGGGCGCGCAAGTTCGAGCCACCGGCCATCGCCGGCCTCGAGTCGGAGGATGCGATTCGCACGTTGATGAAGATCTACCGCGTAACGGGAGATGAAAAATACCTCGAGCCGATCCCGCGCGCGCTGACTTATCTCAAGACCGGCGTGCTGCCGGACGGCCGCATGCCGCGCTATCGCGAACTGGAGACCAACCGCGCGCTCTACATGACCCGAAAGCCGGGCGTGAGCGGAAACTCCAACGCTCCTGGTTATTACGACTTCTCGTACAGTGACGCCAATCTGCCCGCGCACTACGGCTGGAAGCAGGAGACCTCGATCAAGGAACTGGCGGCTGAGTATGAGGTGTTGAAAAAAGACGGCGCCAAGCCTGCATCGCGCAAAGTCGCCCAGAGCTTCACCGAGACGGGCAAACTGGTTTCCGCTCAACCGAACGATTCTGGTGACAGTGCCCAGTCACGCGCTGCCTTGGAAAAACAGGTTCGCGAGATCGTTACGGCTCAGGATTCCGAAGGCCGCTGGGTGAATGTTTACGACGGGGAGCGTCTTGTCGGTCAGCCGAAGTTTGCGAAGGGATTCCGCTTCATCGGCAGCCACACGTTTAATCATCACATGGAAGTACTCGCGGCGTACCTGTCGGCTACGGAAAAAAAATAACCCGGAGCGCTCGGTTCATGACGTCTCGTTTTCACCGGTTGTTTCCACGGGCTCTGACCGTGGTTCTTTTGACGGGGCTGTGCGGTATCAGCGCAGCTTCGGCGACTCGGCCCAACATCGTCCTGATCGTATCCGACGACCACGGTACGGATGCACTGGGCTGCTATGGGAATCCGGTGATCAAAACGCCGAATCTCGACGCTCTCGCTGCAGATGGGACGCGCTTCACGGACGCTTTCTGCACGAGCGCGAGTTGCAGCCCGTCACGCGCGGTTATCCTGAGCGGCCGGCAGAATCATCGAAACGGGATGTACGGGCTGGAGCACGACGAGAGTCATTTCAGTTCGTTCGCCAATGTGAGAAGCCTGCCGGTGGTCCTCGCCGAGTCGGGCTATCGAACTGCACGCGTGGGGAAATTTCACGTGGCGCCGGACTCGGTCTATTCGTTTCAGACGGTCCTGTCGCAAGGTGCGGCGAACGATCCTGCGACCATCGGTCGCAGTCCGGTCGAAATGGCTGAACTCGCTCGCGGCGTCATCGAAAAGAAAGACGAGAAACCGTTTTTCCTCTATTACGCGACGGATGATCCGCATCGCGCGAATGCCGTGCTTCCCAATGGAAAGCCTACCTTTGAAACCTATCCGGAGCCCAATAGTTTTGGGAATCGGAAAGCGGGTTACACCGGAATCACGCCGGTCACTTATCGTCCGGATGAAGTCATTGTGCCGCCATTTTTGCCGGACACTCCTGTCGCACGCGCCGAGCTGGCGCAGTATTATCAGGCGGTTTCCCGGCTGGACCAGGGCGTCGGGCGGTTGATCGAGATCCTGAAAAAATCCGGTCAGTATGAAAACACGCTGATCATTTATATCTCCGACAACGGCGCGGCTTTCCCAAACGCGAAGACGACACTCTACGACTCCGGCATGAAACTGCCGTGCATCATCCGCAGTCCGGGCCGAGCTCGCGGCGGTGTTACACAGGATGCGATGATCACCTGGGCGGACATCATGCCCACGCTGCTCGATGTCGCCGGGATCAGTCTTAAAAATTACGAGATGGATGGGCGTTCGTTTCGGGCGGCGCTCGCCGGCGCGCGGGTGCAAGGATGGGACGAGATTTTTGCCTCACACACGTTTCACCAGATCACGATGTACTATCCGATGCGTGTCGTGAGGACACGCGACTACAAGTTGATCTACAATCTCGCGAGCGGCCTGACCTTTCCCTCGGCGAGAGACCTCATCCAGTCGCCCACGTGGATCAGTGTTGTTCGCGAGGGAGGGACGGTCATCGGCCGTCGCACGATCGAGCAATACCTGCATCGCCCGCAGTTTGAATTGTACGATCTGAAAAAGGATCCCGATGAGATCGTGAATCTCGCGGATGATCCTGCGTTGCAGACGGTGAAAGCCGGCTTGATCGAAAAACTGAAAGCGTTTCAGGCGGCGTCCAAGGATCCGTGGATCAGCAAGTGGAACTACGAATGAAAACAATCTTCCGTTCGCGATCGAAAACGTGGCTCGGCCTGTTGGCAGCCGCACTGGCTTTTTCAGGCAGCGGTTCACTCGCGAATGCTGCGGACATCCATATGGCCGACGGCGTCAAAGCCGCTGAGGTCACGCAGACTACGGCGATTCTTTGGACGCGACTGACGCGTGATCCCGAGCGAGTGATTCCGGGAATTCCGTTTCCGAAAATCAAACGCGAGCCGAGAGCAGCGGCTCCTGGCGACGCTTCCAAAACCGCTTACGAACTGAATGCCCTGATGGTCAGCGAGCCTGTTTCGCAGGAGGCGCAACTGCAGGGACACTCGCTTGAAGAGATGGAGGGAGCGGTGCCCGGAAAAGCGGGCTGGGTGCGCGTTGCTTACTGGCCTGCGGAGAGCACCGAAGCGGATGCACTGAAAACACCGATCAAACAGGTGGAGGCCGGGACTGACTTCACGCATCAAGTGGCCTTGCGCGATCTTCGACCCGACACGCGCTATCGGTACCGTTTTGAAGCAGGACAGCCGGGTAATGATACAGTCGCGGCCACAGCTTACGGTTCGTTCAAGACCGCGCCCGATGCAGCGGCTTCCGCCAAAGTCACCTTCACGGTCGCCAACTGCCAGGACTACGCGCGGCGCGACGACCCGGCAAACGGGCACAAGATCTATCCGCAGATGGGCGCATTGCACCCGGACTTTTTCATCCACACCGGAGATCTCGAATACTACGACAAGCCAAGTCCGCTCGCGACCACGGTGGCGCTGGCCCGTTTCAAGTGGAACCGCATCTTTGCGCTGCCCTTTCAGCGGGCTTTTCACCGCGAGATCTCCAACTACTTCATGAAGGACGACCACGACACGTTGAAGGACGATGCGTGGATGGGGCAGGTCTACGGTGAGCTGACGTGGGACCAGGGGCTGGCTCTGTTTCGCGAGCAAGTTCCCATCGGCGAGAAGCCGTACCGGACTATCCGTTGGGGGAAGCATGTGCAAATCTGGCTCGTGGAAGGCCGCGAGTTTCGCAGTCCAAACGACATGCCGGATGGACCGGAGAAATCCATCTGGGGCGCTGAGCAAAAGAAGTGGTTTTATGAGACGGTGAAAAATTCGGACGCCACTTTCCGTGTTTTGATCAGCCCCACGCCCATCGAAGGACCGGACAGGGACACGAAAGGCGACAACCACTCGAACAAGGCTTTTGCCCATGAGGGCGCCGAGCTGCGCCAGTTCATCGCGAGTCAGAAAAACATGGTCATCGTCTGCGGCGACCGTCACTGGCAGTACGCATCGGTCGATCCCGAAACCGGACTTCGTGAGTACTCTGCCGGCCCCAGTTCCGATGCGCACGCGAGTGGTTTCAGTGAGGCCGATCGTTCCGCGCCTCACCGGTTTCTTCGGATCAAGGGCGGCTTCCTCTCCGTCACGGTCGAGCCTTCGGCATCAGGCGCACGGGCGATCTTTCGCCATTATGATGTCGATGGGAAGATTCAGTATGAAGACGTGCTGACCGCACCGTGATGCCCGGAGCAAGCGGTCCATGGTTTTCCTTATCAAATCGGAAACGCGCCGGGCTTTGCGGCGGCTGATCTGGCTTTCGTGTTTGCTGAGCGGCCTCAGTGTCGCCGGCGGGTCCGATGCGCCGGCCGCGGGAAGCGCGTATCAGACTTCCGGCGTCACGAAGCAGATGCCGGTTTTCTACCAAACGGTGAAAGCCCGGACGGCCTATCCGCTTTCCTGGTTGAGCGGCCGCTTCTCCGATTTTCAACAATGGCGGACAACTGCTAGGAAAGAAGTCATTCTCAGGCTGCTCGCACCTCCCGCGGACGCAGGTGCTTGGGAGCCTGTGATTGTTGGCGAGGAAGACCGCGGAAATTATGTCGTCCGAAAAATCATTTTTAACCTGACCGGCGACAGCCACGTGCTGGCTTACATGACGGTGCCGAAAGGCAAAGGACCGTTCCCTGCCGTGCTTTTGCTGCACTCGCACAGCGGAAAATTTGATATTGGAAAAGAGAAGGTGATCCGGCCGTGGGGAGTTCCCTCGGAAAAGCTGGCGTCGGCGGAAGCGCTGGTGGCGAAAGAGTACGACGGTGTCTTCATCGGCGATGCACTCGCAGAACGTGGTTATGTCTGCTTCTCGACCGACGCGCTCAACTGGTCGGATCGTGGCGGTGGAGCTTACGCGGGGCAGGCCCAGCTTGCGTCCAATCTGCTTCACCTGGGCATGTCGCTGGCCGGTTTGATCGCCTGGGAGGATTTGCGGGCGGCAGAGTTTCTCGCCGCGCAACCGGAGATCGATCCCAAGCGTGTCGCGGCAGTGGGAATGTCCATGGGCGCTTATCGTGCCTGGCAGGTGGCCGCTCTTTCGGACAGAATTTCCGCCTCGGTTTCGATCTGCTGGATGACGACGGTCGAAAGCCTGATGACTCCGCCGAACAATCAGACTCAGTCGCATTCGGCATTCACCACGGTTCATCCCGGCCTGCTCGACAAACTCGATTATTCCGATGTCGCCAGCCTGGCGTGTCCCAAGCCGATGCTGTTTTTCAACGGACGCAGCGATGATCTTTTTCCACAAGAAGGCGTGGAGCGCGCGTATGCCAGGATGCACGCGATCTGGGATTCGCAAGGGGCAGGAGACCAGTTGATCACCAAGAGCTGGGACGGTGGCCATGTATTCACGCGTGCCATGCAGGCGGAGGCGTTTGACTGGCTGGACCGAAACCTCGGCGCACAAAAGACGCCCTGATCTTTTTATGAAACGACTGACTTTGCTGGGATGCGTTTTGCTTCTGAACTGGCCGGTTGTCTCACGAGCGGATCTGAAAGCCTTGCTGCTCGGCGAACTTGAGCCGGACGCACTGGTGGTCACAGATGTGACGCCCGATGGAAAGGCGCTGACGCAGCCTACTGCGGAGAAGCCGGTTTATTACTACTACAAGCCGGGTGGTTTTCGAGAGCTTGGCGAAGTGATCGCGAATGAAAAGCGGCCGAGTCCCGAGCGGATCGAGCAATTGCTGGCGAAGGCGTTGGAAAAACGGCACTATCTGCGTGCCACCAAGGAGACGCCGCCGCCAACGATCATCGTGGCGGCGTGGTGGGGAACGATGAATCCCGGTGCGACCACGGAACTGGGATTTCACGAAGACGAAAATGTCGGGGTCGAAATTTCGGAGCATAACAAGAAGCAGATGCTCATGATCGTCGGCGGGAGTAAATTTACGCAGAATGGCTGGATCAATTCAGAGCAGGCGAGGGTGATGCAGGAGGCGGTCGAGGACCGCTTCTTTCTCTTCGTCAGTGCCTATGACGCGGCCACGGCGGTTAAGAAGGAGAAAAAGCCGCTCTGGTTCACGCGAATCAGTCTGCCGTCTGCAGGTGTTTCGATGGACGATGTGATGGCGACGTTGGTCACGAGCGGCGGCCCCTTCTATGGGAAGGAGACGAAGTCCGTGGAGTTTATCGATCCTACGAAAATCCGGAAGGCAGAGGTGCGGCTGGGTGACGTGGTGGTGATTCCTGACGATCCAAAACCTCCTGCTCCCGTCGAAACGCCCGCACAGCCGAAACCGTGATTTCCGGCTGATGAGCGAGTCATTCGCTCAAGGAGCGCTGATCGATCGTCCGACAAACAAGCGGCTTTTGCCGCTCGCAAAAGGATAGTCTTTAGAGCCGTTCCACTTGCTGACGTGAAGCTCATTTAACTGATCGGCGGTGTACACGCCGTCTTCGAGCACGTGATCGCCGAACGAAAATTTACCCGAGGCCACCGACACGTCTGCGGAGAGATTGATGAATCCGGTCGCGGCGGAGGAGAAGCTCAGGCTGGCCGCTGGATTGATCTGGGCGAAATCCGTGGGGCTGGAAAAACTGATCGTGTGTTTGTTGGCGACGGCGATGGAGGTGCCGCGCCAGCCGGAAAGATTTTTGAATTCCCACGTCAGGAAACCGTTCGCGATCTTGCTGCCGCTTGAGCCGCCATTGATCTCGATGTTTCCGCTGCCGGTGACAGCCGAGCGGATGATGAACCGCATGTCGTTCAGACTGCCGGTGGTGAACCGGGTATTTCCATTGAGCGTGAGTGTGCCGTCGAGGACAGCCACTCCCACGGCGGCGCGCAGTGTGCGCTTTTCTGCTCCAAGAGTGACTGCGGTGACGATGTCCGCGCGGTAGCCGCCCAAGGTGGCGTTCTTGGATCCACCTGCTCGCGGTCCCACGGCTCCGCCGCTTTTCAGGTCGAAAACGATTTCTCCATCGCCCGCGCCTTCAGCGCTCACGCCGGAGGTAGACGAGAAGCCGTCGATGATGAGTTTGGCGCCATTGAAGCTGGATGACACTGGTTTTGCGCCACCGCTGGTGCCGATGTTACCCGCTTTGATCTGATAGCCGTTGGTGTGATAGACGTTTCCTGTCTTGGCGCCGACCCAGGTTTTTCCGTCCGAGGTCCATTTGCGCGGTGCGTCGGCATTGTTCCAGCGGTCGTTGTTGTTGGCTTTCGACGAGGCTGCGTAGAAGTCGGTCTGTGCGATCGCCGCGGGAATTGAAATGAGGCCGCATGCGAGAACAGCGAGAGCGCGGGCCCGTAGAAAAGTGAAGGGTGAGAGCTGGGATTTCATAAGTGGGAATTGCGAGGTGGCTGACTCGTCGATTTTTCGGCGCAGGATGGCTCACGTGGCTTTTGACGCTGTGGCCAGTCCGTAGATCGAGGGATAGTCGGCCCCTGTTTTTTGAATACGAACGGTGATTGTTTTACGCCCGTCAGCGGGGAGCGGACATGAATAGGTGCCGTCCGCTGTGTATTCCACGTTCTGGGTCTGGCCGTTTATCGTGATGCGCAGTCCCCTCGATTTGGCAGGATCTCCCCGGACGATAAACACGCAATCGGATGATTCCGGTGCGCGGAGTTCGCATTGGATATATCCATTGGGGAAAACGCGGTTTCCCGCTGCCCTCGCGGGCCGGCCGTCGATCAGCGTGGCGTGACTCGCATGCATGTAGCGCTGCACGCGATGATCATCGGCGATGCCGCCGCAGACGACCGCGTCGATCAGGGAGGGGAGAGTATTCCAGCGAAGCCTTTCGGAGCGCTCGCCTGCATATTCGGCGGGCAGGGACAGGATCATTTTCCAAAGCGGGTGGGCATAGGCGTCTTCGATGTTGTCGCATCCGTGATCGTAGCCGCCGTATTCGTTACCTGGAGTCTTTTGGGTTTTGGATTCGGCCGTGGCGCTGAGTGGCAGCGATGTGCCTGTGATGCGCTCGAAGTCCTGCCTGCTTTCAAAAATCGCCCGGTCGAGGTTCGGATGGTGCGGGCCCAGTGCTTGCAGGTCGTCGAGATAGGCACAGATGCACCGGCACCAGTTGCGGACGAGCCGGGTGACCGCAGAGGCATTTTTCCAGGCTGTTTCGAGTGTGCGATATTCGTCGGGGGAGAGGAGTGACTGCAGGCCGCGCAGCCCTTGCAGGCACTCATCGGCGATGCGCACGGCGGATTCTTTTTCCGCAAGAAGAGCGGATCGTGAGGGCGTTTTCTTTGGCAGGATGCCCCACATCCCCTGATGAATGCCGAGGTCGATATCGGGTGTGAACACCGAGAGGATTCCGCAGGCCTTGATCCACTTCAGTCCGGCATCGATGGGGAATGCGTGGAAAATGACGTGCCCATCGATGAAGTGCGTCTTTCCGGTCATCTCGATGCTGAGCTGCATCAAGCGGATCATCTTTTCGGCGCATGCGGGCCAGTGGATTGCGGCCCATTCTTTCCAGACCGTATCGGGCTTTGTGTCCGGGAAACGGATGGCCCGATCAAACGCAAGCAGGTGAATCGCTTGAGCGGATGAAAATGTCGGATGTCCTATGCGATCGATCCGGATCACATGCCGGCTCACGCCCATGCGGGTGGCGTGCGCCACGCATTCCAGCACCCGCTCGGGATGCGCTGCAGGCAGATAGCCTGCGCCCAGAAATTCGCCGATGGAATCGTACTCGGCGGACAGCGCGAATGAGCCGGTCTTATTCAAGTAAGGGTTAAGCGGAAGAAACGGACTGAAATCGTAAGGCGTGATTTTCGTTTCGATTTCAAAATCGAAATCGGTCCCGGCCAGGCGCGCTCCTTCGAGGATGTCTTCGTAGTCCTGGGCGATGGATCCGAAGCTGCGGAGGATGAACCGGCGTTTCAGGCGTTTGAGTTCATCGGCCAGTGTGGTGATGATCGCTTTTATCACCTGCGCTGGCGGGTATCGCTCGGGATTTGAGTTATGAATAACCGAGTAGTCCGATTCAGTCACCGTCAGAACGACGCCGTCCATTTCCGGGACGTTTTGAAAAAACTCCCGCAACTTGGAGCGCAGCAGATCGTGATAGACTTGGCCGAAGAGGTTGAATTCGCCATCTTCATCGAGAAGGCCGTTAATGGTCTCCACGATTTTCCGCGGTACCATGACTTCGCGATGCCAGTAATAGACGGGACGGTTGGACTGATGGGCGAGTTCGGCGACTTCACGAAGCGTCTGGATGTTCTTCTCAACGGCTGCGCGATCCACATGCCGGGCCGCTTCCGGGTAGTCGCGAAAAAAGATGGCCCCATCAAGATTGCCGCTGGCGCCGTGGGCATCTCCGCAAATCTCGAAACTATCCACGTGATAGTGCGCGGCCTCGGCGATGATCCTGCGCATGTAGGCGGCATCCGGTTGAGTCGGATGCATGATGGACCAGGTGATTTCCGGCGGGCCCTTTTCTGATAGCGGCATCATGGCGCTGGGATGATCAGGCCGAAACCGTGTGCACCACGACCCAAAGGAGTCCGATGATCCCGAGCGTGATTACGCAGCTGACGAGGAAACCGATTGTATCCACTCGGTCCCAGCGTGTGAACTCCCAGGAAGATTTTCTCCAAAGCTTCCGGTCGTCAAAACGGTGGGGATCACGTTCAGTGGCCAGCATGGCGGCTGCATCCAGTTCCGGTGTGTCGCCGACCGGCGTTTTCATTTTGCCGAAAAATTGATCGACCCGTTCACGCGAAGGATTGCGTGTGATCAGAGACGTCACGAGGATAAGCGCGAAGGGCAGCAGCGCATCCACGAAGAACCGTCCGGCGAGACGTCCGCCGGAAGAAAGTCCCTGCACATCGACGCCCACGGCATTCAAAAGGACCAGCTCGGTGTGGAGGCGGCCGCGTCCCTCGAGCGGACTGTCGTGATCTTCGGGATTCGAGCGGACGACGGATTCGAAGTATACCGGGACGGGCCTGCCTTCTGTGTCCACAACGCGGACGATCAGTGATGGTTCAGTGGTGATGCCGGAGAAGTGCTGGGCCGTCATCGGGAAGATGATATTGATCAGCGCCGATCCCGCGACGGCGGTCCAGACCGCGGCGACAGTCACCCGGCGCCAGATGAACATCAGTAAGAGTGCCGCGCCGAAGGGCACGTTGATGGTCATGGCGAATTGGAGCACGGTGTAGACATTCGACAGCTGACTGGAGACAACCACGCCGACCAGCAGCACCACGACGAGTGTCCAGCGACCGGCCCGCACCAGATCTTTGTCCGATGCATTTGGGCGGAAGCCACGATAGATATTGTGCGCGAACAACGCGGAAACCGACATGGCCTTGGCGGCGATCGTCGACATATTAGAGGCGATCACGCCGGCGAACATCAGGCCGAGCAGGCCGGGCCCGAGTAACTGGCGGGACATCGTGCCCCAGACCATATCGGCATCGGCGAGTGCGTCGGTGCCGGAGTAGAGCGCGATGGCGATCAAACCGCAGAATGCCCACGTGATCGTGACGAGACGTTTGCCGAAGGTGCCGGAGACTGCTCCGAAGCGCGCGGCGAATTCGTTCTTGGCCGAGCTGGCGATCGACATATTGCCAGGCATCGCATGAGCCTGCATCAGTGTGGCGAGGAAAACGGCGGCGATGGTCCATCCGGTGAATTGAGAAAGGCCGGCACCTGAGCCGAAAAGTTGCAGCGCCTCCGCAGGCAGTCGCTGGCCGAGTTGATCCCAGCCCCCCGCCGCAGCGACTCCTGCGGGAATCAGGATGACCGAGAAGACGACAATAAGAATTCCCTGAAACGCCTCGGCAAACGCGGTGGCCGCCATGCCGCCCATCACGATATAGGCGCCGATGGTAAGCGTGTAGATGATGTAGAAAGGCCAGGGCTTGAGTGCGGTGACGAAATTGCTGAGTTCGCCACGTGCTTGCCGCTCGCGCAGCACGGACAGTTTTCCGCGACTCTCTTCGGGCAGTTCGCCTTTGACCGAGAGCGTTTCCATCTGCCGGAGCTCGCGGTAATCGGCGACCGATTGTCGCTCGGCGGGTGTCCATGACTCCTCGGATTTGGTGACGAGGGCGGACGAGATTTTGTACGAGACCAGATTTCCAAACGCCATGGTCACGGCGACGGCGGAGACGATTGTGAAGGCGGCGTAGAAGACCGCGAGACGCGTGCTGCCGAGACGATCCTTAAAAATATCCGCGGTGGTTGTGAGCCTGACACGCCGATACCACGGATACATGAACCAGTAGTAGGGATTCAGGAAGATCATCTGAAATCCAATCCAGATGCCCGAAATGCCCTGTTGATAGACAATGCTCGCGGTGCTGACCGCGTCGCTGGCGGCGGCAGAGTTACCGAAGTTCAGGAAGAACTGATAGACCTTGCCGAGTTTCCGGCCCGCCAGAAAAAAACCTTCACCGGTGGAGGCTTCCTTCACGGCCATTTTTCCAAGGACGATAATGACGACAAAATAACCGCCGATGATGAGGAAATCCAAAAAGTGCAGGCCGGACATGATTGCGATGGGAGGAGGTGACTGCTGGCGAGGGAGGTGAGGGCGTTGGCGCTCGGACCGGTTGCGAGTTTGAAGACGTTTCGCGAACGCTCTTCGGCAGCCAGCGCTTGAATCGTCTGTGAGCGCAGGCGATCAAGCGTGTGAGCGGCGGCGAGGATTGTTGCGGAGGAATGCCGGGCAACCTGTTTTTGCCAGCGGAAATTTATCGATGCGGTAAATTGCTTGTCAGTCTGTACGATCAGCACCGGGAACGAGGTGTGATATGCGAGGCGAATCAACGCCGCTGATTATTCCGCAAGGGTGCTCTCCTGAATGGTCATCATTTTTTTCATGACGCGGTCGAAGATTTCTTTCGTCAGCAATTTCTCCTGCTCGCTGGCCTCCGCGATCTTCGCAATGACAGCGGCTTTGGCGTCCTCTTTGACGTCGCTTAGTTTCCTCCGGCTCCCGTGTTGTTTGAGAAGTTCTTCCAGCCAGCGCTTGCCGTAGTAGGTGTGGATCAATTCGTCGGCCCAATCGAAATCCATGTCATGCGAACTAAGCCGGTCGCCCAACTCGGCAAAGATCAGCGTCCTTTCCTTCTTTGTATGGATGTAAGTGGCTTCGAAATAAAAAATGATGCCTAGGCGAGTCAGCGGATCTAGAAACTGCCCGCTATCGTAGGAGAATGAATCGAGTGGAATCTCGTGATCGGCGAAGCCCCATTCTTTAAGCCGTTCGTAGCCCATGCGGCAGTGGCGTATCTCGTCATAACACCAACGCGCCGCGTCGTCCAAAAACTCATGTGGCGCCGTCGGTCCGAGATCCCAAATGCAGGCGGCGGCCATTTCCGCAGCCCAGACTTCGTTAATGTGGTGCACGGCCTGTCTGGCCTGAAGTTGAAGGCCCTGGCCGGGATCGGATGGAGTGTGCCGGTCGGGCCAGGCGAAGGCCGCGCGTTGAAAACGTGGATCGCGCGCACCAATTCGTGCCATGGCGAAAAGCCGGCCGGACAGAGGGCTTGCTTCGCTGTTATCTGTCATCGGTTCGTCAGAGAAAAGCGCATCGATCGGCAGCTGACTAAATAGGGCGGCCAGGGCTCGCTCCCATTGACGTGCGCCATCTGCCTGCTCCGGCATGGAATCCATCGCGGTCCGGGTGGTGAGCTGGAGTCGCGCTATCTGACGTTCCAGGTCGCTTATTCCATGACAGAGAAAACGCTGGGTGGGGCCGTCATCCAATTGATCGGAGAGTGATCGATAGAGGCGGTAAATTTCCAGTATCCGGGGCTTAACCACGAACGCCAGGCCGGTCAGAAACGCGACGGCGGTTGGAGCATCTCCGCAGCGACGGAAAAACGCCACCAGCGGCTCTTCGCCTTCTATCGCGATCCGTCGTTCGGGATAGCGCAACTCAAGCACGCGCTGACGAAGTTCCTTTGCGAGCAGTGAGCTCTCCCAGGCGATTTCCGGGAGCAAAAGCTTGGATTCCCAGTGAGAGGTTCCGGGCAGCCAGCCTGCTTTTAGGTAGATCAATTCACGTTCGAGAAAAAAGAACCGCTTCAGGATGACCGCCGACTGAGTGACCGTTAGTTGCGTGCGGGGATTGGCGGGAGGAGTGGTAATTACCATGTCCGGAGGCTGCGTCCGGCGGTTGGTCAGCCAAAGGGAAACAGGCTGCATATTCCCGCTTCTGATCCGATTTGCTGGACGCTTTTCGGAGCCACTCCGGCTTCAAGGAAGAGGAAACGGGAGGAGTGATCCGGAGCTGCGTGTATTACTCTCCTGAAGGCAGCGATTATCAGAGGCATTTCTTTTTTCGGACGTATAACCCAACTGTCCAATTTTCATCCTGTTCAGAGGAAATTCTTTTGATGAATCAGTGTTATCGCCCGCGCAATTTTCACGTGACCGACCATTTTAGCGGAGAAATCCCGAACTGTTTTACTATTTTGATTGACGAAACATTCAGTTCGTATTGTGAAACGCATAGTCCCTGACGAGAAATGTCCCCCGTCCTCGCCTTTTTCGCTCCCGGTTTCTCCGGAAAACGTATCACCCCGAAGACGTCGCGCGACATTTCGAGCCCTTGGGACTTTCGCCCAATGCGAGGCTGACGCCTTCCGGCAAGCACCGCTCCCGATCCCCGTTGCTACATCATTCCATGACTTCTCATCCGGCCAGAATCGAAAACCGTCGTCAGACCGTAGGACCTAAATTCAAATCCGGGTCATTGTTGGGTCGCCTGCTGCTTCCTGCCTGTACGTTGGCGTTGCCAACGACGCTGACGTTCGCACAGGCGGTGGCGCCCGAGGTGCTGGATGCCGCCGTGCTCGCGAAATATGACACGAACAAAGACGGAGTCCTTGATTCCGCCGAACAGGCAAAACGCGAAGCGGATCGTGTCGACGCCGTAAAAAAGCCTGTCGAAAAAACAGAACAATTCATGTCAGAGGAGCCGATAGAGATGTCGGTGTTCGAGGTGAATGAACAGCGCACCGGCTACTATGCGTCGAGCACGCAGGCAGGCACGCGCATCAACTCGACGGTCGAGGACATCCCGGCGTCAGTCACCGTGGTCACACTCGATCAGATGGATGATTTTGCGATGCTCGATCTCAACGACATCTTCACATACGAAGCGGGTACGGAAGGCATGGGAACATACACCGATTTTTCGGTGAACAACAGCGGCAATCCGATCGACGGCAATATGGCCGATCCAACGAGCGCCAATCGTATCCGCGGCATGGGTTCTGCGAATATTTCTTTGGGAAATTTTGAAACCAGCGGTCGCGTCCCCGTGGATCGCATCGGTATTGAAGGTGTCGAGATCAGCCGCGGGCCCAGCTCGACGATATTCGGTCTCGGTAATCCTTCCGGCACCGTGAACATGGTGGCGGCCACGGGAAACCTGAACAAAAATAAGAATCAGGCGCAGGTTCGCTTCGATAGCATTGGCGGTTTCCGGGAGCACCTCGATGTGAACCGGGTTCTCATAAAGAACAAATTGGCGTTCCGATTCAGCCAGGTTTATCAGGACACTAAATACAGGCTTAAGCCATCTGGGACGGACACGGAGCGGTACAACTTTATGCTGAAGTATCAGCCGTTCAAAAAGACGACGCTGAGCGCATCCTATCAGTACTATGAATTGAAAGGGAATCGTCCGAACAGTGTGACTCCGCGAGACGGCATCACGCCGTGGCTGGGGCGTGGATCGCCTACGTGGGATCCACTAACAGCGCGGGTTTATGTCGATGATCAGATCGTCAGCTCCAGCATGTCTGCCTATGGATTTGTGACGGGATGGCAGAATTCGGGACGCGGGTCCTCCCTCATTTTCGTAGATCCTTCAGGGGTTAATTATTGGGCCGCTCCTCGCGGTACGAGCAGCGACAATCCCCTCACGCCGAATCAGGCTGCGTACAATTATGTGATTTTGAATCCCCAGACGAACCGACTGACGCAGCCGCTGTTCACAAGCGATGGTGCGGTAAGTGACAAAGCCCTGTACGACTGGAGTTC
Organism: Nibricoccus aquaticus; assembly: GCF_002310495.1. GTDB lineage: Bacteria > Verrucomicrobiota > Verrucomicrobiia > Opitutales > Opitutaceae > Nibricoccus > Nibricoccus aquaticus. The sequence continues at coordinate 4,594,131 of NZ_CP023344.1, read as the reverse complement.
CATCAATGTGGCATCGGGAAACTACGTTGTGGACAAGACAGACACCTTCCTTGTCCAGGCGACGCAGACGGTGATTGAAACACCGAAGCAGATGCTGGCGCTCCAGCTTGGCTGGTTTCGCGAGGATTCATCACGTTTCCAAAATCTTCTCAGTGGCCGGCCAAATTCTTCCGGTCCTACCGGCGGGTTTCTAGCGGTAGACGTCAATCGCCGTCGTCTCGATGGAACGGCGAACCCTAACTACCTGCGTCCCTACATCGCGATCAGCGACGCCTATGCCTCGGATTCTCCACTGCTGAACGACACGTATCGCGCACAGATCGCCTACAAACTCGATTTCAGCCGCGACAAGGGGCTGTCGCGCTGGCTGGGCGTTCATCAAGCGGTTCCCTATTTTGAGTATAAGGAATTCATGCGCCAGAACTTCAATTATCGCTATGCGATGATCGATAATCACACATGGCTTCCATCAGGAACGCCGCGAGGAACCACCAACAGCCAGTATGGAACGGACCCCTACAATCTCGCTTCATCCACCGGCACGCGTAACTATAACTTCTATTATGTGGGCGACGCCAATGGCACTAATGTGGACTATGCCCCGGGCGCTGTGTCTCCAGGAATCTACAACTACGCTTGGGGCAATGCAGTGACTGGCGTATTTAATTACGAACCGACCCAGCTGGGTCTAGCCGGTAGCCTCGATGGCACGGGCGGCAGGGCGAATCTGCTCAAAGAGCAGAAAACCGCAGGCGTAGTTTTGCAAAGCCACTGGCTGAAGGGGCGGCTGGTGACCACGCTGGGTCTGCGCGAGGATCGTCTCTCCAATACTTACGGTGTCGTGCCCCGGTTGATGCCAGATGCGTTGAACCACGATTTCCAGTGGGATGATCAGTGGGCGCAACCTATAGAAACCCGCGGCACGACAGAAACGATCGGCGCGGTCTGGAAAGCGCTCTCGTGGCTCAATATTTACGGAAATAAATCGGACAGCTTTCTGCCTGCCGATCCCGCAATCGATCTGCATGGCCAAAATCTTCCCAATCCTACCGGCAAAGGAAAGGACTGGGGCATCCTGCTGAAGTTTTTCGATAACAAGTTCACCCTGCGTGTGAACCGCTATGAGAACGAGCAGTTGAACAGTCGTAGTGGTGTTTCGGCGACAATCGCGCGCGCTGCCGCCCGTCTGGATATCTGGGATGACCAGGCGCAATCGCGTAACTTTGCGCTCACTAATCAGGCGTCTCAATGGATACAGGCGGCGGCCGGCGGCATGTTGCCTCCCGATCAACTGTTCACTCAAACCGCCCAGCTCATGCAGCTGGATGAGCAGCGAATCAGGTCGCTAATCGACAGTTCGGATGTGCTTCTCGCCGAAACCGAAGACGTGCAGGCGCGGGGAACTGAAATCGAGCTCAACTACGAGCCTGTTTGGTACTGGCGCATGAAAGCCAACGTCACCCAGCAGGAATCTGTGCAGGGAAATCTGTCACCAGCGTTGCTCAGCTACATCGAAGAGCGCCTACCGGTCTGGCAGAGCCTGATCGACACACGTACTGGAGCCAACTGGTGGACCAGCCAGTACAATGGCGTCAATAGCACCACGCCCAGTGCCTTCTATCTAGGCACTGTAGCAGCACCGCTTAGGCTGGCATTGTCGAAGGAGGGCAAAACGCTGCCGCAGATCAGAAAATACAGCGTCAAGTACTCTACCAATTTCCAGCTGGCAGGTATCACCGAGAACAAGATTCTGAAAGGTTTCAATATTAGCGCCTCCGCCCGTTGGGCGGATAAAGCAGCCATCGGCTACTACGGTATTCCCGATGCGGGCGGTATCTATCGCGACCTCGATGGCAATCGTCCGGTTTATGACAAAGCCCGCTTTTATGCGGACATTGGCATCGGCTATAAGACGAAGATCTCCAAGCGGATTCGGGCCAACTTCCAGATCAACGTCAGTAATATCCAGGAAGACTCGACCCGGTTGCAGCCTGTATCCGCATTTCCAGACGGAACGCCGAGCGCCTACCGCATCATCGATCCACGGCTGTTCATCTTCACCTCCACCTTCGATTTCTAAGCTTTGTTTGGGTTAGTTGCCGCCCGGCCTTTTAGGGACATAGCCGGGCGGCTTTCCCATCAGAGCGATTTTAAGGCTCGATCCAGCTCATAAACCTAATGCGCGTCATTCGATTCAAAAACGCGGAAGGGAAAACGGTTTTCGGCATGCCTGTTTACGAAGGTGGCGCGATCGAAGTGCTCCGCGGCGATCTTTACACCGGGCTGGAGCGCACCGGCCACATAGTCCAGCCGCCTCTTAGTCTTCTCGCGCCTGTGGATCCAGTGGCGATCCTTGGCATCGGCTTGAACTATCGTCGTCATGCCGAGGAAAGCGGCGCGAAGGTTCCCGAGTTTCCGGTACTCTTCTCCAAGAGTTTAAATACTCTCCAGCATCCGGGAGAACCGATTCAGCTTCCTACGAAGCTGCCAAGTGACGAGGTCGACTACGAGTGCGAACTGGCGGTCGTCATCGGAAAAACCTGCAAGAACGCGACGCGTCAAAACGCGCTGGATTACATTCTCGGATACACGGCGGCTAATGATGTCAGCGCACGCGACTGGCAGCTCAAGCGGGGCGGAGGCCAGTGGAGCCGCGGAAAGTCGTTCGACACATTTTGCCCGCTCGGTCCCTGCCTGGTCACGGCGGATGAGATTCCCAATCCCAACGCGCTCCGCATCGGCACGCGCCTGAACGGGGACGTTGTTCAGGACTGGAATACCAACGACATGATTTTCGATGTGCCGGCGTTGATCGAGTTCCTGAGCGCCAGCTCCACATTGCTGCCTGGCACGGTGATACTCACCGGCACTCCGCATGGCGTGGGCATGGCTGCCCGGCCACCACGCTGGCTCAAGGCCGGCGACGTCGTGACCATCGAAATTGAGAAGATCGGTGCGCTGACCAATCCGGTCGCCCTCGAAGCTTAGTACCCCAGCAAAACTATTCTAATATGAAACTACGATACACAGCTTTCGCTTTAGCGGCCCTCTTATCGATGGCGGTCAACGTCAGCGCGCAGGTGAATTATTATGCCAACAAGAGCCCGGGCTCGGCAGATGCACCGTCGCTGGAAAATAAATGGAATCTAGCGGCCAATACATACATGTGGGCGCCCGCCGGCGGTGCGTCGTATGTGGACGCCAGCGCGACTCCGGGAAATGTGTATCACACCAACGGATATACTGTGCGCGCTGGACGCATCGGCACTACGGATGGGACCGCCTCTTCTGTATTTTTGGGTGAAAAACTCGTTGTGGATGCCTTCAGCTCGACCTCGGGTCTCACCGGAGCATCGAGTGGCAGCGCCATCCTTCTTTTCGAACTGGCGGCAACGTCGACAGGACCGCGATTGGGCGTGCCAGGCTCCGTCACGCAGGGAAGTTATTCGGCCAATATTGCCACGGGCACATCTACAACAGCGGGAACTCAACATCTGCGTTTCTCCACGGGCGTGACCGTGTTGCAGGGTACTTTGGCGGCCAACGGCTATACTAATTTCTCTATTCCCAACAGCGTGACGGATGTTCTGGTAACAATAAAATCTGCGGTCATCGGAAACGGAGATATTGAGGTAAGCGGTGGCAGCGCGGGCAGTGCGGTCGCCAACGGTTGGGTGATGTGGGCTTTTGAAGATCTGCGGGGGTGGACCGGAAGTACGATCCTCGTCCAGCACAAGCACACGATCAGCTTCACGCGGGATATCGATTTTCGCATCACGAACTCGAGGGCGGCGCTGACGTTTGGGGCGACCTCGATTGGATTCCTGAATCTTTCCGCGAATGTGAAATTCGATTCGAGCAAAGTTTCGTGGGGCACAAATATTCTTCCTGACGGCACGTACACAGCGGCTCAGTTGAACGCTCTCTGGAAAACCGGCGGCTATGCCACACTGCCGTTTGCGAGCGGCTCCGGCACGTTGACGGTTGCGCCGTTGCTGCCTCCCGGCATCTCGAGCCAGCCCTCGGATCAAGTGGTGTCTGAAGGTGGAACCGCCTCCTTCTCTGTCACCGCGACTGGCGAAGGTCCCTTTACGTACGAGTGGCAGAAGGATGGTTTTGCGATTTCGAATTCAAACTCGGCAACCTATGCCGTCACCAACGCGCAGATGTCATCCGCGGGCCAGTATCGCGTGAAGGTGTCCAACGCAGGCGGCAACACACTCAGCTCAGCCGCGACTTTGACGGTGCAGCCTCCGGGCTTTGTGAACATCACGACCCAACCGGTTGCGCAGACTGTCATCATCGGCGGGACGGCCTCCTTCTCCGTGGTGGCGACCGGCGACGGTCCGTTTACTTACGAGTGGCAGCGGAACGGCCAGCCCATCGCAAATTCGAACTCGGCAACACTGTCAGTTCCAAATGCCCAATCGGCGAACGCCGGCCAGTATCGCGTCAAGGTTTCGAGCTCCATGAGCAGTGTCTTCAGCAATGCCGTCACCTTGACGATCACAGTGGCCCCGGCGCCGGTTGCCTCCGGTTTTGCCGCCACGACAACGGGCGGCGCCAACGGGGCAGAGGTGCTTGTGACCAACGCGGCTGATTTCAAAGCGGCTGCAGAGTCTTCCTCCGCAAGTACCGTCACAGTTCTCGGGCAGATATCTCTGGCGAGCGTCGGCGGCAGCGTGCGTGTCGCTTCAAACAAGACCATTCAAGGCATGAACGGCGATGCCACCATCGTGGGCTGTCTGGATCTGAGTAACGGCGGGGTCACCAACGTGGTTATCCGCGGCCTCAATATCACCAACCCCGGAACGACTCCAGTAAGCGGCGTCTATCCGGATGGCGGAGACGGCATCAAGGTGCGGAATGCCTCCAAGGTTTATATCACGCATTGCACCCTCTTTAACTGCGCCGACGAACTGATCGAGATCAGCGGCGGCTCGGACAATATCACTGTCTCTTGGTGCGAATTCTATTACACCTCCGCGCAGACCGCGCATCGTTACGCGATGACGATCGGCCAGGCGGGGGCCGAGACCAATCCGATGCGTGTCACGCTCCAGGGCAACTGGTGGTCATCGCTTGTGGACCAGCGCATGCCGTTTTCGAGCTACGGTTATGTGCATCAATTCAATAACTACTTCAATACGACCGGTAACACTTCCGGTGGCGTTGCGAGTGACGGTGCGCAGTTCCTCGTGGAGAGAAGTCTTTACTCGCCCATGGCGAACCCGCTCTCGAAGCAGAATGTGAACACCAGCCTGCCTGCCGGAAAGCTCCGCATTATCGACACGACGTTTACGGTCTCCTCGGGCACACCGCTCGATGTGGGTACGGATGTCGTGTTCACGCCGCCCTATTCGTACGAAATGATTCCGACCGCGCAGGTGGCCGCGACGACGGGTATCCAGGCGGGCAACATCGATGGCGCATGGACCGCGAATGCTACGAGTGCTTCCGCAACAATCACCGCACCCACAACGCGATTGCTGATCGGCGATCCGTTTACGCTCACTGCTGTGCCGGCCGGTTTCACGGCTACGTCTTATCAGTGGAGACTGAATAACATCGAGATCCCTGGAGCGACGAACATCACCTACAGCGTGGCCAACGGCTTCGCCGCCAACGCCGGTGCCTACACGGTGGCCTTGGGCCGCGCCGGCGGAAATATGGTCGTCAGTGCGCCGGCGACGATCTTTTTGAATTCGAGCGTCCCCGTCTCCAATGGTGCTACCACAGGGCTTGCTCCTGAAGTGCAAACACAGCGCGGTGGTGGTGGCTCACCCTCGCTCTGGTTCCTCGGTTTGCTCGCGTCGACCACGGCGTTACGTGTCGTGCTCTCGAGGAAAAAGAGCCGCTGAACTTTCCGGTGATTATTTCAAAGTGCCGTCGTAGTACGGCACTTTTTGTTAGTCCAACAGGCGGTTCGGCCGCAGCGCCTCCCTGTATTCAGCGCTTTATTCGCTGAGGCAGGAGGTGCCTGTACAGTCCGAATCGATTGATCATACCCATGTACCCCATGGGACCCTGAAATTCAGGGAGAATGTGAAGGAGTATTATGACTAAATTATCCGCAATGCGGTGTTCCGCGGCTGCGCTCTTCGTGAGCCTGGCCGCTGGCGGTTTCGCCCAGACAAACTACTACGTCAATGCGAGTGCCGGAAGTTCGGACAACTGGAACTCGACCAATGCCAATGTAAAATGGACGACCAGCGGCTCGACTTATGTCGGTGCCTCCGGCACGGCCGGCAACGTCTATCATACGAACGGATACACGCTGCGCGCGGGCCGGGTCGGCAACACGACGGGAGGCAGTCCCAATCCATATAACTTTTCCGGACAGCTTCTCGTCATCGACGGATTCAGCAGCGCTTCCACTTTGACGGATGGTTCCGCAGGCGGAGGCGGCATCCTGCTCTTCGAACTGGCGAGTAGCGCCACCGGGCCGCGTTTGGGAAGTCCGAGCACGTCCACCAAGGCGAATTACGTGGCCAACATCGCTACCGATGCGATTGGCGGCACACCGGGATCGACCCGCACGATTCGCGGATCGACCGGCGTGACCACGCTCAACGGCACGCTGCGTTTGAACGGCAAGACCACGTTGAGCGTGCCTTCCGGCGTCAACGACATGCTGTTCACCGTCAAATCCACCGTCCTGGGCACGGGGAGCATCGAGATCAGCGGTGGCTCGGCCGGCAGCGGAACGGCCAACGGTTACGTGACTTGGGAGTTCGAAAATCTCTCCGGTTGGACGGGCGCTAGTATTTCCGTCACCAACAAACACACGATCAGCTTCACCAGCGCGGTTGATTTCACGGTAACCAATCCGGGCGCGGCGCTGACGTTTCCTTCGACGACATCGGTTGGCTTTCTGAATCTCGGCGCCAATGTTTCCTTTGCGTCGGGCAAGGTGACCTACGGCGCGAGCGTGCTTCCGGACGGCACTTACACGGCGTCGCAACTGAATGCGCTTTGGAACACCGGCGGCTACGCGACGCAGGCCTTTGCAGCCGGCTCGGGAACGCTCACGGTTAAACCGGCGGCTGCGATTGCTCCCGCAATCACGAGCCTCACCACGGCTTCTGGCAGGGTAGGCGTACCGTTCAACTATCTGGTGACTGCCGTTGGGGAGACCGCGACATTTGGGGCATCATCGCTTCCGGCGGGACTCAGCATTAACGCGAGCACCGGCATGATCAGCGGTACTCCTTCGACTGCGGGCACGACGAATCTCACGGTCAGCGCGACAAACGGTGCGGGCAGCGGCACGCGTGCACTGGCGATAACCATCGCCGCGGCGCCGACGGTCACAAACGGCTGGGCGGGCGGAAGCGGTGCGGCCGCCACAGCCAACGGCTGGAACGATGCCACCAGTGGCACAGCGTACAAATGGACGTCCGATGCCGGCGTTACCTACACCACGGCGACATCCGGTGTGACGTATCATACTAACGGATATACCGTCAAAGGCGGCCGCATCGGCAGTCCGACGGGAGGCACGGTTGCCAGCGGTCCCGAGCCTTATTCGACCTTCGCGGGCGATGAGCTGGTGATCGATGCCTATAGCGCAACCTCCGGCGTAACTTCGAACGCCACCAACGGCACGCTCTGGTTCCAACTCGCGAACACCGGTGCCGGCAGCGATGCCATGGTCGGTCCCCGCGCGGGCGACGGCACGAACACCACTACCCGCGGCACGTACATTGCGGACATCGTAACCGCGCCGACCTCGAGTGGCGCCGTGCGTTATCTCCGTGCCGATACCGGCCGCACCACGCTCGACGGTGCGCTGACGCTCAATGGCGACACGGTCTTCTGGGCCAATACCAATGACGTTCACTTTGTCATTAAGTCTCCGGTGACCGGCACGGGTAACATCCTCCTCCGCGATGGCCCGTCCGGCGGCTCGCAAATGAACGGCTGGCTGATGACGTCGTTCCAGGATCTGACAGGATGGCGCGGTGCTTCGATCAAGGCCATCCACAAGCACACGCTTGGATTTGCGGGTAACATCGATTTCTCCGCGACCAATCCCACCGCGATCATTCACTTCCCGACGACGGTTGGTGGATCCGCGACGGTGGGCTTCCTGAATCTCTCGGCGAACGTCACGGTATTGCCAGGCCAGCTTGGCTACGGTGGTGCGTTTGAATCGTCCTCGATGACGACCGTGCTGAACACTCCTGGCACCTACACGGCCTCCGATCTGAATACGCTATTCGGTGTTGCCGGATTTGCCTCGGGATCCGGCACCGTCACGGTCGTTCCGAAGATGACGCTCGTCTCCAGCGGCACGTCGCAGGTCGTCCTCATGACGAAGCCGAGTCCAATCGCATCGGTCACGAAGGCGGCGCAGGAATTGCAAAAGCATCTGCAGCTGATCACGGGCGCGACAGTCACGATTTCGACGGTCGGCAACGAAGGTAGTTATCCGGGAAAGAAATTCATCTATCTCGGCGCGAACACCGCGAGCACGTCCGCGGGAGTCGATACAAGCGCGCTCTCCACAGAGTACTTTATCATCCGCACGGTCGGCGCAAATCTCCACATCGTCGGCAAGGACGGTGGCAACAACGACTGGACGGATCTGTCGGGCTGCCAGCCTGCGACGCTTTTCGGCGTTTATTATCTCCTAGGAGAAGTCATGGACGTCCGCTGGCTCTGGCCGGGAGACGACGGCATCGTGGTGAATGCGTCGAGCACGCTCGACCTTCCGTCGCTCAACATCACGACCGGGCCGCACATGGTGCAGCGCAAGTACCGGAATCCGCGTGTTGGCCTCTACAAGGGCGGTTCCACGACGTACGGATTTGGGATTCCTGTTCTGCCCGCGAGTGGCACAACCCGCACCGCGCTCGCGGACGAAGAAGTGCTGTGGCAGCGCCGGCAATTCATGGGCCAACGCAAAAATCCCGCCTTCGGTCACTCCGAGACCGCGTGGTGGGCAACCTATGGTGCGACGCATCCCGAATATTTCGCGACGTTGCTGCCGGGCCATTCCCATCCTGATCCATCGACGACGCTGGTGAAACTGCATGTGAGCGGAGCCGACACGATTCAGGCCCGTGTGGACGCGTGGGTCGCCGCAGGTTCGCCAAACAGCCTGAATCTGTGTCCGAACGACAGCCGATCCTTCTGCGTGTGCGCAAGCTGCCTTGCATGGGATTACCCATCGCAAGCCGCCAATGTAGTCTTTGGAAGCAGCGATGCCCTGCTCGGCGATCGTTACGCACGCTGGTATTCGGAAGTCGCTACACGCGTGGCGGCCATCAACCCTAGCGCGACGGTGTACGGTTACGCTTACGACACCTACAAGAACGCCCCGCAGGTGGCCACGCTGCCTTCGAACGTGGCGATCGCTTATATCCCCGGTGCGCCCAGTGATGTGCTCCTCGATCAAATCGCGGAGACTCAGACCGACGTACTCGGTTGGATCGCGGCGGGCTGCACGCAGATGTATCTCCGTCCAAACTGGATGTTGTCCGCGCACGCAGGGCCATTCTGGCCGACCCATCGCCTGGGGAATCACTTCAAGGAGATGCTCGCCGGCGGTTATCTCCTCGGCATGGACTCCGACAGTGCTTGCGGCAGCTATGCGAGCTTTGGTCTCTACTATTATCTGATGGCGCGCCAGATGGCCCGCCCGGAAATCGATGTAGAGGCGGTTGTCGACGAGTACTGCTCGGGCTTTGGCAGTGCGTCCACCCGCGTGCGTGACTACTTCACGTACTGGGAAAACTTCATCTACAACGAAGCGGACAACGGGAATACCACGATCCTCGGCTGGTCCTCAGGCATGAATGCCTATGGATCGACCTACAGCGACGCGGCATTCGATGGAGCGGAGCAAATCCTTGATGATGCCCAAGCCCTGCTCGCTCCGGGTGAAACCGCAGCGCTGGCCCGCCTGGATTTCCTTAGGGCTGCGTGCACCAACGGACGTCTGACCGCGAAGGCGATCCGTCTCGTCGATCCAAGCACCGCGTTGCCTTACAATGCCCAGGCTGAAACCGCGATGCGCGATCTCCTGACCTATCGCGACAGTCAGGCCGGTTCGTTTACGCTGTGGCGCGAATGGATGATCGATCGCGAAAGCGCCATCCCTGGCATGCAGGCTTATTGGCAATATATCTTCGCCAATCCGTAAAGCTCCCCAACATTGCGCCCGAATCTCGCGGTTCGGGCGCAATTTTATTTTACGTATCTAGACTCCCCGATTGCCGAGACTCTGTTTGAAATTGCTCCTCTAATCCAACGTGTTGCCTCCTCATCGCATCCTGATTTCGCCCGATAAATTCAAGGGCACGCTGACTGCGCGTCAGGCCGCTGAAGCCATAGCGCGAGGTTTGCGGTGCGAATTTGCGAATAGCGAAATCACGATCCTACCGATCGCAGATGGCGGGGAAGGCACTGTTGAGGCGCTGGCGTCGGTGCAGGGTTCCGCGAGCATGCACCGTGTGCCAACGATGGATGCTTACGGTCGCCCGAGAAACGCGGATGTGGTTGTGCTAAGAGACGTCTCTGTTTGCGAAAGCGCCTCTCCGCTCGGGTTGGTAATTATCGAGCCTGCTCTGCGTGATCCATGGAAAGCGTCTTCCCGCGGACTGGGCCTGCTGTTGCGTGACCTGGCTGCTCGCGGAGCGAAAAAGATATTCGTGGGACTGGGAGGAAGTGCGACGAATGACGCGGGCCTCGGTCTGGCGGCCGCTCTTGGTTGGATATTCATGGATGAGAGCGGTCATCCGGTGGATCCGCTCCCCGTGAATTTCGCGTTTATCCAAAAATTAGTGCCGCCTGAAAAGGCCTTCGCGGTAGAAGTGGTCGGGCTTTGCGATGTGAACAATCCACTGCTCGGCGCCGATGGCGCCTCGCTGGTTTATGGACCACAGAAGGGATTGGCCGAGCCGGTGCGGATGGATGCAGAGATGGCGCGTATCGCGGATCTCGTGGCAAAGCAGAGCGGACTGGATTACAGAAACCAGCCTGGCGCAGGAGCCGCCGGGGGGCTCGGCTATGGTTTACTGACATTTGCCTGTGCGCGACTCGCACCGGGCTTCGAGACGATCGCCGACCTGCTGGGAATCTCTGAGGCCATTGCTGGAAGCGATCTCGTGATTACTGGGGAAGGGCGGATTGATCGCCAGACATTGTTCGGAAAAGGACCGGCAGCGCTGGCGAAAATGGCGGCGAGCCACGCGAAGCCGGTGGTGGCCTTTTGCGGGCAACTAGAGGCAGGCGCTGACGAGCAAGGTTTGTTCGCCGAGATTGTGCCGATGGTTGATCGCGAAACCTCAGCGGAGGTCGCAGTGAAGCGTGCAACTGAGACGCTTGAACTTGCGGCAGCCCGGTTTGCGGCAAGATGGATTCGTCGTCACGCAGGAGTGCCAGGCAGTCCGCCGGCCAAATCGACCTCCGGCTGATAATGTCGCCGAGAATCGACCGAGCGGCTCAAGCGTTGCCCGCGGCCACTTTGCGTGGATTGAGCGCGGTCCGGCGGCATTCTAGCAAAGTTTGCTGAAGCTCGAGGCGGCGCGCGGGTGGGAATCGATGAATCGGGACGGACACGCTGATCGCCGCGAGCGGTTCGCCCAGTTCAAGAAGAGGAATGGCAACGCACATGACGCCGGGAACCGTTTCCTCTTCCTCAATGGCACAGCCGCGTTTGCGCGTGGCTTCGAGCTCTGTCTCCAGGCGGGCGCGGATGGCCTTGCGGCGGGATGCGGGCTCCATGGCGCAGGCTTTGTCCACAAGGCGGGTTTGCTGCACCTCGGGCAGGTAGGCTGCCACGGCGCGTCCCAGCGCGGTGGTATGAAACGCGTCGCGCGCCCCGGGCTTCACAATCGAGCGGAGCGCCTGCGTCGTTTCCACGACGTGGGCATAGCGGATATAAACACCTTCGAGCGCTCCGAGGTTCACCGTTTCGTCGAAAATTCCATGGATCTTCTGCATGACGGGAAGCGCCTTTTCACGGAGAGCTTCGTCGCGTCCGTATTCGTGCAGGGACTTCAAGCGTTCGGAGAGTCTGTAATTCCCGCGTTCCTCCGTTTGATCGACGTAGCCGAGATCTCTCAGGCTGCGAAGAATGCGAAAAGCGCTCGGCTTGGGCTGGCGCGTTTCCTCCGCCAGTTCCGCGAGACTGAGCGGACGCCCGGTCCGCGCCAGTACCTCCAGAATAGAAAACGCCTTGTCGATGACGGCAATTGCCATGAACGAAATTCTACGTGGTGAGTCATCCGTTTCGTCAAACGAAATGTAATCTTTACATCGGCGTCGGCGGCCTTCGGGCGCAGGTTATCTGCGAGCAATTTCGGTCCGGTAGGCTTTGGCAAGGAGAACGACCGGATGAACAACTTCGATTTGAGTATCACCGGTCGCTCGGAGGCCATTTTCTATCTGCAAGTGGCAGCCAGGATTGGCCGTGGTCACGAGGGTCGCACCTGTGGCTTTGAGATGACCGAGCTTCCGCATTTGCAGCCAGGCGGAAGTGCTGGGTTGCGTGATATTATAAATCCCGGCGCTGCCGCAGCACCAGGTGGATTCGGCGCACTCGCGTAGTTCTACGTTCGAAATGGCTCTTAGGATTTCTCGCGGCTGCTTGGAGATTTTTTGCCCGTGGCAGAGATGGCAGGCTTCGTGGTACGTGACGATGTGTGGCGCGGTTGCGCCAGTTCCTGCGTGAGGCTTTCGAAAGCCGATCTCGATCAACCATTCGGAGACGTCGCGGACTTTCAGGGACCATGCTTTCGCGCGAGCAGCGTATCGAGGATCCTCGGCCAGCAGCCGGTCATAATGCTTCAGATGCGATCCGCAGCCGGCGGCGTTGCTGATGATGGCGTCAAATCTCTCCGGATCGATCGTGTCGATCTGCCGTCGTGCGAGAATATGTGCATTCTCCTGGTCGCCGTTGTGAGCGTGCAGGGAGCCGCAGCAAAATTGCGTGCGCGGTGTCACCACTTCGCATCCGTTCTCGGCCAGGACTTGAGCGGTGGCGTGATTCACATCGCTGAAAACGAGGTCTTGCACGCAACCGGTGAGTAGTGCGACTCGGTACCGCTTTTCTCCGCGCGCGAGTGTGATCTCGGGGATAAGCGTGTCGGAAAAGTGGCGCTGAATCTTCGGAGTCGATGGCTCCAGCTCGCGGATGCGTTTTGGCAGGAGCGAAGTGAGCCGTAGTTTTCTGAATGCCCGCTGAAATCCCGTTACCTGATACAGCCAGAGGAGCCGTCCGGCGAGGCGCAGAAGCCGTGGCTTCTTGAACAGCCAGCCCATGGTGAACCAGCGCACGAAGGTTCGCTTAGGCGTGGCAGTGATTCCGCTGCTTTCAACGTGCGCACGCGCTGTTTCAAGAAGAGTCGTGTAGTCCACACCTGCGGGACAGGCGGTGGTGCAGGCGAGGCAGCCTAGGCAGTAGCTCATTTCCTCGGCGAAGCTGGTCGTTACGTTCAATTCCCGATCAGCGACTGCGCGCATGAGTGCGATGCGTCCCCGGGGAGAATTTCGCTCGCGACCTGTTTCAGCGTAGGTCGGGCAGGTAGGCAGGCACATGCCGCAGTGCATGCACTGCTGCAAAACGGAGTAATCCAGCGAGGCGAGGCTGGTTTTGCCTGAGTGAGGGTGCGCGCTCGATTCAGCGCCCGGATCATCAGGAGTAAGACGGGGAGTCATGCATGTCAGGTTTTCGGCGTATGATTTTCCTGCACTGGAAAGTCGAAGATCTTTCCCGGATTGAGCAGGCCGAGGGGATCGAGCGACTGCTTGATCATTTTTAGAAGTGCGTGGGAATTTTCTCCGAGTTGCTGTTTAAGAAATGGCTTCTTGGCCACACCGACACCGTGCTCTCCCGTGATCGTGCCGCCGAGACCGAGCGCGGCATCCACGATGTCCTTCAGCGCTAGCTCCACGCGGTGCATTTCTGCGGCGTTGCGTTCGTCGGTGAGGATTGTCGGGTGCAGGTTGCCGTCGCCGAAATGTCCGAAGACCGCGATATCCAGCGAGTGCTTGAGCGCGATGGCCTGTACGGCGCGGATCATCTTCGCCAGTTCGCTGCGCGGAACGGTGACATCCTCAAGGATTGTCGTCGGCCGCCTTCGTGCCAGCGCGGAGAACGCGCTGCGCCTGGCTGTCGCGAGTTGCGCGGCCTCAGCGGCGTCGCGTGCCTTGCGAACGGTGAGTGCGCCGTTGGCGCGGGCGATCTGTTCGATCTGTTGCGCTTCGTCGGCTACCGCGGAGGGGTGACCATCAGTCTCGATCAAAAGCACGGCTTCGGAATCGAGGGGCAGATTCACGCGCGCGTAGTCTTCCACGCATTGCACGGTCTTTCGGTCGAGGAACTCCAGCGTGCACGGGATGATTTTGGCGGCGATGATGGCGGAAACCGTTTCCGCAGCCGCGTCCATCGACGCATACGTCGCAAGCAAGGTCTGCCGTGCGGCGGGCTTGGGAAGGAGTTTGAGCAGGACCTGGGTGACGATCCCGAGCGTTCCTTCGCTGCCGATAAAAAGATCGCGGAGGTTATAGCCCGCCACGTCTTTCACGCATTTGTTTCCGAGCCAGCAGATGGATCCGTCGGCGAGAACGACCTCCATGCCCATGACGTAGTCACGGGTGACGCCATACTTGAGCCCGCGGAGGCCGCCGGAGTTTTCGGCGACATTGCCTCCGATGGTGGATATCTTCATCGAGCCCGGATCGGGCGGATAAAACAATCCGGCGGCATCGGCAGTCTCGAAAATCTTCTGCGTGATGACGCCGGCGTCCGCTCGCAATGTCAGATTGCGTGTATCCAGCTCTCGAATCCGGTTCATGCCGGTCAGGCACGCTACGAGTGCGTTTTCCACGGGAACGCTGCCACCCGACAATCCGGTGCCGCTGCCTCGAGTGACCACGGGCATCCGCCGGGCGCGAGCGATCTTCACGAGGGCGCTGACTTCGGCCGCATTGTCGGGAAATACCACCGCTCGCGGCAACTGGTTCAATGCGGCAGTGCCATCAAATCCGTAGGGGATCAGGTCTTCCTTCTTCGTCAAAACCCGTGCAGGTCCGAGCAATGCGACGAGCTCGCTGATCAATTCTGCGCTCACAAAGCATCCCCGGAATTTTTGGGGCCCAACTTGAGCGGTGCCCAGGCATCACGTTGGTGAAATAGGGGGCCGTTGAGCGGCGCAGTAGACGAAAGAATGGGATTATCGCTGCGCGCGCGATAGTCGTATCGGCAAACGGCGGCGCGGAAATTTCGAGTGCAATTTAGGATCGGTTGATCGCCACCAAGAATGCTGGACGGGATAATTACACGCACACTCAGGTGGTCTTTCGTTAAAACCGTTTCTGTCTGCACCCAGTCGGCGTCGTGGATCATGAATTCCTCCAGCTGCGCGCGCCCGCTGCGAACGGCTTCGAGTCCGTCATGCGGGAAGCGCAGTTGCAGGCGTTGGTTTTCCGGCGTGACGTGAATCTCGATGTAATGAGGGGCGGTGGTGTCTTCGAGAAATACTTCGCAGACGTCGCCTGATTCCCACGTGCGCTCATTGAACTTACGCGCGGAGTTCCTGAGCGATTTGCCGGCGAACAGAGCCTCAAAGACGAGATGACGAGACTGCCAGAGGACGCGCGCCCAGCCGGGCTGAAATCCAGTTTCGGGCTCCGTTCTCCAGGCCTGATGGAGTGGCCGCCAGCTGTCATCCCGCGCCTCGATGGCAAACGGAAGAGGCGTGATGAGATCGTGGCAATAAGGCACCGGCCAGAGCGCCGGTGCGGCAGCGGCGGTTTTATTCATTGAGAGCAACCGCGGGCATCGACCGGCCAGATCGCGTGAATCTCGCCGCCTTCGGTCACGACCAACTTGCTCGCAAGATTCACGACCGTGCAGACGTGGGCGGGAGTGAAAGCGACTCGCTCGCCGATCTTGAGTTGATCCACGGACTGACCGGTGACGTAGCCATGCTCCTCGTTTACGCGAACGACGGTGAGATCGCGTCCATCTGCGGCCCTGGCAAAAATCCCTGCGGGCGTGCGATCCGAGGAGAATGTTTTTGAGCCGGCGTCGATCAGCGCGAGTCCCGGCGCTGGTTTGTCCACGACGCTCGCGAGCACATGAAGCGCCACCTCATCGGACTGCATCACCCCGGTGACTTCCGTGAGCGCGAGATCGCCGAAAACATATGCGCCCGGACGCACAGACTGGATTTTTCCGCTGGTAGCGGCCGCGATTGATTTCGCGGTGACACTGCAGCCGGGCCACAGAGGCAACGAAGGATCAATCGCGTCCCGGATTTGGAGGAGTCTTTCGATAAATTGATTCAGCCGCGCGGTCTGATCGGCGAGCGGGTGGCCGTAGAAATGACCTTCGTGGGTGTAGAAGCCCCGAAGTTGCAGGTGACGATACCGGGAAATTTTTGCGGCGAGAGCTTGTGCGGACGATTGATCGCGCGCGCCTTCGCGGCCCAGTCCGGTGTCGAGCGCCAGCATCACCTGGACTTTTCCCGAGAGCTTCGCGGCGAGACGTTCGAAAGCCTCCAGGTGCGCCTCGCTGGTCACGGCCAGGCGCAAGTCTTCCAGTTTTTCCGCGAGCGCGTTCAGGCGGGAGGTCAGACGCAGATCGACGAGCGAATGAGCGATAAAAAGGCTGCGCACACCCGACGGAAGTATCGCCTCCGCTTCGCTTAATTTGGCGCAGGTCAGACCGCGTGCACCATTGGCCAGTTGAAGATGCGCGATCTCGGCGGACTTGTGCGTCTTGATGTGCGGACGAAGTTCAACGCCATGAGCATCACACACGGACTGCATCGCGCGGATGTTTTTCACCAGCCGGGACTGGTTCACAAGCAGCGCCGGCGTGGGAAGATCGTCGACCGAATTCATGGCGAAAGCATCACATCCGGCCGATCTGACCGACCGTCAGGCCGCCATCCACGACGATGACCTGACCGGTAATGTAGTTAGCAGCGGGCGACAGAAGAAAGGCCGCGGCACCGGCGCAATCTTCCGGCTCGCCGATGCGTTCCAGCAGGATTTTTTTTTCGTAGTGCTTTCGCTTGTCGTGCTGCTGGTCGATCCACGGAGCGGTGAGCGGTGTGCGAATGAGACCGGGAGCGAGCCCGTTCACGCGGATGCGCTGCGGCGCGAGTGCCTGGGCGAGCGAGCGCGTCATCATGACCAGCGCGCCTTTTGACGTGTCGTAAGCGGTGGAGTCCTCTTCGGACTGGAAGCCATTCGTTGACGAAACGATGACCACCGAGCCCGGCCGGTTGCGCGCGAGCAGGGCACGGGCGAAGCTTTGTACGAGGAAGTATGCGGCGCGCACGTTCAGGTTCATCGTTCGCTCCCAATCGGCCACGCTCATCTGGAGAAACGGTACATCGAAGAAGCTGCCTGCGTTGCACACGAGCAGATCGAGACCGGGCTTTTGCTCGACGGCGGTCGCAATGAGTTTTTCAGCAGCGTCCGGTTGCTGAAGATCGGCTTGCACGAACGCGGCCCCCGCGGGCAGTTGGCGCGGCTGGGTGGTGCTACCGTGGTAAACGACCTGCGCGCCCGACTCGGCGAGTCCGTTGGCGATCGCGTAACCGATGCCCTTGGACGAGCCCGTGACGAGGGCGGCGTTACCCGCGAGTGAGAATGTTTTCATCTTTGAGTTGAAGCAGGGAGAGGAGGTTGTTGCAGCCGACGGCGTCGCGCAGTTTTCCCGGCAGGGCTTTCACGCAGGCGATTTCCTCCTCGTAGGTGGCGCGAAGCGAGACGAGGCCGGACTCGCCCTGACCGACAAAACTTTCGAAAGGCGTGTCCGAGCCCCAGAGCATTTTCGTGGGATAGGTTTCGGCGAGCGCTCTAAGCACGGCGGCGGGATCGCGGTAGTCGGCGGCGAATCTTCGCGCCGGTGCCGCAGTGAAGCCCATTTCAGCAGCGGTCCCTTTGCAGTGGATAATGTGCGCGGAGCAATCGAACCACGTGTTTGGCAGCTCGGCGATCCGGTCAAGATACACGCGGTCGAAGCGGCAGGAATGCGCGAGGCAGAACCGGACCTGCGGAGCCGCTTCGGCGATGCGCAACAAGAGCCCGGCTTCCGACCACGGATCGTTCGCCACTACGCTCGAGTGAATGAGAAAGGGGAGGTTGAGCTCCTCGGCGAGTTCCAGGAAGCAACGCCCGGTGGTCAGCAGCGCGCCGGCATCGGCTTGAATCATGGTCGCCTGAATCTTCAGGCCGTAGAAGGGGAACTGCCGATGCAGCGCGCGCAGCTGCTTCACTTGAGCGGCGGCTTCACGCATCGGATCCAGGATGACGAAAGGAATCGTCCGCCGACCGAGATCCGGGAACTGCTCGTAGATCTCGCGAAGCATCCGCTCGTTTTCGAAAGCGTAAGGAACGGCTTCCGGCCCGCCCGGTTTCAACTGGCCGGTGCGCATTGCGGCTACGTCGAACCATGCGTTGGACACCATCGGGAAGACCACCCAACGGTCGATGCCGTGGCGTCCACCTTCGGTCGCAAGCGCGTTCAGGTCCTGCGCGTAGGGGTAGAAACCGTTCAGGTAGAAAAATAGATCTGTCCCGAGGTGATTGTGACAGTCGATAAGCATGGTTTTTGCGGTCCGGGTCTAAAAGAGAGACGAAATACCCGGGGATTTGCTCTGTTGTAGTGACGTTCGGGAGAAATTTATAAGCCTTCAAGTATTTTGTTTGACGAAATAGTAAGTTCACATTGTGAAACAAATGTGCGGCGGCCGAATTCCCAAACCCGTTCCGAAAAAGTCAGCTGAATTTCGCCGTGCTTCCTTCCATGTCTTATACATTTTCCCGTTCTCAAGAGTTGTTTCAGCGTGCGCAAAAAAGCATTGCTGGTGGCGTCAACAGCGGCATCCGCAAGCTGGAGGTTCCGGTGCCGGTCTATTTTTCCCATGGCAGTGGCGCGAATCTCTGGGATGCCGACGGCAATCACTATCTTGATTTTCAACTGGGGCAGGGCGCGCTGCTCTACGGCCACGCGCCGGCGGAGATGGCCGATGCCCTGGCGGTACAGGCCCGCCTGGGGCTGCACTGGGCTGCGCAATGCGAACTCGAAATCGAGGTGGCTGAACGTATCCAACAGATGATTCCGTCTGCGGAACTCGTGCGATTCAACAACTCGGCCACCGAAGTCGTGCTGTCGGCTTTTCGTCTGGCTCGTGCGCTCACCAAGCGGCCTTTGATCCTGCGTTTCGAAGGTCATTATCACGGCTGGAGCGATGAGGGGCTGACGGGTTTCGCCAATCCGGCGGGCAACTGGGGCGAAGAGGAGAGTCCTGCCAGCATTCATCCAAGCAAGGGAGTCATTCCGGAGGTGATGGATAAAATCGTGGTGGCGCAGTGGAACGATCCCGAGCATCTGCGGCGCCGCGTGGATCAGTTTCGCGGCAAGATCGCCGCAATTATTTTTGAACCGGTGCTGTGCAACACGAGCTGCATCGAGCCAGTGGCGCAACTCATGTCGACTATTCGCGAGCTCTGCGATCGAGATGGCATGTTGATGATCTCGGACGAGACGATTACGGGACTTCGTTTTGGCGCCGCCGGTGCGCAAGGTTATTACGGATACAAGCCCGATCTCACTATTTTGGGCAAGGCATTGGGCGGCGGTACGCCGTTTGCCGCGCTCGCTGGCACCAAGGCGGCGATGGCGCCGATTATTTCTGGCGAAGTTGTGCATGCGGGAACGTTGAACGCGAACCCACTGTGCCTCGTCGCGAGCAAGTGGAGCCTCGATCAGGTGCTGAAGCTCGGTCCCACGCATCCGGCGAATATTCAGAAGCTGGGGAATCGTTTGATGAAGGGGTTGCTGGATCTCGCGCAGGAGCACGGTGTGCCCTTGCGTCCGCAAGGCCCGGGACTGATTTTCCACACTGTCATGCTAAAGCCCGACGCCCCGGAAGGCACTGTGCTCAATTATCGCGATTATGTGCGGCGTCACGATGCGCCCCGCTGGGCCAATCTGCGGCGCTGTCTGCTCGAAGAAGGCGTTCGTGCGATCGAGCGCGGTTTGTGGTCGATCAGCCTTGCGCACAACGAGGCGGATATTGACGAGACGCTGCGGCGCGCAGCCCTGGCGTTTCGCCGTCATGCGGCCGCCTGGCAGGGGCCGGTTGCTGCGGCGGCACTGGCACGTTGAGGATGAAGCCGCGCATTTTGTACGCAGGCCTTTTCCACGAGACGCATAGTTTCGTGGATGGAAGCACGCGTTGGAGTGATTTTCAGGTCCTGCGCGGCAAAGCGATTTTCTCGAAGCTCGGCGACGCGTCAGTCACGGATGGTTTTTTGGAAGAAGCGAAATCTTTGGGCCTGGAGGTCATCCCAACGATCGATGCCTGGGCTCTTCCCGGAGGAATGGTGCAGGATGACGCCTTCGAACAATTTTGGCGCGAGTTTGAGACGCAGGCGCTGCCTGCGCTGATTTACGGCATCGAAGGGATCTTTCTGGTTTTGCACGGAGCGATGGCGACTCCGACGCATCCAGATCCCGAGGGCGAATTACTGGCGCGAATCCGTGCATTACCGGGTGCGGCGAAGCTGCCGGTTTTTGGCGTGCTGGATCTGCATGCGAACGTGACGGCGCTGATGTGCCGTCATGCCAATGGACTCGTTTGCTATCGGGAAAATCCGCATACGGATGCAAAGCAGGCGGGGCAGCGTGCGACTCAGCTTTTGGCGCGCAGTCTGCGCGAAAAAATGATTCCGCATATGTCGTGGGGACGGCCGCATTTGATGTGGTCTCCGCCTGCGACGGGCACGGCAGACGATCCGATGCTTTCGCTAAAGCGGTTTGCGCGGAAAGTGGAGGAGGAGAATCCAGACATCTGGGTTTGCAACGTTGCCGCGGGGTTTTCGTTTTCCGACACGCCGGATACCGGTGTGTCATTCAGCCTTATTTCGATTTCTGATAAGGACGACGACAGGCGATATCTTCAGCAGGCGGCCGAACTCGCGTGGTCGCTACGTGAAAGAGGAAATCAAGTGCTACCGCCGGTGAATGCGGTGGTGGAAACGTTGTCGCGTGAGATCATCGCTGGGAAAATGGGCGGTCCTGTTTTGTTGGTGGAGCCATCCGACAATATTGGCGGTGGCGCGCCGGGCGATGGCACCGGGGTGTTGCGCGCGTTGATCAAGCAGGGCATCGAAGGTGGACTGCTCGCGATCAACGACCCGCTGACGGTGGCGTCTCTGACGGATGCGCCCACTGGCAGCACGCACCAGCTAAACGTGGGTGGTCGTGGATCAAAACTCGACGAAGGCCCGGTCCTGCTCGAGGCCACACTCATTTCGCGCAGCGATGGACGCTTTGATGTGGAAGATCCGCAAAGTCATCTTGTGGCCATGGGTGGCAGCCGGTTTGAAATGGGACCGTGCGCGGTGATTCGCAGCGGAGGGATCACGATCTTGCTGACGAGCAGGAAAACGCCGCCTTTTGATCTGGGGCAGTTTCGAAGCCAGGGACTCGATCCCGCAGCATTTGCCGTGATTGGCGTGAAGGCGGCGGTCGCCCACCGGCGGGCTTACGACAAGATAGCCCGCGCGTCCTATTATGTGGATACGCCCGGTCCCTGCACGGGCAATCTGGCCCGGCTGCCCTGGGCAAAGCTTCGGAGGCCGGTGTGGCCAGTCGATGCGGTCGAAACTCTCAGCTGCGAATTTACATGAAAACTGACATCTCTTATCCAAAAGACGCGAATACGCCTGTTTCGCACCTGCCCTTCAGCCCGGCGGTGCGCGTCGGGAATTTGATCTTCGTTTCCGGCCAGGCCTCGGTCGATGCCACGGGGAAACTGGTGCCTGATACTTTCGAGGGGGAGTTTCGCCGCTCGCTTGAGAACCTCCGCAAAATCCTGGAATCTGCTGGCAGCGGATTGAAGCACGTTGTGCAGACGAGGAATTATCTCCGGGACGATGCCAATCTCAGCCGGTACAATGAATTGTATCGCGAGTATTTCTCGGAGCCGTTTCCTGCGCGCACAACGATCACCAACTGTCTTCCGGTGGCGCTACACTACGAAATCGAATGCGTGGCAGTCGTTAAGGAAAGCTGACGCCGTCTCGCTGCGGGATGGTGGAGACTTACGGCAGATCCATGACGATGCGGAAACCGATGTGACTGGTGCTCGTATCTGGTGGACTGCCGCGCCGGGCGGACGGGCGATAGCTTTCGCAGTAGGAGGGCGCGCAAAGAAAAGATCCGCCTTTGATCACGTGCCTGAGTTCCCCCGGCACGGCAGCGGGGGAGGGATCGCCGACAATCCATTGACGCCCGGCGCTGGCGGAAGGGCCAGACGGATTGCTGCAAAATTCGGGATGGTCGGCGCGTTGGGTATAAGTATCCGCGGCATAAATATCGGAACACCAGTTCCACACGTTCCCGCCCATGTCATAAAGCCCGTAACTGTTGGGTGGGAATGATCCGGCAGGCGAGGTGCCCGCATAGCCATCATCAGTGGTGTTGCGCCAGGGGAAATTGCCGGTCCACGTGTTGGCTCGATGCCTGCCGGCCGCGGGATGTGGATTGCCATCGCCCCACGCGAAACGCGCACGGACGAGTCCGCCGCGCGCTGCAAACTCCCATTCTGCCTCGGTCGGCAGGCGCCCTTTGGCCCACTTGGCATAGGCCACGGCATCCTCGTACGCGATGTGGACGACGGGGTGATTTTCCCGGCCTTCCAGAGTTGAGTCAGGGCCTTCTGGGTGCTTCCAGGAAGCGCCGAGCGTCCAGACCCACCAATTCGCCATGTTGCTCAGATCGACAGGACCTTCGGTGGTTTTGAACACCAGAGATCCAGGCTGAAGGTCTTCATCTCTCGGCTTCGGTGTGCCGGGAGGTACTTGTTTTTTCATTTCCTCCCAGTTGATCGGGCGTTCCGCGACTGTGACGTAGTGCGTTTCTGTTACAAATTTTGCGAACTGAGCATTTGTTACATCGTTAATCGCGATGAAAAACGCGCGGACTGTCACTTCATGAGAGGGTCTTTCGTTGATGAAAGAATAGGCAGCGTCGCTTCCCATCGAAAACGTGCCACTTGGAATGAGTGCCATGCCGGCGGGTGGGAGGGGCGGAAGTGAACTCCGTTCCTGTGCGGGCTCTGGTGTCGGCTCGCGAAAACATCCGGAAAAAAACAGGAAGAGCGAAAATATCAGAGTCTGAAAGACGCGGGAAATCAGTCTCACAACGAAAGTCTTGGGAAAGCAGAACATAAATATGGAGCTGCCGGACAACGGGCTGTTTTTACGGCTATGATGCCCGCCGCTTTGATAGGCAATCGATGATGATTCATTACCTTTTTATTTTACCAAAAGAGATATTCGATTTGCCTAGTGAAATGATTGTTTTAATTCTCCAATCCGAAAAGCGTTTATGCTCTGCGACTCCTTCAATCGGAAAATAGACGCTGGATATGGGTATCTACACCAATTCAGTCGGGCGTTGCGGAATTGTGATGGGAGGCTGTTGTCCTGGAGTGTCACGACGGGTGCTGGGTTGGGGAGACGATATCGCTCTGGCTCACACCAGGCATTCTTGGGAATTCGCACATGAGTCCGTGCCCGCCCTTGGCGATAGGTTTTGTTGGGTTGGGATTTGGAGCCACGGTCGCGCAAGCGCTGATGAAAGGGCCGGCATGTGATTTGTTTCGGGTGACTGCCGCCTGCGACGCTGATCCTGTGAAGTTACAGGATTTCTGCGGCCGGTACGGCATCAAAGGTTATGTCTCGCTGGACGATTTGTTGGGGGACGAGTCTATTCCGGTCGTCGGACTTTTCAGCGGTCCGGTCGGTCGGTCGGAGTTGCTCCTGAGGATTATTCGCGCGGGGAAGGACGTGATGACCACGAAGCCGTTCGAACTCGATCCGGTTGCGGCGCGCGATGTCCTGGCGGAAGCGCAGCGTCTTGGACGCGTGATTCACCTCAATTCGCCTCCGGCCGAGCCGCCGCAATACGTCCGTCAGATCCTGGCGTGGCAGCGCGAATTCGATCTTGGTCGTCCGGTTAGCTGCCGCGGTGAGATGCTGATTTCCTACCGTGAGAAAGCCGACGGACGCTGGTTTGATGATCCAAAGCTGTGTCCCGCGGCGCCGTTGTTCCGCATCGGCATTTATTCGTTGAGCGATCTGCTGCGGCTCTTCGGGCGTGTGCAGAGCGTGCAGGTGATGAGCAGCCGGCTCTTCACTGGACGACCTACGGCAGACAATGCGGAGCTGGGTCTCCTCTTCGAAAACGGCGCTCTTGGCAGCATTCACGCGAGCTTCTGCGTCGATGACGGCCAGCACTACGCCAACTCGCTCACGCTGCACTACGAGCGCGGCACGATTCACCGCAACGTGTTTCCCGTCGCTTACGGCGAAGCCGAGCGCACCTCGCGGCTCCGGCTCACGGCGGTGCGAGGCAAAGACCACGTGATTTCACAAGAATGGCAGTCGGCGGAGGTATCCGGTGAATACGCGTGGTCGGTCTTCCACGATGCGGTGACGAAGCGTCGCGTGTTGGAAATGCCGTTCGAGGAAATCATGGGCACCGTGGAAGTCGTTGCCGCCATGGCTCGAGCTGAGCGCTCACAGAAAACCGAACTAGTCTGATATTTTATGATCGCGAAATCGTTACTCCGAATTGTCCCACTCGTTCTTCTGTTTCCCCTGTCGTTACTGACGCCGGGCCTCGCCCAGTCTTTGGATACGCAGTCGAGCGTGCCAAGTACGCTTAATCCGGCGCTTCCCACGATTTTCATCGCGGGCGATTCGACAGCGGCGACGGTGGATCATCCTTTGCAGCAAGGGTGGGGCGCTCCCTTTGCGGCGTTTTTCGATCCGGCCAAAGTCAATGTGGACAATCGCGCCAAGGGCGGACGCAGCAGCCGCACCTTCATCAACGAGGGACTGTGGGACGCGCTGATAGCTGATTTGAAGTCGGGCGATATTGTCCTGATACAGTTCGCGCACAACGACGCTGACTTCGTCAACGCGCCGCCGCCGGACTCGGATCGTCCCTTGCGCGCACGCGGTACGCTGCCGGGATTGGGCGAAGAAACGGAAGCGATCGATAATGTGCTGACGAAGAAACATGAGATCGTGCACACCTTCGGCTGGTATATCCGGCGGATGATCACTGACGTGAAGGCAAAAGGCGCGACGCCCATGCTGATCTCACCGACCGTGCGGAATCTTTGGACGGATGGAAAGGTGGAGCAGGGACCAGCGGGTTATCAGGAGTGGAACCGGGCGCTGGCGGCAGAGGCGGGGATCGACTTCGTCGATGCGACGCAACTCATCGCTCAGGAGTACCAGCGGCGCGGTGAGGATTGGCTCAAGAAGGAATTTTTTCCAAAAGACTACGTTCACACCAATGCCGCCGGCGCGGAGTTCAACGCCATGCAGGTCGTGGCGGGTTTGAAAGCGCTCCGCAGCAAGCCCGTGACAGCCATTCTTTCACCGAGTGGTGAAGCGGTACCTGACGCATCGTGATCTGCTTCTTCATTTCCAAGAGTGTGCCATGATGGGCTGTAAAGCGCACGGTATTCAGCCTCTAAACTTATTCGGGATGGGTTGCCGCGGCGTCTACTTTGCCTAGAACCTACGACGGCTGGCGGTCTGCGCGTCTAAATTTACTATCGGTGCGGCGCTTCACTTTGCGCGACTGTGCAGCACTTCGACATCGCTCCGTCGCGACCGTTTTAACGGTCTGGATCGGGCTCGGGCTGCATAGCGCGGCCCGCAGCCGATGTGCCCTCGTTTATACAGGGTCATCGCATGTACAAAATCTGCTCAGTCAATGAGGGTAGCCAGGATCGAGCCATACGACCGTGAGGTTCAGAGTCGATAGCTCCTCAAAAATTCCCATGAAGATATCGCTTAGTGCTGAAGCGCTGATGTCTATTCTGAAAAATCCTTCCGTTTGACCACGTAAGAGAAGGCCTCGAGTAGCATAGGGACACTGGGCGGTGGTGACTATTTTCCGGGCGTTGCTACCATCTTATTTCGTTCAACCCCGCTTTTCTCTAGCAATCGAGTGAGTACTTAAGTCGAAGTACTTGGAGCGCTTTGGTGGAGGGGATTTGATCAACGAACTTTACGTTATGAGCCTGAGTTTTTTCTACACTTCTTTCTACACCTTTTCCAAAACTGAAGGTGTTTTAGGAAACAAGAGGAAGCAGGAATCAATCAATTTTACCTCTGAAATAGGAGTCTGAAACATCAGGGCAAAATCGGAAAAATTGTGTTTTCGATTTCTGAGACCTGCGTGTCTACGGCGCCGAATTTAGTGAGCTTGCAGCTCTCCGAGTGGTTTTGGGGACAAGAAACGCATATGGGACTCAATCCTCGGTGATCCCCCCAAAATTAGCCATATGGCGGGCAGTGTGTATCCATCGTTCCGATGCATAGGCGGAACTGGGCTCCTCTGAGAACTACGCGAAAGGGCGCAGGATGAGTTTATGCCAGTTACGCGTTTATGGGGGATTTCACTTACCTGGCGAATATCGAGCACGGCTGGCCAAGCCTCGTAAAAGCGAAATGGATTGCTCGTATTTGGATTCCGGACGCGATCTGTACAGTGTACTTGCTAGCGAACTGTGCGGGGGCTGGCTGGTAGCTAACCGCGTTCGATTCCGACAAGTTCCGCGGTGCGCTCTCAGCCGCGGAGTTTTCATGCCGCCCAAGCCGAATCGCCGGAAGATTAGTTTAATCCCAAGCTGTGCTCGGCGCACCACTATCGAAAATTCCAACGCCTGCCGTAGTTAAGCTGCGAAACGACAAGGAGTGCAGCTGTGCGAGCTACCTGTTCGTGGTGTCTCTGCTCGCCCCTCGTCGGACAGATATTTTGGTGATTGGCGATGGGGCCCCGAAGAACTCGCTCACTTATACCCACTTTCTTATACCCGGGAGGGTATAAAATGGTGCTTTCTGAGGGCTATCGGGATGGTAATCGCCCCAGCTTTTCCTCTGAATGTCGTTGAAGTCCAAATACATGTCCAATCAGGTCGCATTGCTTTGATTTCACCTCGAAGTACTGCTGCATCATCGGGGTCAGTTTGGCGTCGGACATGGACGGAGAAGTAGCGAGTAGTGAGTAACTGGTAGCGAGTAGAAAAAGGCGTTCGGAAGGCATGCAAAAGCTCGAAGCGAGCAGGTGAGATTGTCTGGTGGTGTTTCTGAATTGAGGATGGCTGGAGCTTCGAGCCTTATCCCGAACAACGATGAGCTACTTCAAAAAACACGGCGTCTTTATCTACTTCCCAGAAAAGCAAATTGACCCGAATTTCCGCCACTATGGTGCGGTGGCGCTGGCCGAAGGTCTGAAGGAACTCGGCTATGCTGTTTATTCCAACGTGGCTGATTCACGATTCAGCCAGCGGGAGGTAGGACAGTTTAAGGAGGGTCTGATGGTGTTTTCGGTCACCGAAGACGTTTACAGCGAGCAACTGATGGCTGCGATCAATGACTTCCGCCCAGGTGTGAAGGTCATATTGAGCATGTCCGACACCTCGAGCACGATGATGACGCCGCAATCCACGCCCGCGTTTTTCTCGCACGAGAATCGATTCCTGGAGGTGCCTGGACGACGCCTCCCATGGGCATTTGGTCTTAGTCGGGAGAGAATCTCGGCGTGTGGGGGATCGGTGCAGTTTGGTGAGCGCAAGAAAGTCATCCTGCGCAATTTTCGACCGTCGGGTAACCAATCCATCCGTGAATCCCTGGATTTCGCGTTGGTGCCTAATCTGGAAAAACACTTCGTCATCGATCGGGAGATAAACGCGGGCGATCACTATGCCCGACTGCAAAGCTGTTTGGGGTGTCTCGCATATGGCGGTGCTTACAAAGCGGACTTAAAACATAACCCCTATCTGTTGAATTTGCCGGCAAGTGCGTCGGCAAAGCATTGGTTTGGGCAGGTGCGCTTTAAGCAGGACCCCGTGATTTTGAGATGGGATAGCTGGCGATGGTGGGAGTCTCTCGCATCCGGCTGTCTTACCTTTCACTTGGACTTCGAGAAGTATGGAATGCTACTGCCGGTGGCACCCGAACCCTGGATACATTACGTCCCGATCGATTTGAGCGATCCGTTGGGTGTCGTTACCCGGTTGATGGAGAATGACGCCAGGTGGGAGCAGATTGCGGCGAATGGACGTGACTGGGCGCTCAAGCATTATACACCCCGGCCAACGGCGGAGCGTTTTCTGAAAACGGTGGAAGAACAGCGTTGAAAAGTCCCTCTGGACACTTCCCGTTTTTGCGTGGCTCAACTTTTTCATCGTGATCTAGGTGGTACAGGCAAGCCGGCGCTGGTTGTTCTCCATGGATTGCTCGGGTCGTCGCGCAACTGGCAATCGACCGGAGGCGATCTCGCGGCGCGTTATCAGGTGTGGGCGCTGGATCTGCGGAATCATGGGCGGTCGCCGCATGAGGCGGAGATGAGCTATGAGGCGATGGTGGCGGATGTGATTGCGTGGATGGACGGGCAGGGGATCGCGAAGGCGTCGCTCATGGGGCACAGCATGGGTGGGAAGGTGGCGATGTTGCTCGCGTGCCGACATTCGGAGCGGGTGGAGCGGCTGGTCGTCGTGGACATCGCACCGAAGGACTATAACTCAGCGGCGCACCGGTCGGAATTTGCGGCGATGAACGAGCTGGATTTGCGGCCGCTGCAATCGCGCGGCGAGGCCGAGATGAAGTTCGAAGCGCGGGTGGGCGACTGGGCGATGCGGAAGTTTCTCACGACGAATCTGGAGCGGGATGCGGAGAGCGGCGCGTGGCGGTGGCTGGTCAATTTGCCCGTGCTAACGGCGGCGTTGCCTGCGCTGGAGAAGACGCCGCTGGCTGACGGAGATCGTTTCGCGGGACCGGTGTTATTCGTGACGGGCGGGAAGTCGCGCTATGTGGTGCCGACGGATTGGGAGGGGATTGAGCGGCATTTCCCGCAGTCGGCGTTGGAGGTGATCGCGGAGTCAGGGCATAATCCGCACATGGAGACGCGTGAGGCGTTTGTGCGGGCGGTGCTGGGGTGACGGAAGATGTCTTGAGGCGGGCACAAGAAAGCCGCGTCGAGTGAGACGCGGCTTTTTCGGAAGTGGCGAGCAAGCTCGCGCTCTACACAGGCTCAGCGACTGCGGCGATTACGCCAGTGGGAGCCGGGTTTGCCTTGCGGGTGGTGATGCGGATTGCCGCCACCGAAGGCGCGCGGGTTATTCATCGGGTCGCGCGGGATGTCTTTGAGGTGAGGGCGGTCAGTCGAGGATACGATTGGGCGGGATTTGTAGTCGAAGCCCTCGAGGGTGAGCTGCGGGATTTTCGCGCCGATGAAGCGTTCGATGTCGCGGACGTCTTTCACATCTTCGGGGGTGGCGAGCATGAAGGCATCACCAACCGACATGGCGCGGCCGGTGCGACCGATGCGGTGAACGTAGTCCTCGGGATTTTCGGGGACGTCGTAGTTGATGACGTGAGACACGCCGGCGACGTCGATGCCGCGGGCGGCGATGTCGGTGGCGACCATGATCTCGTAGCGGCCCTTCTTGAAGCCATCGAGGGCTTCCATGCGCTGGTTCTGGGAACGGTTGGCGTGGAGGACGGCGACGGTGTGGTTGGCGGACTTGAGCTTGCGGGCGATTTTATCGGCACCGTGTTTGGTGCGGGAGAAAACGATGACGCTCTGGAAGTCGGTCTTTTCGAGGAGGGCGAGGAGGAGGTCGAATTTGAGCGGGTGGGAGACGGTGTAGATCGCGTGGTTGACGGATTCGTTTACCGAGCGTTGCCGGCCGATCTCGATGCGCTCGGGATTCTTGAGGGCGAAGCGGGCCATCTCTTCGATC
Organism: Nibricoccus aquaticus; assembly: GCF_002310495.1. Classification (GTDB taxonomy): domain Bacteria; phylum Verrucomicrobiota; class Verrucomicrobiia; order Opitutales; family Opitutaceae; genus Nibricoccus; species Nibricoccus aquaticus. Next base: position 4,564,321 of record NZ_CP023344.1, on the reverse strand, counting down.
TCGGGCGGGACGGTGGCGGAGAAGAAGAGCGTCTGGCGGCTCTTGGGGCACATCTCGACGATGCGTTTCACGTCTTTGATGAAGCCCATGTCCAGCATGCGGTCCACTTCGTCTAGGATGAGGATCTCGATTTTATCGAGGCGCATGGATTTTTCCTGGATGAAATCCATGAGGCGGCCGACGGTCGCGATGACGATATCGACGCCCGCGCGAAGGTCGCCGCGTTGTTTGCCATAGCCGACGCCGCCATGGAGCACGGTAGCGCTGATGTCGGTGAAGCGGCCGAAGTCGCGGAAAGCGGTTTCGACCTGAGCAGCGAGTTCGCGCGTTGGCTCGAGGACGAGGACGCGGGGGCTGCCGGGCTTGTGGGGCCCGAGGCGGTTAAGAACAGGAAGGGCGAAGGCGGCGGTTTTACCGGTGCCGGTCTGAGCTGAGGCGATCAGGTCTTTGCCCGAAAGAACGACTGGGATCGCACGCTGCTGGATGGGCGTGGGATCGGTGTACCCCATGGCTTGAGTACCTTTGACGAGGCTGGAATAGAGCCCGAGTTTTGAGAACGGCATTCGCGTATTAGCGTTACGCGCGAAGGTGAACGCGAGGGCAAATTTCCCGGCGAGCCGGAGGCGGTGAGGCAAGCGTGAACAGGTACGGTTGGATTTTGTCCTCTGCTTTTCGGAATCTCTGAGACACGGTGCGGGATGGAAAAACTTAAATTTGCCGAGCTGGGCCTTTCGCCCGAGATCCTCAAGGCCGTCGATAAGATGGGTTTTGAAGAGGCCTCGCCGATTCAGACAGCGGTGATCCCGACGATTCTGGAAGGCCGCGATGTGATCGGCCAATCCTCCACGGGCTCAGGCAAGACGGCGGCGTTCGCGATCCCGGCGATCGAGAAGGTCGATACGCAGGTGCGCAAAGTGCAGGTGCTGATCCTATGTCCCACGCGCGAGCTCGCGGTGCAGGTTGCGGAGGAGGTTGGCAAGTTGTCGCTGTTCAAACGCGGGCTCCAGGCGACGCCGATCTACGGCGGGCAATCCTATGACCGGCAGTTTCGCGCGCTGGAGTCGGGTGTGCAGGTCGTCATTGGCACGCCGGGCCGCGTGATGGATCACATGGAGCGCGGTACTTTGAAGCTGGATGCGCTGAAGCTGGTGATTCTCGACGAGGCGGACCGGATGCTGGACATGGGCTTTCGCGACGACATCGAGAAGATCCTTTCGGCAGTGCCCGAGGAGCGGCAGTTGCTGTTTTTCTCGGCGACGATGCCGCCGGCGATTCAATCGCTTATCAAGCGGTTCACACGCAATCCGGCCTGGATCAAGGTAGAGTCCTCTGCGCAGAACGCGCCGAAGGTGGACCAGGTTTATTTCGAGGTGGATCGCCGCTCGAAACTGGAAGTGCTCACGCGCCTGATCGATCTCTACGACTTTCGCTTCGGCATCATTTTTTGCAGCACGAAGATCATGGTCGATGAGCTCGACGAGCACCTGCACGCGCGCGGTTATGCGGTGGATCGTTTGCACGGCGACATCACACAGACGCAGCGCAACCGGGTGATGGAGAAATTCCGCCGGCGCGGGTTTGAGTTCCTGATCGCGACAGATGTGGCGGCTCGCGGCCTCGATGTGGACGACCTTGAAGTGGTGTTTAATTTCGATCTGCCGAACGACGCCGAGGATTATACGCATCGGGTGGGTCGCACGGGACGCGCGGGCAAAGAGGGCCGGGCGTTCACGTTCGTTTCGGGACGCGAGCTCTACAAACTTCAAGGCATGGTCCGCTTCGCGAAGATCAAGATTCGCCGCGAGAACGTGCCGTCGCTCGATCAAGTCGAGGAGGCGCGAGAGAATGTGTTTTTCGAGAAGCTGCGCACGACGCTGCAAGAGGCGAAGTTCAAGAAACAGGATCGCATCATCGACCGGTTGCTGGAGCAGGGCTATGCGAGCACGGACATTTGCTCGGCATTGTTGCACATGATGCAGCAGGGTGGGGGCGATAAACCGGACGCGGCGCCTGCTGCGAAAGCGGCACCGGTTAAAGCATTACCTGCGGCGGCTGCTCCCGCCCGTCCGACGCACTCGCACGAACCTGATGCGGGTTCATTTAAGAAGGCGGCGTATCGCGAAGAAGCGCCACCGCGCCGGGCCGAGCCCTTGAAAGAAGCGAGTACACATGATGATGATCGGCCACGTGCTTCGAAGCAGAAGTACGAGCGTCCGGGGCGCACGGGCAAAGAGGCGGGTTACACGACGATTTTCGTTAATGTGGGCCGCAAGGAGTTGATCACCCCGGGAGACATAGTCGGCAAGATCGCCGGGGTGACGCGGTTACCCGCTAATATCGTCGGCGCGGTGGATATTCATCAGCGTCATGCGCTGGTGGATGTCATTTCAGAGCATGCGGAGCTGGTGATCACGCGGCTGGCGGGGATTCGCGTGAAGGGCGAAACGCTCAAGCCGGCGATCGCGACTGAGGCGAATCGGACGACTGAATAAGCCGGTGTTTAGGAAGACGTGCCCGGCTGTTCTCTTACTGAGCCGGGCATGTTTTCAACGGTTACGGCGCTGACGAAGCAGCGCCATCCATCGCAAGCGGAGGATTCCCGCGCAGCTCTGAATCAGGCGGCATCAGCGATCATCTGCCGTGCGGCTTCATCGAGTCGGCGGCCGATATCCTGGGCCTCAGTGTCGGGGAATTTGGCGGCGGTCAGCTCCATCAACTCGTGAACAAAGCGCCATGCGCCTTTGGCGAGAGCGGGCTGTTCCTTATCGGAGTAAATATGGGCGGCCTCTGCCAGGAGATCGGCCTGGGCTAGGCATTTTTCTCGGGCGTTGGCGGGTGTCTCACCGCGCGTGAGGAGGTTGAAATGCTCTTCGGGATTGGCACTGAGAAAGCGTTCGGCGGGCAGGCCGAGCAGGCGTTCCTGGGCGCGGACGATGGCGGTGAGCGATTCGTCGTAGCGCCCGTTTTCCCGCAGATGAACGATCTGTTTAAGGAACTGGCGGAGCTGCTCGATGAGCCGGAGGATGTAGTCGCGTTGTTGTGACGCCATGAGCTTGTGCTGGCTTGTGACCGTTAATCGGTTCGAAGGTTGCGGCGCTGGAGTGTGATTTTAGGGCGAGTGGGATTATCAACGATCACTCTTCGCCATCGAAGTATTCGGCGGCAGTGGTGCGGAAAAAATTTCCGTGAGGGTGAAAGCCCCATTTGCCGGAGTCGGGGTAGTGAGAGATGTCCACGGGGGGATTGTCGGCGACGACGTAGAAAAGCAGCTCTTCGGAGCCGGTATTGATGACCTGATGGGCTTCGCCGGGCGGGTGCATGAGGGCGTCACCGGCTTTAATGGCGTGGCGTTCGTGTCCGGCGCGGACGGTGTCTTCGCCGCCGAGGATGACGAATAATTCGTGCTGGGCGGTGTGGCTGTGGAAGGGGCAGACGGATTTGCCGGGCGGAACGCGCACGAGGGAGGAGGTCGAAGGGTGCCGCTTTAGGGCCAGACGTTGCGGCCTGCGCCGAGGGCTTTGGAGATTTTTTGCTGAACGAGTGATGAGCGCCCTTGGGCGAGCGGTCCTCATGCCAGGGAAGGGCGGTGAGATTGATTTTTTCCATGGTGATCGGATGTGCGGCGAAGATGGCGCGGAGGCGACTCTTTGCGTGCTGTACCGGCAAACGAGCGGGCGACGTGCGTGGAGGATGATGGGTTTGCTGATTGACTTAATCTTAATTTCAGAAATTACTGAAATTATGAAATCATGCAGTGCTTTGATCCCGCTGGATGGAGTTGAGCGTAAAGTGGTGGACGCGCTTGGCGGGGCATTCGCGGTTACCGTGTCATCGGAGCCAGTGTTTTTTCATGCACCGTTCGTCGGACGCGTGAGGGTTGCCAGGCTCAAAAAAATTTTGCCATGAATACACTGAATGCAGAACTGGCTCTGAAACTTGCTGCACTGACTCACTTCGGATTGGTGGCGGCGGGCGTCTTGATGCCGCTAGTCACGGGACTCTGGTCGGAGGCGGATCGTATGTCGCCGTTTGGGAGGCGGCTGTTTCGAATCTACTACGGATTTATTGGAGTGTGCCTGATTTCGTTCGGGAGTGGGACGTGGTTTCTCGCCGGGGAGCTGTCGAACGGGACGCTGCTGGCGCGTGCGGTGTGCGGATTTCTGGCCGTGTTCTGGATCGTGCGGCTGGTGGCGGCGTGCGTGCTCGATGTGCGCCCGTATCTGATGAACGGCTGGTGGCGGCTGGGCTATCACACGACGAATGTCGTCTTCTGCGTGTTGCCGGTGCTCTATGGATGGATCGCGTTTCGAGCGTGAGATGGAATCCGAAGCGCGGCTAGAGCATGCAGAGTTTTTTATAGTCGAGGACGGTGTGGCTGATGTGGCCGGCGGTGAGGGCGGCACGGTCGGTGAGCGGGCTATCGGGCGGGGTGATTTCGTCGCCCATCGCAAAGACGAAGCTGTGTGTGCCGTCATCGGCTTGCGGACTGAAGAGGCCGGGGACGATGACCTGCGCGGGCACGGTGCGGCGGACTTCGGTTGCGGCGGTGCAGGGGAAGGGGAAGTTGATGTTGTGGAGAATGAAGCTGCGCGGAGGCGTGGATGCGACGAGCGCGGGGACGAGTTTCGCGGTGTGTACAGCGGTGGCGCGAAGTGTGACGGAGACCTCGGAATCGGGCTGGCCGCCGTCGCGTTTGAATTTGTCGAAGGCGCCGAAGGTGAGGTGTTGCGAGAACGCGATGGCGGGCAGGCCGTGAACGACGCCCTCCCAGGCGCCCGCGATCGTGCCGCTCGCGGGGATGAAACTGAGCGAGGCGTTGAGGCCGACGTTAATGCCGCTGACGACGGCGTCGGGTTTCACGGGGAGCAGGTGGGCGAGGCCGATGTTCACGCAGTCGCTCGGCGTGCCGTCGACCATCCACGTGGGGCAATTGAAACCGCGATCGGAGACGGCTGACTTGACGCGACGATGGCGGGATTTGGCGGCGCCGATCCAGCTTTGCTCGGTCTTTGGCGCCACGACGAAGAGTTCGTGACCGGCGTCGCGAAGCGCGTGAACGAGGACGTGGAGGAAAACGCAGTCGAGGCTGTCGTCGTTGGTGATGAGCAGGCGCATGAGGGCGAAGAATCAGGAACGAATGGAGACGCGGGCGACGGAGCGGCCGCCGCCGGAGTTGGTCGTGAAGTAGATGTGCTTGTCGGCGTGGTCGTAGACGGGATGCGGGTGGCTGTCCTGGCAATCCCATGACGAGTGATGCGCGCAGAGCGGAACCCACTCGATGTGGCGGCGCGCCCAGTCGATTTTCTGAAGCGTGATCCACTCGCCGCCCCAAAGACCGTTTTCGGGTTCGCCATCGGGATGCCAGTAGCCGTCGGAGACGAGCCAGTCGTTGTGGAGATTGCCCGCCGTGAAGTGGCCGTAACGGTGGTAGCTCTTAGGCAGGCCGATCTCGATGTTGTCGCCGCCGGCGGGACTGACGCGACCTACGTATGCGGTGCCATCGGCGAATTTGCCGTGGTAGATGATGAAACGACCGTCCGCGGTCCACATCTCGTGACAGCTCCAGTCGGTTCGGCTGCGACCGTTTTCTTCCGTGCGGAGACGACGGTGATTTATGCCGTCCCAGAGCCAGAGGCGGCGGATGCCGCAGTCGGAGGGCCACTCGTGGTTGTAGAGAATCCAGTCGGGATTGGTGGGAGAAAACTGTACGTGGGTGATCCACGCTTGCGGGACGCGTTCGCAGAGAAGTTCGGCGCCGGTAGTCGTGTCGTAGACGCGGATGTAGGAGTTGAGATTTTCACGACGAACGCGCTCGTCGATGTCGTAGGTGGGCTTGTCGCTGATGACTTCGTTGCGTTTGCCGCCGACTAAATTTTCGCCCTTCGCGTCGGCGGGTGGTGTGTTGTCTTCGAGCGCGCGAGCGTCGGTCGTGGGGACGCAGATGCGGCGGCCATCGGCGCTGATGTGGGTGAAAGCCGTGACTTGTCCGTCGGGAAGACGGGCGATGGTGCGCTGGCGTCTCGCGAGATCGACGCAGCAGATGTCGCGGCCTTGGATGAAATAAACGAGACCGCGAGCGGCATCGAGGCTCATGCTGGCGCGGCCGAAACCGCGGTACGGCGTGCCGCGGAAATAGACGTAGGATTTGAGCGTACCTTCGGTGTTGAAGGTGAGCTGGCGCTCCTCGCGTGTCTGGAGGTTGAGCGCGTGGAGGTTCGGGTTGCCGTCGCTGATGCGGACGAAGATGAGGTGGCGATCGTCAGCGGTGAGGCTGGAGCAGGTAAAATAGAGAAGCTGCGCGGTGGATCCCGCAGCTGGCTGGCCGCTGGCGACGATTTCTAGCGAAGGCATCTCTTCACGGTGAAAGGAAAATTCCGCGAAGCAAAGGACGAGATGGAGGATTTAAATTACTTCGCGATGACGGTGATCGGGAAGTCCTGGCCGAAGCCGTAGCTCGACGGGAATTGCGGTGTGCCTTTGTGCTTCTGGGTGATCTCGGGGACTTCGGATTCGAGGAAGGCTTTGAGTTCGTTGACCGTGATACGACCGTCGCCCGCTGTGTCGGCACGACCGGCGAGGCCTTCGAGGAGCGCGTAGGTGAAAGCGCCGTGGCCGAGCTGTGCGAACTCGGTGGCGAATTGCTCGGAGCCGGAGGCGGTGAGCCAGTGAGTGCCGGACGAGCGGGCAAGTTGAGCGATGGCTTTTTCTTCGGCGGCGCCGCGCATGGCGATGGTTGTGAGTGCGCCGGCGGATTGGCAGGCGTCGAGGATGAAGAGCTGTTTCTGCGCGGGCATGAGCTTTGAGAGTTCGAGGAGCTCGGCGCTGGAGATGCCTTTTTGCCGGAGCGCGTCGTCGGCACCGTAGAGTTGAGTGACGTCGTGCGGAACGAGATAGAACTCGGGTTTGGCGTCGGAGGTCATCACACCGTGGCCGGCGTAGTAAAAGACGAAGACGTCGCGCGGGCCGGCTTTGGCGGTGAGTTCTTTGAAGGCGTCGGTGATGGCGGATTTTTGCGCCTGATCGTTGAGGATGAATTTCACGTTCACACCGGTGAAGATCGTCTTGGTCTGAGCCTCTATCTTGTCCTTCACGGCAGTGGCGTCGGCGACGGCGTAGTTCAGGTTGTACTTGGGATTCTTGTAGGTGTTCACGCCGACGATCAACAGGTGCAGCTGCAGTCCGGTGGGTGGTTGCGCGGTACCCGCGACGACTCCAGCAGTTTTCGGACGATAGGTAACGATCACTTCGGCAGGACGCGATTCGGTGCCCTGGGCGTTGACGGCGATAGCGCGGAAGATGTTTTCGCCGGGGACGAGCTTCACCTCGAACGGATGCTTCTGGCTCGTGCCTTGAGCGGCGGTGGTGGCGACGAGTTTGCCGTTTTGAAAAAGGCGCAGTTCACGGAGGACGGCTTGCGATGCGGTGGCGGTGGCGCGGACTTGAATGGCGTCGCGATCCACGGTGTTAGGCGGAAGGTCGTCCTCGACGACGAGGTTGCGTGCTTGCTCGGTGAATTCGAGACGCACGCTCGGTGGCGGACTGAGCTCGGAAAAATTAACCTTCGGTGTTTCGACGGGTGCGTTGGTAAACAATCCGGCGAGCAGCTTCGGCGTGTAGAGTTTGTCGAAGAGCGATTCCAGCGGGGTGATGGTGGCGCCGCTCACGACATACATGCGGTCGATGGCTTTGTCGGTGGCGTCGAAGCGGAAATCCGGTGCGCTGGCGACCCAGTCGTTGGAGTGGGCGAAGAGAGCGAGGCTGCAGAGCTCGCGGCGTTGATCGACATCCACGATCCGCAGCAGGTTGTCTTCGCCAGCGGTGACGATGTAGCGCGAGTCACCGAGGAATTCCAAATCGGTGACTTGGGCGAAGGAGTATTGCTCCATGAGCTTTTCGCCGAGCTCCGCGTCGAACACCTGCACGTAAGCGCCGTCGTAGATGGCGAGCCGTTTGCGGTCTGGGGAAATGGCGCAGGAAAGCGGGCGGTCCAGCGTGTGAGAGTAAATGGGAGCCTCGAGCATGGTGTCGCCGGTGTCGGTCGATCTGTACTCGATTGCCTGACGAGCGACGCAGGCGAAGACCTCAGCGGAGAGGAAGAAGAAGCCGTTGCGCACGCCATACGGGGCGGCCTTGGTCCATAGCCCTTTCTTCGTCTTCAGATCGAAGCCCAGGATGTTTCCGTCGGGAGAATAAACGACGAGCACGCGATTATCGGGCGAGATCGCGGCGGTTCCTTTTTCGTTTCCAATATATTGGTTCGGCACTTCCGTTTCGAAGACGACTTGGCCATCGAGCGTTGAAATAACAGCCAGAGAATTGATCGCGCGAACGACGATCAGACTGCCGTCGCTGGAGGCGCTGATGTGGCCGGGGGTGGACCACAGCTTTTTTCCAGTTGAGAGCTTGTACTCAGGTTTCGGAAAGCGTGCCGGCTCGATAAACGAGATTTCGGAGCTGGCGCTGTTACCAAAAGCGAGATCGCCCTCCGCCGTGTAGAGTAAGGCGGTCGCGCTCAATTTGGCGTCGGTGATCTGGACGCCGGCAGACGTGAAGCGGACGCGCTTGAGATTCTCCTGCCGGTCGCTCACCACGAATTCGAAGCCCTTTGGGCTCGAGGCGAGCAGCCGGGGCTGGAAGACGTTGTCGCCGAGTGTGGCGATATGGCGTTTCGATTGGAGATCTACGAGATGAACGTTTTGGCCAGCGATGAGAAACCACTCCTTCGATGCCGGGTGGTGAATGATCCGGTAGGCCGAGGAGTTTCCGGGGGTCAGGGAAGCCACGGGGATTTGCTCGCGGATTTTTAGAGTCTCCAGATCAACCAAAGCGATCGAGCTGCCGAGCGTGAGGGCGAGGGTGTTCGTTTCCGCATCAAAAGCATCGGGCCTTAGCGAGAAGACGTAGCTGCCGGATGGAAGCGTGAGTGTTGCGAGTGTTGAGATATCGGTTTCGGAAAGTTTTTCGACCGTGGCGGGCTTGGTTTTATTGTCGGGCGCGGACACGGCGAAGAGCGTTCCGGCGGGCCCGCGCTCGAAATAGCGGCGGGCTCCCTCGACGCGGGAAACTTCCTTCCACGCGACGGGATCGAAAATGGCGTGGCCTTTATCGAGGCCAATCAGCAGCCGACCGTCGGCGAGAAGGATAAGGCTGGCCGGCTTGGCGGAGTAGCCGTTCAGGTACGAAAGCGAGCCTTGGAGTGTGGCCGTCCACGTGCCGTCGCGTTCAACGATCTCGCCGACGGAACCGCGGTTGTCCACGTAGAGGAACCGGTTGTGCCTGGCGTCCCACACCACATCGACGGCGTCGTAGATCGAACCGCCCGTGACGTGCGCGAGTGTCTCGTAGTTGATGATCGTGAAGCCGCGCTCGCCGATCGTGAACAGCCACTTTTTTTCCGGCACGAAGGTGGCAAACCAGTCAGAGGAGCCGCCGGTGCGGACGTGCAGGAGACTGAGCTCCCGGCGACTGGCGACATCCCAGACGCGCAGCTGTTTGGAGTCCGAGGTGAAAAGTTTCGAACCATCCGGCGACAGGAACGAGGCGACGATGTTTTCACGATGCCCGTTGGAAACCGCCGGATGTGGCGCGTTTCGATCCACCACAGTCACCATTTTGGAGTCCTGCCCAAACGTGGGAATGATGCCTGCAAAAGCGATGAGCAGGATGACGGAGACGAATGATCGTGGGCTCATGACAGTGTTATTTGGAGCCGCCGCGCATGGCTTTGAAGAGCTCGCGCTTTTGCTCGGGCGTAAGCGCCGCTTGGAGTTCTGGCGCGGTGAAGAGACCGTTGGCCTGGTCGGCGGCGATCTGACGGAGAAGCTGCGCGACAGCAGGGTAGCCGGCTTGAGCAATGAAGGCGTTGAGTTCCTTGAGTGTACGCTCGCGCAGAGAGCCGATCAGATTTTCAGGTGAAAACTCCCCGGCGTTGAGAAGTTCGGCGGTGAAATTGATGCCTTTGAGAAAGGCGGCGGCGAGAACAGCGGGGTCTTTGCTCTTCTCGTTTTTCCATGCGGAAAAATATTCGTCGAGCTTTGTGCTGTTGGCTTTCACCCAGGCTTCGCCGCGGGCTTTTTCGATGCCTGCTTTCATCGCGCGAGTGATCGACCAGTCGTAGCTGGCTTGGATCATGCCTTCGTTGAAGTCGGCGTGTTTGGGCCAGGTCGGAATGGCGTCGGTTGTCGCTTGCGCGCCGAAGCGTTCATAGAAGGCGCGGAGTTCGCCGGTGATGGCCTGATCGACGCCGAAGTCGGCGGTCTCGGCAGGCTGGTAGGTTTCCAGAAGCGCTTTGAAATAAACACCGAGCGTGGCGGCGTAGTCTCCGGCGGTTTTCTTGTCTTTGATGGAGGCTTGGAGATCGCGGGCGAGCTGACGGCGGACGGGTTCGGTGGCGAGTTGATGCTCGTCGCGCATGGCCTGACGCTGCTGCGAGTAGGCGTCCATGACCTCGGCGTGGTCTACATTGTTTTCTTCTCCCTCAGTGGAAGCGGGGGCTTCGGTGCTTTCTGTTTTTTTAGCGGGACCGTCGGCGGAGGCACCATCGGTCCAGTCGATCTTTGTTTTCAGATCAGCGGAGAGATCGTGAAAGGTGGCGGACGAGTCGGTACCGCTGACTTGGATGACGGCGCTTTCTTTTTGGGTGAGCTGGAGCTTTTTGAATTCGGCGACGGATTGTTGGACGGAGATGTCGTAGGTGCCTTTATTTTCGCGAATGACGAAGCCGGTCACCGTGGTGCCGGGAAGTGTTTTGTAGAGGTAGAGTCCACCGCTTTGAGCGTAGTTGACGGTGACGTTTTCGACGATGGCTTTGCCGTCTGCCACGTTCACGCCGACGCCGCTGCTGCTTTCGACGGCGATGTTTTTGAGTGTGAGATCGCCGGAGAAAATCGAGAGTGCCTCGGCCATGTCTTCGATCGGTGGCTCGGTGGTGTTTGGATCGACGGGCAGCTGAACAGCGGGCTCGTGGCGGACGGTTAGGTTGGCGGCGGAGATCGCGCCGCCTTTGCCATTCAACGCGAGAACGGCGTTTGCGCGGTCTTTGCCGATGAAGATGGTTTTACCGGGGCCGGCGCCTTGGATGATGAGCGGTTTTGTGACGACGACGTTTTCAACATACGTGCCCTCGGCGATGATGAGCGTGTCGCCGGGAGCGGCGGCGAGCGCGGCACGTTGGATGAGCGGATAGTCCTGCGGGACGCGAAGCGTGGCGGTGAACGCTGCGATGTCGGTGGCGAGGAAAACGGTCGTGAGAAGAAATAAGCGCGGAGACATGGAGCAAGTGAGCGGTTAGTTTTTTGAAATGACTGAAAGGGGGAAATCCTGCCCGAAGCCGTAGCTGGCGGGGTATTGCGGCGTGCCTTTGTGGAGCTTGGTGAGTTCGGGGACCTGCGTTTCGAGGTAGGCTTTGAGCTCGTTGACGGTGATCCGGCCGTCGCCGTTGTCGGCTTTGCCGCCGAGCGCTTCGAGGAGCGCGTAGGTGAACGTGCCGTGACCAAGTTTCTCAAACTCAGTGGCGAATTGTTCCGAGCCGGAAGCGGTGATCCAGTGCGTGCCGGAGGCGCGGGCTAGTTGGGCGACGGCTTTTTCTTCGGAGGCGCCGCGCATGGCGACGGTTTGGAGAGCGCCAGCGGACTGGCAGGCATCGAGGAGGAAGAGTTGTTTTTGCGCCGAGATTTTTGCGGAGGCGGCGAGAAGTTCGGCGCTGGAAATGGCTTTGGCGCGGAGCTGTTCGTCGGCGCCGTAGAGTTGGGTAAGTTCGTAAGGAGCGAGGAAGAACTCGGGCTTGGCGTCGGAAGACATCACGCCGTGGCCGGCGAAGTAGAAGACGAAGACGTCGCGCGGGCCGGATTGCTGCGCGATGGTGGTGAACGATTCGAGGATGGCGGAGCGGGTGGCCTTGTCGTTGAAGAAGGTGGTGACGTTGACCTTGGTGAAAATGCCGGTGGCATTTTTTTGGACGAGGTCGCGGACGGCGGTGGCGTCGGGAACGGCATAGTTGAGGTTGTACTTGGGATTCCGGTACGTGTTCACGCCGATGACGAGCAGGTGGAGTTGCATGCCGCCGCCATCGCGGCCGGTGAGCGCGGCGGTGGCAGGTGAGGCGGATGTGGGGGCTTTATAGTCGATGGAAAGAAGTGCCGGGGCGGACTCGGTGCGTTGTTCGTTCAGAGCGACGGCGCGGAAGGTGTTTTCTCCGGGGAGAAGTGTGACAGCGATGGTTTCGGTGCGACCGGCTTTGCCCGTGGCGATATCAGGTACGTCGTCTTCGACGGTGAGATTGCGTGTGCGGGACTCGACGAGCTTGCCGTTGTGGTAGAGGCGGATCTCGGAGATTTTGCTCTGCTCGCTTTGGGCCGTGATGCGAAGTGATGCTTGCTCGCTGGTGACTTCTTCGGGCGCGTCTTCGACGGTCAGGTTTCGCGTGGAACCGGCGAGCGCGAGGAAGACTTTGGGCGGTTCAGTGAGATCTTTGAGTTGGATCGTTGGCGCGGCGATGGTTTCGCCTGCCATGATCTGGCCGATGAGGCCCGGCGTGTGGTAGGATTCGAAATACGCGGAGAGCGGAACTTTCGTCGTGCCTTGGATAAAGTACATCTGCTCCTGGAATCCTGGCGTCGCTTCGAACCGGCCGGATGGATGAATGAAGGCCCACTCTTTTCCGTCGCCGGAGAATGAGATCGCGCCGAGGAGTTCGGCGCGGGTGACGTTCCAAATGCGGATCGCTTTATCTGCGCCGACGCTCGCAAGCCGGTCGTCGCCAAGGTAACTCAATCTTTCGACGCGTTGCGCAGGCGAAGTGGCGCGGCGGAGTTCTTTGCCGTCAGCGAGGCTCGCGAAAATGATGCTGTCGTCGAAAGGAAGCGCGACCTCGGTGCCGGTTGGATTGAACGTGGCCTGGGCGGCCTGACTGGTTTGAGGCAGCTCGTGCTCGCGAATGCTTTCTCCGGTGTCGGCGTTGAACACGTAGAGCCTTTGATTGAAGCCGAAGCCGACGGCGAAAATCTGTTTGCCGTCGGAGGAAAAGCGGAAAGTCGCGAAGTCGTGGTTGAGCTGGTGGCGCGACCAGATCTTGGCGCCGGTCGTGATGTCGTAGCAGTGTACAGAGCGGCCGGAGGTGTCTTTCTCTGAGGTATAATAGACGATGCGTTTGTCGTCGGGCGAGATGGCGGCGGAGCCGGTGGTTTGATCGTAGCTATAGTATCCGTTGGTGAAGGTGCAGAGCTGATTACCCGAGTAAGGATCGTAAACGATAACCGGCGACTGGCCGTTGCGCATGTCGACTGCGAGCTTGCCGGAAGGAGACAGCACGATGTTGCCGCGGGCTCCGCGGCTCACGCTTTCGAAGGGCATCTTCGATAGACGCGGCTGATCGGGACGGTTGAGGGAAATGATGCCGCTCGTGCGGTCATCGTGTTCACCGCCGTTGAAGATCACCGACTGGCCGTCGGGTGCGAAAAGCGCGTCGTAGATTTTGCGGATGGGCACGTATGTGATGCGGAGGCCGCCGCGATCGAGTTGAAGAAGCCGGCCACCGCCGTGACCGGTGACGAACATTGTGTCTGCGCGCGACGAGGCTGCAAAGAGAGTGGTCTGGTGCACCGGCGGAGACCACGGTGAAGAATACGATCCTCGGGCGCGGTCGAATTTGCGGAGCTGCGTGGTGGACGCGTTGGTTTGGGGATCGAGTTGCGTTGTTGAGCAAACAACGAAACGAGAGTCGACCGTGGCGAGCTGGCTTACCGTAAATCCCGACGACGCGTACGGGCCGTCGATCGTGGTGCCATCGAGGAAGAAAAAGCGTTCGATGGATTTGAAGATCAACGGATCGCCGGGGCGTCCGTGATCCTGGAGGGCGAAGCCTTGCCAGGGAGATTCGGTTTTAAGTTCCGTGGACCACTCCACTTGAAGGCTGTCGGGGTTGATGATCTCGATGAGGTTTTGTTTCCCGTCGGGTCCCATCCCGCGCGAGATGACGAGGCGACTGTCGGCTGTCCAACCGGCCCCGGCGCGACCGCTGTCGGCGACATTGGGAATCGCGGTTCCTCTCGGCAGCGTGTGGACAACCTGTGCGTCTTCGGTGCGGACAATAACCGTGGGGTGTTTGTGCGAGTCGGTAATGATCGCGTAGCGACCGTCGGGGCTCACCTCGGGGAAACCCCAGCCGCGGGTGGAGTCTGAGGGACGCGCGCGCTCCATCACTTCGCGAATGGGAAAGCGTCCGCGGCGGAGGACTTGAAGAATGTTTTTTTGATCACTGGAACTTCCCAGCCAGAGCGATTCGCCGTCGGGCGAGACTTCTGCGTGGAGAATTTCACGCCGGCTCTCGATCGTGTTGAGGATTTTGAGCGTGGGGATTTCGAAGATGACGACGCGATCGGAGGTGACGGCGTATATCTGCGCCGCGTTGCGGACGAGAATCGCGAGGAGGCGTTTTTCGGAGGCGAGGCCGAGGGTGATGGTTTTTAATTCGGTGCCGGTGGAAACATCCCAGAGTTTCAGCTGGCCCGATTGCGTGCCGGAGATGGCGAAGCGGCCATCGGGCATCGTCGTCATGTGATAGACGGATTCGCCGTGGGGCGTGGGTAAGACGAGGCGTGGGATGTCGGCTTCGTCGGCGGAGAGCAGGCAGGGCAGCAGGGTGAAGAATAACGCGCAGAGACGGAGTGAGCGAAGCATCGGAGAACGAGAAGTGAGCGGGGGTGAAAGGGATGAACGCGCGATGACTCAGTGCGGTGTTAGTGGGACTTAATGACGACGGGGAAGTCCTGGCCGAAGCCGTAGCTGGAGGGGAACTGCGGTGTGCCTTTATGCTTTTGAGTGATCTCGGGAACCTCGGATTCGAGGAAGGCTTTGAGTTCGTTGACGGTGATGCGGCCGTCGCCGGTGTCGGCACGACCACTCAAGCCTTCGAGCAAAGCGTATGTGAAGGCGCCGTGGCCGAGCGTGGCGAACTCGGTGGCGAATTGCTCGGAGCCGGAGGCAGTGAGCCAGTGTGTGCCTGAGGAGCGGGCGAGTTGAGCGATGGCTTTTTCCTCGGCAGCGCCACGCATGGCGACGGTCGTCAATGCGCCGGCCGATTGGCAGGCGTCGAGGATGAAGAGCTGTTTCTGCGCGGGCATCAGCTTCGAGAGGTCGAGAAGTTCGGCGCTGGAGAGACCTTTTTGACGGAGTGCGTCGTCAGCGCCG
The DNA here is from genome assembly GCF_002310495.1 of Nibricoccus aquaticus. Lineage (GTDB taxonomy): Bacteria > Verrucomicrobiota > Verrucomicrobiia > Opitutales > Opitutaceae > Nibricoccus > Nibricoccus aquaticus. The sequence continues at coordinate 4,549,135 of NZ_CP023344.1, read as the reverse complement.
TAGAGCTGAAGCACGTCGTGCGGTACGAGGAAGAACTCGGGTTTGGCGTCGGAGGTCATCACGCCGTGGCCGGCGTAGTAGAAGACGAAGACGTCGCGCGGGCCGGCCTTGGCGGAAAGTTCGCGGAAGGCGTCGGTGATGGAAGATTTTTGCGCCTGATCGTTGAGGATGAATTTCACGTTTACGCCGGTGAAGATGGTCTTGGTCTGCGCCTCGATCTTTTCTTTGACGGCGGTGGCGTCGGCGACGGCGTAGTTGAGGTTGTACTTGGGATTCTTGTACGTGTTCACGCCGACGATGAGCAGGTGAAGCTGAAGTCCGGTCGGTTGCGGAGAGGAGGCACCGGCGATGGGGGCGGAGACTTTCGGACGATAGGTGAAGGTGATTTCGGCTGGGCGGGACTCGGTGCGGTCGGCGTTAATGGCTACGGCGCGGAAGATGTTTTCGCCAGGGACGATTTTGACCTCAAAGTTCTCGGTGAACTGGGCGCCGCGACCAATGGTGGTGGCAAGGAGTTTGCCGTTTTGGAAGAGACGGATCTCGGCGACGGTGGACTGGCGGGCGTCGGCGAGCGCGCGGAGCTTGAGCGAGTCCTGAGTGCGCGTGTTTTCGTTCGTGTCGTCTTCGACGATCAGATTGCGCGCGCCGTCGGCTGATTCGAGACGGACGAGCGGCGGCGCGGCGATCTTCTTCAAATCGACGGCCGGCGCTTCGAGTTTTTCGCCTCGCAAGAGCGAGGCGAGGAGTTTGGGCGTGTAGAGTTTTTCGAAGAGCGATTCGAGCGGGATGATGTCGGTGCCCTTCACGACGTACATCGTGTCGATGGCTTTTTCGGAGCCGTCGAAGCGGAGGTTCTTCGTGGTGACGACCCAGTCGTTGGTATCGTCGAAGAGGGCGATCGAGCAGAGTTCCTGTTTCTCCTGAATATCCCAGAGCCGGAGCAGATTGTCGGCGCCAGCTGTGACGAGATAGCGCGCGTTGGCGAAGAACGCGACGGCGCGGATGTGGCCGGAGGTTTTGGTTTCGAAGACGACAGACTCTGTCGCGGGATCGTAAACGAAGAGGCTGGAGCCCGCGCAGGCGATGAGTTTTCGGTCAGGGGAAACAGCGGTGGCGTGGGCGAACGAGGAGCCGTTCAAAGGAGTGGAGAGTTTGATCACGCCGGTCTCGGCGGAGCGGTATTCGAGCTGGCCGTCGACCAGGGCGCAGACGGTTTTGGGACCGGCGAAATAGATCAGGACGGGAAATTGGGCGACGCTCTGCTCCCAGGCTTTTTCGCCACGCTCGCTGTCGTAGCCGATGAGCTTTTTGTCACCGTCGTAAACGACGATCCATTTGTTGTCGGGAGAAATGGCGGTGATCTGGCGTCCGGTGGGCAGCCATTTTTGCGAGCCGGGCTGGTTGAGAATCCGTTTTCCGTCTGTGAGGTTGTAGGCGGTCACGCCGTAAGCGCTGTGGGCGACAATGCGTGTGCCATCCTGCGAGTAGATCAAATTCGCCGAAGCTCCGCGGGTGTCGGACGCGGCTTTCTGCGGGAGGCGAAAATCTTCCACGGGCCATTTAGGGCGGTCGCTGAAATGAATGATGGGACTGGCGGAATTTCCGTGGGCGATGGTTTCGCCATCGGTGGGATCGTAGGCGAAGGACGAGAAATTGCCTTTGGCCGAGGTGACTTCGATGCCGTTGGGGAGGAAGCGCACGCGTTTGGCCAGACCTTGATCGTCGGTGGCGAGGAACTCGAAATTCGTGGGGTGAGTTGCCAGACGAGTGAAGGCGGGGACGGCGTCGCCGAATTGGCCGAGCGGGGTTTCGGTCGCGACGTCGTAAAGCCAGAGGGTTTTGCCGACGGCGATGAGCCAGTGTGAGCTGCCGGGCACGGGCACTGCGTCGCCGATGGCGGCGTGTGGCTCTTTCAACAGGAGCTTTTTCGCAGAGATGGAATCGCGGGGCGCGAGCGTATCGAAATCGAGGGCGATCAGGTTCTGGCCGCTTTTGAACCAGAGCTGCTTGTTAGCGGGATCGAAGGTGTCGGTGCCGAGGTAGGTCAGGAAGCCGTCGATTTCGGCGGTGCGGAGAGGCGACATGTCTTTCGCGGAAACGAGGGAGAGCTTCGTGCGCTTTGTGGCGAGGGATGACTCTGCGAGAATCAGTGTACCTTGCGGGCCTTCGACGTATCCGCCGGATTGAGTCTCGCGGGTGAAGGTGGCGGTTTTCACGTCGCGGGTTTCGTCCATGTACATGAGCGGACGGACGCGGCGTTCGGGTTCGCTGCCGGGAGAAGTGATCGTCCAGGTATCGGGATCGATGTAGAAGACGCCGTAGTTGGTGGACGCGAGGAGCCGTCCGTCGTCGAGCACGAGCAAGCGGTGACACACGGCGTGATTTTGGGCGATGTGCGGCGACTTGATGATCACGTGCGCGCGTGATGCTCGGGCGGCTTGTTTACTTTCGGCCAGTTCGCCGAACATGATTTCTTCACGGGAGCCGCGGGCCCAGAAACGTTTTTTGCGTTTCGCATCCCACGCGGATGCTTGAGGTGTGAGTTCGGGCCAGGTTTTGAAAGGCTCCAGTGTTTCATAGTTCACCGAGTCGCTGCCGAAGACCAGGCGCTTCTGGTCGGTGATGAGGTGGAACTCGGCGAGTGATGTTCCCTTTCTGGAGGAAGCGGCTGCGGAGAGTGGGCGGAGTTTTTTTCTGGTCTCGAAATCCCAGGCGTAAACGTTGCCGCCGTCGTGAGTGAAGACGCGTTTGCCGTCGGGCGAGAGCAGCACGCGGTCGATTGAGAGCGTGTGCGAGGTGGAGAGCGTCGGCACTCCGTCGGGCACGCGGATGGATTCTGGTTCGGGTGCTGGGACGGGTTGCGCCCATGCGCAGGAGGCGATGATGGCGAAGAGGAAAACTGCGCGACTCGTGATCATTCGCTGAGAAGGTGTTTGGCTAGGGCGCGTTTCTGCGTCGGCGACATGGCGGCGCGCACTTCGTCGGCGGAGACCAACGCAAGAGGGTTGGCGGCGAGTGCGTCGATCAGCGCGCTGAGGGCGGCGTAACCGCGTGACTCGATGAAGGGAGAGATTTCGGCGATGACGGCAGACTTCAGAATCTGTTTTTCGTCCGCGGAAGAGGCGTCTGCTTTTTCGGAAACGGTCTTCACTACGTCAGCGAAGGCGGTCGCGGCGGCGCGTGGATCTTTGCCGTCGGCGGATTTCCATTTTGCGAGGACCGCCGGAAGATCGAATGTGCTGGCGAGGGATTTTTTCGCGCGAGCTTCGGCGATCGGGTTTTTCAGCGCTGCGGGGAGATAGAGAAGATAGTTATCCGCCATGCCTGGTTCGGCGTCTTTGGCGGGCAGTTCGCGCAAGAGTTCCTCCAAGGCGAGCGGGCCGAAGCGGTCACTGTAGGCACTGAGTTCGCCAAGGATCGGAAGGGCGTTGCTGGACCAGTTGAAATCGACGCCGTCGATCTCGACGAGCGTCCGGATGTATTGGGTGACGGCGGCTTTGTTGGCCTCGGGCGTGGAGGCGGTTTTCAAGGTCGTCGCGAACTCGCGGGCAGCGGCGGCGCGTTTGACGTCCATCTCGTTTTTCTCGGCGATATTTTCTTTTCGCATGGCGCGCATGTCCGTCCGTTCGGCGAGACGATGCTCAGTGAGACTGTCGGCTGTGGCGGGTTTCGGGCCATCGGCGGCGGCGCCATCGAGCCAGCGGATTCTGGCAAAATGCGCCGGAGGCAAGTTTTCGAACTTGATCGCAGAAGCGGCGCCCCAGATTTGGATCTCACCGTGGTCGGGCAGGGAAAATTTAACGTCTTTGAAAGTGCCGACGACGTTTTCGAGACGCAGGGGATTATTCTCGGTGTCGGCGTTCATCACCAGATTGGTGACGCGCACGCCGGGCTTGGTGTCTTCCAGCGAAAGTGCGTTGAAGGCCGTTTCGGAGACGGTGACGTTTTCAATGACGACGGCGTTGGCAACGCAGTGGATTCCGTAGCCTGCGGAGCGAGCGAGGTGGAGATTACGAAGCGTGATGTCGGCGTCGTCCACATCGAGGGAGTAAACGGCGACGTCAGGTTCTTTGGCGGTGGATTGTTTTTCGTGGGCGAGCGTGAGGTCGGTGAGCGTCACCGGGCCGTAGTACTCAATGCGGGCAATCGCCAGGCTGCGATTGGGTGCGAGGATCGTGGTTTTATCGGAACCGGCGCCGCGCAACGTGAGCGGTTTGTTGATGAATAGATTTTCCCGATACGTGCCGGCGGCGATGACGATGGTGTCGGCTGGCGCGGCGGCGGCGATGGCGCGTTGAATGAGCGCGTAGTCTTCGGGGACGCGGAGAGTCGCGGCGGAGATGAGGAGAGGAAGAACGCAAAAGGCGCCGGCAAGAACGCGGCGCCCAGGGAACGAAAAGCGGAGCATGGGGAAAGTGGAACGGGGTTAGTCGTGGGTGATCTCGACCATGAGCGGGACGATGCCGCCGGGGGCGACGCGTTCGACGTCGAAGGCGATGTCGTTGGCGGAGTATTTCACGACGGCGGGATCGACGATGCGCGTGCCCAAGGCGCTGCGCAGACGGGAGAGCAACGGGCCGGAAGCGGCGTTAAGTTTTTCGTGGACCTGTTTCACGTTGAGCGGGCGATCGGTGTAGAGAACGAGCAGGTAGTCGGTGCCTTTTTGCTCATCCATGCGGACGACTTTTTTCTCGGAGGGAAACGCGATCGTGCTGTTGGGGCCGACCAGCGGGGACATGCCGTCTTCGAAGGGGAGGATCTTGTTCACCTTGCCGGTGGTGTCGGTCGCGAAGGCGTAGATGTAAGCTTCGGTGTTGGTCGTGACGAAGAAACGGAAGCGCGTGCCGGAGGAGTACGACTGGTCCATTTTGTAGGCGCTCAGCGTAGAGTCGTTGCTGACGATGCGGTGCGCGTTCATCGCGGTGCCGTCGCGCAGGCGGAAATTGAGGCGGCCGCTGAGCTGGTAGTCGGCTGTCTTGATGGCGCTTTTGCCGGGAGTAACTCCGGGAGCGGGCTGGTGGCCGGAGGAGCCGCGAGGGCCGTAAACTTGAATCGCACCGAGCGAGTATTTCACGAACTCGGTGTACGGAATCCAGACGTAGCCGCCGTCGGCCCAGGTCGGTCCCCAACTGTTGAGTACGCGGAAACAGCCGCCGTCGAGGTCGTCGTCGTAGCCGACGATGAGCATCGCGTGTCGACCGTGCTGGCCTTCGGCGCCGCCGTCGGTCGGCAGAGAGCGCCAGATGCGCGGGGCCTTGTAGAAGCTTTTGACGACGGTGAAGCAGTGGACGACGGGATAACCCTCGGCGAGGGATTTGCGGACGGTGTTCACGCGCGTGTCGTAGTCCGTGACGTCGGGCATGAAGAGGATCTGGTAGTCGTTGATCGTGTAATCGACGGCTTCGAGGAGGGCGTTGCTCGTGATGGGCGCGCCGCATTGATAAGGAACGGTGGCGATGCGGGCGATGCCGCTGGTCTTCATGAGCTCCAGCGCGTTGATGGGATTCGTGCCCTTCTGGCAGGACGCGTCACCGGCCTCTTTGATTTGCTCGTAGATGAACGTGGGGGAAAAGACTGAGGCGTTGAGCTGGGTTTTGTCGGTGATGCCATGCTGCGCGCCGTAGAGAACGGTGCGGGCGTGATAGGCGACGGCGAAGGCGACGCAGGTGCCGTACTGGCCCTGATTGCCGGGCGTGGGGCAGTATTGTTCGAGCGACGCTTTGCGCGGAGCGGACGCGTAGCTCTCGGCGGTGAGCGTGGCCTTGTACGGGGTTCCCCGATACGACGGGAGATCGAAGATCAGTCCTGTGCCGGGCTCGGCGGCGGGCTCAGGCTGCTGAGCGAAGAGCGTGGGGAGCGTGAGGAGCAGGCATAGCGAACGCAGGGCGAGCGACGGACGAAGCATGAGAAAGGCGTTGAAGGGACGGCAACGAGGGCGGGGAGAACGCGCGGATGATCGGCGAATCGCGCCTAATTCGGCAAAGAAAAAGAAACCGTTTTGATCCTCGAAACGGCATGAATGCATTTCGCGACGCCGGGCTGATGTCCGGCGATTCGCTCAGGCGGCGACTGCTACGGGCTCGGCGACTTCGGGCTCGATGGATTGGGTCAGCGCGAGGACGGCAGCCGGCTTTTTCCGGGGACGCGGCTTACGGGCGTGAATGAGCATGACCAGTGTAGCGATGGCGCGGTCGACGCGGGCGGCCTGGGTGCCGAGGTTTTGGGCGAGCTCGCGGGTTTCCTCGGTGCGCTCGGTGTTGGCCTGAGTGACAGAGTCCATCGCGGAGGCGGCCTGCGTGACTTCCTGAATACCTTGGTTCTGTTCCTGGGAGTCGGAAGCGATGGCGGAGATGAGTTCGTCGAGTTTGCGGGCGTTCGTGGTAATGCCGGCGAAACTCTGGGTGACTTTGGTGGTAATGCGCGCGCCTTCTTCGCTTCGCTGGGAGGCGGTGGCGATTTTTTGCGCAGTCTCGCGGGCGGCTTGGACGCTGCGTTGGGCGAGGCTGCGGACTTCGTCGGCGACGACGGCGAAACCAACACCGGCTTCACCAGCGCGGGCGGCTTCGACGGCGGCGTTGAGGGCGAGGAGGTTGGTTTGAAACGCGATTTCGTCGATGGTCTTGATGATCTTGGAAATCTCGCCGCTGGAGCTTTGGATCGCAGTCATGGCGCGCTGCATTTCGGCCATGTCGGTGCCGCTGGTGTCGGCGGATTGACGGGTGAGATTGGCAAGTTGCTTGGCTTCGCCGGCATTGTCGGCGGTGCGGCGAGTCATGCCGGCCATCTGATCGAGAGAGGCTGTGCTGCGCTCGAGAGCGGAGGCCTGGCTGGCAGCGCCGTCGGCGATGTGGCCACTGGCGGATTCGAGTTGGTCGGCGGAATCGAGCGTAGCTTTGCAGGCTTGATCGAGCTCGATGAGAATTTTTTGAAGCGTCTGGTGGAGGTAGCGGGCGAGGCCCCAGGTGGCGAAGGCGCAGAGAAACAGGGCGGTGGCGGAGCCGATGAGGAGGCTGAGACGGAGGTCGTGTTGCGCGGTGTGGTAGGCGATCTGGACGGCTTCGCGCTGGGTGACGGCGGCGGGCGTTTGCTGAGAGGCGAGCGAGAGCAGGAGATCGGACTGGTGCGTGACGCGTTCGTTGAGAAAATAGGTGCTGGCGGCTCCTCCGGCGATAAGGACGAGGGCGATGCCGCCCAGGCCGAGGATGCGCGAGCGCAGGGTGAGTTTCATGGGGTGGTCAGAAAGGGGCGCGCGCAGGTGGATGAACTAGAGCGCTTGTTAAGTATCGGATCGGGGGAGCTGCGCTTTAGTTGGAAGGGGCGGCCGATGCAGGGTTTTGTGCAGGCACGAAAAAGCCGGAGCGCGTAAGCGGCTCCGGCTTGGAGATTAGAAGGCTATTGAAGTGCTATCAGGCCGTGGGAGCGGCTTCGGCGGCGGGCTGGTCGCCCTGCTGCTTCTGCGCTTCCATTTCCTTGAGGGCGGCTTTGCGCGAGAGGCGGACCTTGCCTGTCTTCTCGTCGATGCCGATGCACTTGACCCACATTTCGTCGCCGACTTTGCAGACGTCTTCGGTGCGGCGCACGCGGAAGTCCGCGAGCTCGCTGATGTGGACGAGGCCTTCCTTGCCGGGCGTGCATTCGACGAAAGCGCCGAACTCTTTGGTGCCTTTGACGACACCGCGGTAGAGCTTGCCGACTTCGATCGGGGTGCCGCCACCGCCGCCGCCAGAACCGCCGCCGCAGAGGGAATCGATTTCCTTGATGGCGCGGGCCATGGCTTCGCCGTTGTTCGAGTAGATGAAGATCTTGCCGGAATCGTCGTCGGCGATGTCGATCTGCGCGCCGGTCGTCTCGGTGATGCGACGGATCGTCTTGCCGCCAGGTCCGATGAGGAGGCCGATCTTTTCGGGATCGATCTGGATCGTTTGGATACGTGGGGCGTACTTGGAGAGGTCGTTACGCGGCGCGGGAATCGCGGCGATCATCGTGCGGAGAATTTCCACGCGGGCTTCGCGGGCTTGGTGAATCGCGGTCTTGGCGATCTCGAAAGGGAGACCGTTGATCTTCAGATCCAGCTGGAAGCCGGTGATGCCCTTGGTGGTGCCGGCGAGTTTGAAGTCCATGTCGCCGAAGTGATCTTCTTCACCGAGGATGTCGGTGATGGTGGTCCACTTCGTGATGCTACCATCGGAAGCCATTTCGGTCATCAGACCGCAGCTGATGCCAGCGACGGGAGCGATGATCGGCACGCCGGCGTCCATGAGGGACAAGCAGCCGCCGCAGATCGAGGCCATGGAGGTCGAGCCGTTGGACGACATGATCTCGGAGACGACGCGAATCGAGTAGGGGAAGACGTCCTCGGGCGGGAGAATCGGAACGAGCGAGCGTTCAGCGAGAGCGCCGTGACCGACTTCGCGGCGGCCGGGGGAGCCGAAGCGGCCGGTTTCGCCGACGGAGAATGGCGGGAAGTTGTAGTGGAGAATGAAGGACTTCGACTTCGCGCCGCCGGTGAGGGCGTCGAGATCTTGCGCTTCCTTGGTTGGCCCGAGGGTCGTGAGGACGATGCTCTGGGTGTCGCCGCGTTGGAAGATCGCGGAGCCGTGGACGCGTGGGAGGACGCCGACTTCGGAGGAGATGGGGCGGAGCGCGGTGGCGCTGCGACCATCGGCGCGAACGCCGCGAGCGAGGACGGTCTGGCGGTAGGCTTTGTACTGGAGGTCTTCGAAGACGACGTTGAGGTCGACATCGGTGAACTTGCCTTCGCCGAGTTCGGCGAGGAGGGCGGTCTTGGCCTCGGTCTTGAGGGCTTTGACGTTGTTGGAGCGGACTTGTTTTTCGAAGCCGAAGATCGCGGAGGCGAGGCGCTCAGCGGGGACGACGCGCTCGATGATGGCGCGGGCTTCGGGCGTGGCACCGACGAGGGCGAAGGTGGACTTCGGTTTACCGCAGAGAGCGACGAGCTCTTTGATGGCGCGGATGATGGGCTGGATGGCCTGGTGGCCGAAGGCGAGGGCTTCGATGAAGCGATCTTCCGGGATCTGGTCCGCAGAGCCTTCGATCATGAGCATGTCCTTCTCGTTACCGACGTAGATCAGGTCGAGAGAAGACGAATACATCTGCTCGATGGTCGGGTTGGCGAGGAACTGGCCGTCGATCTCGGCGACGCGGACGGCGGCGATGGGACCGGCCCAGGGAATGTCGGAGATGGCGAGGGCGGCGCTGGCGCCGTTGACCATTGGGATGTCGGCTTCGTTGAGCTGGTCGGCCGACATGAGCTGGCCGATGATCTGCACTTCATTGAGGAAACCCTCGGGGAAGAGCGGACGGCAGGGACGGTCGCAGAGGCGGGACGTGAGGATTTCTTTTTCGGAAGGACGGCCTTCGCGTTTGAAATAACCACCGGGGAAACGGCCGGCGGCAGCGTATTTTTCGCGGTAATCGACGGTGAGCGGGAAGAAGTCCTGGCCGGGTTTCATCGTCTGCGCGACGCAGGCGGTGACAAAGACGTTGGTCTCACCGACGGCGACGTTGACCGCGCCGTTGGCGAGGGCGGCGATGGAGCCGGTTGAGAAGGTGATCCCGAGTTCGGGAACTTGGACGGAGTATTTCTGATTCATATTTTTTCGTTCGGATACGGACGGATGCGCGTGTCGCGGATTGAGATCGAGCAAGGACCGCGACACGCGGACGGATTGCTCGGGGTTGTGCGCTGCCTCGTTGAGTGCGTTGGGCTGATCATGAGATCAGCGGCAAACGCGGAGACTGGCGCGGGTTTGGGTTGGGCGGTAACCGGCCCTGCAAATCCTCGAAGAGTTTCGAGAGATTTCCATTTGGCGCCTTCGACGAAGGAAGGAGGCAAATGGAAAAGTCCCGGACTGCTGCGAGTGTCAGTTAAGACAACAGGCGACCCGCGGATCGGATCGCCTGTGGTGCGAAAGGGTTACTTACGGAGGCTGAGTTTTTGCAGGATCTCCGAGTACTTGGGAAGGTTGTTACGCTTCAAGTAATCGAGGAGCTTGCGGCGGCGGCTGGCCATCTGGAGAAGGCCGCGGCGGCTGTGGAAGTCTTTGCGATGTGTGCGAAGATGCTCGGTCAGGTGATTGATGCGAGCGGTCAACAGAGCGATCTGAACTTCGGACGAGCCGGTGTCCTTATCGTGAGTTTTGTATTCTGCGATGATTTCGGGTTTTGCTACGGTAGACATGGTTATTTGAATGAGTTACACGACTATAGGGGGTCTTTGCAGGCCCCGTGCCACCCGCTTTAACCGCAGTAAACTGCGGCCTTGGCCGGTGCCACCGTTCCAATCTGGCGGGATGCCAGACTAGTCATGGCGGGAGTCCGCAACCGACGGACTTCCACTAACGCAAGCCGTCTGTATCCCAATCGAGATGAGGCGGCGCAAGCAGAATTTTACGTTTCGAAGGCCTGAAAACGGGCGATGGAAAAGGAAGGGCATTAGCTGGCAAGAACCGGGGTTCCGGCGGCGGCTGGGGCGGGTTGGGTTTGGGCACCGTAGCCGAAGAGGTGGCGTTTCTTGATGGCTTCGACGACGGGCTCGGGGACCATGCGCTCCCACGTGAGGTCGCCGGCTTTGATGCGGTGAAGGACGTCGCGGGAGAAGATGCTCAGGATGTTCAGGTCGTAGCCGACGATGCAGTCGATGTAGTGATTTTCGAGCAAGTGGGCGTAGAGGTTGCGCAGGTGGTCGGAGACCTGGAGGTTTTTGGCGTTGATGAGGACGGCGTTAGAGAAGGCGTGATTGCCGGCGCTGTTCGGAGCTGCGGCGCCGGTGGTGGTGGCGATATAGCGGTCGTAGGCGGCCTGCTGCATCGGGTAGATGTAGAGTTTGACCGAGTTGCGAAAGAGGCGGCCGAAGGATTCGAGGATTCCGCCTTCGAGGTTGTCGTAGTACTTCTCGTTAAAGACTTCGAGGAGGTTGTTGATGCCCATGGCGACGCCGATCATCTCTTTCGTGTAACGTCGGAAGTACGAGGTGAGGCGGTAATATTCGGAGTAATTAGAGATGAGGACGGTGAACCCGATGTCGGCGAGGAGATCGACGCGGGAGAGGAAATCCTGCGCGTCGAGGTCGCCGCCCATGAGGAGATTGTTCATGGTGATTTCCATGAGCACGATGACGTCCTTGCCTTTGACGAGCGGCTCTTGGACGAACTGCGCACAGGCACAGTTGAGCATGTCGACGTTGACATGGGTGACAGGACGGAAGCTGCCGCGCTCAACGAGGATGGCTTTTTTGTAGAGGATCTCGGAGGGCTGGAGAACCTCGCCGCCGGTGCCGAACATGACGGCGTTGGTGAGGCCGTACTGAACTAGATGGAGTGAGAGGAGGCGGTTATCGACACCGTTAAAGGCCGGACCGGTGAATTTGACCATATCCACCTCGATGCGCCCGGAGCCAAGGTTGTCCGCGAGGGACTGGATGAACTTGGCCGGGTTATCGCGATAGTAGAACGCTCCGTAAATGAGGTTGGTGCCGACGATGCCGAGCGCTTGCTGTTGAAGGACGTTTTCTTTGTCCCACATGCGCACGTGCACGACGGCATCGCTTGTGGGGCCGCCGGGCTCGGTCTGGAAGCGGATGCCCATCCAGCCGTGGCACTCGTTGGTGCCCTTGAAGTTTCTGGCTGAGACGGTGTCAGCGAAAACGAAGAAGGTGGTTTTCTCGCCGCGTTGGGCGGAGAGGCGCTCGGTGAGGAGCGAGTATTCGCGGTCGAGCATGAGCGCGAGGCGGTCCTGGGAAACGTAGCGGGGCGACTTGCCGTAGATGGCGTCGCTGAAAGTCATGTCGTAGGCGGAGATCGATTTCGCGATCGTGCCGGCCGCGCCGCCGGCTTGGAAAAACACGCGGGCGACCTCCTGGCCGGCGCCGATTTCGGCGAAGGTGCCGTACTTGGCTTCGTCGAGATTGACGGTGAGGGCCTTGCGGTTGGTTGTGAGGAGTTCCTTCTGTTCGCTGGGAGCGTCCATGGGTGGCATAATCGGCATAATACGGGAAAACTGATGTTTAGGAAGCGCGGGAGTGTGACGATCCGGCGTGAGCAAGTGGTGTGCGAGTTGCGCGCAGCGATGTGATTGAAGGGCGAGTTTTCACTGGATGGGGAGGACAATCCGGCTACGGTGCGCGCGCATGAAAAATTTTTTCGCCTCGATGCTGGGGACTGTCGTCGGATTGATGATTTGCGCGGCGGGTGGAGCGATTCTCGTGATCGGACTTTTTGTGGCGCTCGCCGCAGCGGGCAGTTCCAAGCCAGTCGTGGCGGTCGAGAAAGGTGCCTATCTCGTGCTCGATCTTGCAGTGAATATCACGGATGCGCCGCCGCAGGTGGACGGTGCGGCGCTGATCGCGGCGGCCATGGGCGAGCAGGAGCGGAAAGTCTGGCAGCTGCGGCAGCTCACGCGGGCGCTGCGGGCGGCGGCGAAGGATGATCGTATCGCGGGAGCGTTATTGCTGGGGCAGTTCGAGCCGGACGGGTACGGGACCGGATACGCGGCGTTGAAAGAGGCGCGTGCGGCGCTGGCTGATTTCAAGGCAGCGAAGAAGCCGGTGATCGCGTATCTGGAGTATGCGACGATTCGCGAAATCTATTTCACCTCGATCGCAGATGAACTGGTGGTCGATCCGTACGGGATGCTGCTCCTGCCGGGGCTCGCGTCAGAGCCGATGTATCTGGCGGGGGCATTTGAGAAATTTGGTGTCGGCGTGCAGGTCACGCGCGTCGGCAAATACAAGTCGGCCATCGAGCCGTTTATCCGGCGCGATATGAGCCCGGAGAGCCGCGAGCAGATGCAGAAACTCCTCGACGATGTGTGGGGCGATCTGCGCGGCGACATTGCCAGCGCGCGTGGACTCACAGCGGAAAAACTTCAGAGCATCGTGGATAAAGAAGGGCTGATCCTCCCACAGTCGGCGGTGAGCAGCGGGTTCGCGACGCGGCTTAGTTATCGCGACGAAGTCATCGACGACTTGAAGGCGCGCACCGGTCGCAAGGGCTCGAAGCAGTCGTTCAAGCAAATCTCGCTGGTCGATTATGCGGCGACGCTTGGCGACGATAAGCCGGAGATGGCTGTGGTTGAAAAAAAGAACCCAGCGGGATCACGCGAGGGGCACGTAGCGGTTATCTATGCCGAAGGAGCGATCGTCGATGGCGACGGAAAGCACGGCGAAGTGGGTGGAGCGGCGTTTGCGCGCGAACTGAGAAAGCTGCGCCAGGACGAGGATGTGAAGGCAATCGTGCTTCGCGTGAACAGCCCGGGCGGATCGGCGACGGCATCGGAGCACATCCAGCGCGAGCTGCGGCTGGCGAAGCAGGACAAGCCGGTGGTTGTCTCGATGGGCGCTTACGCGGCCTCGGGTGGGTACTGGATTTCCGCTTACAGCGATCGAATCTATGCGGAGCCGACGACGATCACGGGGTCCATCGGTGTGTTCGGCGTGCAGTTCGACATCGAGAAGCTCGCGGGGAATCTGGGCGTGACCTTCGACCGTGTGAAAACGGGACGCTTTGCCGATGCGGTGACTATCTCGCGGCCGAAGACGCCGGAGGAACTGGCGATTGTTCAACGCATGGTGGACTGGATCTACGACGAGTTCGTGCGCAAAGTTTCCGAGGCGCGCAACCTGCCGCGTGAACGTGTGCAGGAAATCGCGCAGGGTCGTGTGTGGTCGGGAGCGGAGGCGCTGAAGCTCGGGCTGGTGGACGAACTTGGCGGGATGGATGCCGCGATCGCGTTCGCGGCGGAGAAGGCAGGGCTCGCGCCGGGATTCACTGTCGTGGAGTTCCCCAAGAAAAAGGGTTTCGAGGAGCTGATCGCGGAAGCACTCGAAGGCATCAAGCCGGCGAGTTCGCGGGCGTCGGGCATGCTGGGCAAAGTGGTGGAGCAGTTTGAAAGCGAGCTGCGCGTCATGAATCAGTTCAACGATCCGCGCGGTATCTACGCGCGACTTCCTCTCGAAATGATGGTTAAGTAATCAGTGCCCGTTTCCTGGGTACACCGCCGGTCATACTTCACGTCTCTTTTCTTATATCATGCCTCACACACTCTCTCGCAATGTTCCCGCCACAGTCATTCCCGCCGGGCATCCGGCTGAGCTGAAGGCCGGGGACGAGGTCCACATCGTGCAGACGCTCGGCGGCAATGTCACCGTGCGCACCGACAACGGGCTGTTTCGCATCGCGCGCGAACATGCAGACGCGATCGCGGGTTTCGCACTCGTTGAAGAAATGGGGGCGGTGGCTGCTCCGGTGGAGTTTAGCGAGGCGGCGGTATGGAGTGCGTTGAAGACGTGTTTCGATCCGGAGATACCGATCAACATCGTCGATCTCGGACTCATCTATGACCTCAATATCGAGAAGGCCCCAAGCGGCGGAAATCGTGTGGAGGTGAAGATGACGCTCACGGCGCAAGGCTGCGGCATGGGGCCGGTGATCGCGGAGGATGCGCGGCAGAAGATCGCGGCGCTTCCGAAGGTCGAGGACGCGAAGGTTTATATCGTGTGGGATCCGATCTGGACGCCGCAGATGATTTCGCCGGAGGGGCGGATCAAGCTCGGGATCGAGTGATCCCGGGCGTTGGGGCGCGTGAGGTTGGAATGCAGTGACGGGGTTGTCGGACCACTCGCTGCGCGCTCGTGGCTACGGGCGGTCGGCTACGGCGGTCAGGCGGTGACGTTTTCGAGAGAGCAGCCGTTGGACGCGCTGTCGGGCGTCTCGCAGTTGGGGCGGGCGATGACGCCTGGATAAGGCTCGGAGGGGAACTCTTTCGCGGGCTCGGCGAGGAGGTGTCTGTCGCAGGCGGCGAAGAGTTCTACTGGGGTTTCGGTGCGGCGCATGTCGTGGAGGAAGGCGCCGGTGGCGTCCACGCTCTGGCCGACGAAGTTGAGGTACTTCTTCATCTTGTTCACGTGAGCGCGCTCGGGGATGCCGTCGTGCTTGGTGGCGTGGAAGAGGCGCTCGATGTATTCGCGGACGTCGGACAAGGTGATGCGGGAGATGGGCTGGCCGGAAAAACGTTCGCGGCACTGGCGGAAGATCCACGGATTGCGGATGGCGTGGCGGCCGATCATGACGCCGGCGGCTTTGGTGGTGGCGACGACGTCGGCGGCCTTGACGGCGGAGGTGACGTTGCCGTTGGCGAGGACGGGGCAGCGGACGCGCGAGACGGCGTGGGCGATCCAGTCGTAGTGGACGTCGCTGCGGTACATTTCCTTCACGGTGCGTCCGTGGACGCTGAGGAGGTCGACGTTGTTGTCGTTAACGATGGAGAGGATTTCGTCGAAGTGGCGGGTGTCTTCGAAGCCGATGCGCATTTTGACCGTGAAGAGGCCGGGGACGGTGGCGCGGAGGGCAGTGAGTATTTCGGCGATTTTGGCGGGCTCGCGGAGGAGGCCGCCGCCGACGTTTTTTTTGTACACCTTGGGCGCGGGACAGCCGAGGTTGAGGTCGATGCCGGCGACGGGGTGACGGAGAAGTTCCTCGGTGGTGCGCGTGAGGTCGTGGATGTTTTCGCCGATGAGCTGGGCGAAGACGGGGCGGCCGGTCTGGTTTTCGTCGATGGAGCGGATGATGTGTTTTTCGGGGCGCGACTGGCTGTGGACACGGAAGAACTCGGTGACGAAATAATCGGGCGCGCCGTAGTGGGCGATCACGCGCATGAAGGCGAGGTCGGTGACGTCCTGCATCGGGGCGAGCGCGGTGAGCGGCTGGCCTGGGACGATGGGCGCTGGGAGGGCGGCGGGCATGGCGGGCGTGACGTGACGGAACGGCGGAGACGCAGGAGTAGGAGTTGAATCGCGAAGACGCTAAGGAGCGAAGGGCCCGGAGAGGGCGGTGACTACTCCTAGCGCGTGTGGGCGATTCTTCGGGGCTTACTTTTTCTTTTCGTCGTCCTCGTCTTCGTCGCTGTCGTCGTCGGTGGCTTCGTCGGCGTTGTCGGTGAGATCGTCGTCATCCTCATCGTCGTCGGAGTCGTCATCGTCGTCCGAGATGGTGCCGGATTCCTGGGCTTGTTGCTGGAGGACGCGTTCGAGGATTTCGGTCATGTCTTCGACGGCGTCGAAGACTTTGCGGGAGGCGAAGATCGGGCGTTTTTGCTGGAGGGCGAGGACGGTCGAGTCGCTCGGGCGGGAGTCGATCTCGATGATTTTTTTGCCCAGCTCATTTTCCATGCGGAGGAGAATGCGGGCGAAGAAGGTGCCGTCTTTGACGTCGTTGATGAGGACGTAGTCGAGCTTGGCGCCGAGGCCGAGCAGGATGTGGCCGATGAGATCGTGGGTGAGGGGGCGGTCTTTTTTGACGCCGTTAATCGTCATCTGGATGGCGTTACCGACGGAGTGATCGACGTAGATGACGAAGGTTTTGTCATCGTTGCCGAGGAATACGGCGCAGCCGTTGGCCGTGGGCATCACGCCTTTGACGGAAACTTCGACGACGTCTTTTTGCATAGGGGAAAACGGTGAATGCGGCTGTGCGCGAGGGCAAGCGGGGAGGCGGTGGTTATTGAGGCTGTTCGGGCCAGCGTTCGTAGAAGGCGAGTTGAGCTGCTTGGTCGGGCATGCCGGCGCGGGCAGGATCTTGGAGGAAGCGCGGCGGGTAGCCGGGTTCGAGGGAGTCGATGGTCACGGTTTTATCGCGGACGGAGAAGATCGCGCGCCAGGCGCCGCAGCCGATTTCGAATTGGGATGCGCCGCGTTTGGTGATGCGGCGGGTGCGGTGCGGCGTGGGATCGCGCGAGAGGAGTTCGCGGAGGCGGTCGCGGAAATCGATCTGCCAGGTGTCGAGCAGCCAGGCGGCTTGAGTTTCGGCGAGCGGAGCGAAGGCGATGGAGTATGCGGGCGGTGCTGCGAGGAGGGCGTCGACTTCGCCGATCCAGCCGTTGGTGGCGTCGGGGAAGGAATCGTAGGCGGGGACGTAGGGTTTGATGTCGAAGATGGGCGTGCCGTCCACGAGGTCGCATGCGCCGAGGAAGAGGCGGAGTTTTTCCACGCGCAGGAGCTGAACGGGCGTGATGCCGAGAGGATTGGGGCGGTGTGGAGAGCGCGTGGCGAAGAGGCCGCGGCGTTGCGAAGGGCCGCGAGGCGGGAGGACTTGCGGGCGCCAGGTGTCGTTGCGGTGAAACCACCAGACGAGCCAGATGCGGGAAAAGCCCTCGAGGTCGCGCAGGGCGTTTTCGTATCCGAGATCTGGCAACAGCTCGAGGATGTTGCTCTCGGCGTCGGCTTCGGCGGGCTGGTGCTTCGCTTGAAACTTCACCTGCTTTTCGGTGCGGATGAAGCCGATGGGCTGGAGGGTGAGCGAGTTCACGCAGGTGTGCCGGCGCGGAGGAGGAGTTGCTGGAGGCGGGCGATGTCGGTCGCGGAGGTTTTGGCGACGAAGCCACGCGCGTGGGCGAAGTGAACATCGGCCTCGCGAGCGATGCGGGTGAAGTCGAGGCGCGGGTTATCCTGATGGCGGGAGAGTCCGTAGCCGGTGCTGCGGCGGTCGGGGCAGACGGTGGCGATGACGGTGGCACCGAGGCCGCGGCTTTCGATGAAGCGGTCGAGGCCTTGCGACGGATCGTCGGGGAGCGGATCGGTGCGGGGGAGGAAGAGGATTTTCGCGGGGCCGTCGGGGAGCGCGAGATCCCAAAGCACGGCGGTTTGCGCGAGGACGTCGAGGCGGGCGCGGAGCGATTTCACGTAGGTGAGCAAATCTTCGCCGATCATGCGCATCATTTCCCAGAGCGGCTGGCCGGGTTCGAGGCGGGTGGTTTGCGCGAAGCGGCGCAGCAGCGTGATGTCGATGGGGGAGTTGAGTTTCGCAAGAGTGTCGCGGCCGATGCCGAGCCAGCGGGCAGTGTCGTTGGGGCCGCGGCAGTCGAACCATTCGGCGGGCTCGAGCCATTCGCAGAACTGGCGGGCGTCTTGGTAGAGGCCGAGGTGTTGAAGAACCAAGGACAGCGAGCAGGTGGGCGGATGATCCTTGGGGAGCTGGTGGTGATCGAAGTTGTTGCGCGCGGGATCGTGGGAGTGACCGACGTCGATCACGCAGGTCGCGATGTCCGCGAGGTCGGCGGGCGTGGGTTCGCGGCGGATCACGGGCACTGGGTGGAGCGCGAGGAGCACGCTGCACGCGAGGAACTCGTCTTTGTGGGCACCGCCGGGATGCGTGAGGAGGCTGGTGATGGGCGTCATGCGCTCACTGCGGTAGGGGAAACGCGACGGCGGGCAATGGTGGAAACGCGCGCGGAGGCATGGCCCGGTGTGGAGAGTTGCCAGCGAGGAGAAGGCGCGCAGGGTGGGCGGGCATGGTCTGGCTTTTTATTGGAATCGGAATCGTGGCGCTGACGCTGGTGGCCTTCGGGCTGCGGCGGTACGTGTGCTTTCGGCGGAAGGATTGTTGCGGGAAGGGCTGCGGGTGTTTGTTTCCGTCGAACAAGAGCGGGAGCTGACGGCGCGCGCGTGCGCGTTTTTCGTGGGGATTCGAACTGGACGACGAGTGCGGTGATTTGCTGATGCACGGATGGTCGCTCAGCTGGGAATGTTTTGGTCCCCTTGCGGAAGTTTCCGCCGCCCCTGTTTTGATTTTGCTCTGACTATCATGACCCACCCAATCGTTTCGGCCCAGACTCTGCACACTCGTCACTCATCGCTGCGTGGATTCACGCGCGGGCTTCTGGCCTGTGCGGTTTCGCTCATCGGTTTCGCAAGCGTGCGTGCGGCTGAGGCGGATCTGGCGGAGGTGGCGCGGGAGCAGTTCGCTTTCGCGACGAAGCAGTATGCGGGGATGCTCACGCGCATGGAGGGCGACGCGACGCGTCAGCCGAGGACGTTTGAAAAGGGAGTTTTCAAGGCGGTGCCGGCGCGCGATTGGACGTCGGGATTTTTTCCCGGCTCGCTGTGGCTGATCTATGAGCAGACGGGCGACGCGGCGATGAAGAGCGCGGCGGAGGATTTCACGAAGCGGGTGGAGTCGATTCAGTTTTTCAAAGATCACCACGATGTCGGCTTCATGCTCGGGTGCAGTTATGGCGAAGGGCTGCGCATCACCGGCGATGCGGCGTATCGCGCGGTGCTGGTGCAGGGGGCGCGGAGTCTTTCGACGCGCTACAAGGCGCCGCCGGGGCTGATCCGTTCGTGGGACGCGAAGGAGTGGACGTATCCGGTGATCGTGGACAACATGATGAACCTGGAGCTGCTGTGGTTCGCGCACAAGCAGACGGGCGAAGCGGCGTTTCGGGAGATCGCGATCAACCATGCGGACAACACGCTCGCGAATCACTTTCGGGAGAATGGCAGCAGTTTTCATCTCGTGGATTATGATCCGGAAACGGGTTCGGTGTTGAAGAGGCAGACGGTGCAAGGAGCAGCCGACGACTCCGCTTGGGCGCGCGGGCAGGGCTGGGGATTGCACGGCTATGCGACGATGGCGCGGCTGACGGGTGAGGCGCGTTATCTGGAGCAGGCGCGGAAGATCGCGGCGTTTATCCTGAGTCATCCGCGTCTGCCGGAAGACGGCGTGCCGTATTGGGATTTCGATGCGCCGGGTATTCCTGATGCGCCGCGCGATGCTTCGGCGGGTGCGTTGATGGCGTGCGGATTTCTTGAGCTGGCCGATCAAGTGCCGGCGGAAGAAGCGGTGAAGTATCGTGCGATGGCGGAGAAGCAGCTGCGTTCGCTGGCGAGTCCGGCGTACCGCGCGAAGCTGGGGGAGAACGGGAGCTTCCTCCTCATGCATTGCGTGGGTCATAATCCAGCAGGGACGGAGGTTGATGTGCCGCTTAACTATGCGGACTATTATTTTCTCAAGGCGCTGTCGCGGTATCGGAGGCCGGCGGTGAAGGCGGCGGGGAGTTATTGAGTCGAGGCGCCGACGATCCCGGAAATTACACACAGAGCACGGAGGCCGGGCGGGAGCGCGCAGAGGTGTTGTCGTAGATCTAGAGTCTCCCGTTGCGTTCGGTGTCTGGGGGCTGAATTCAGAGTTAGACACTGCGCTTGACGTACACGGGGTCAGCAGCAGTCTGGCCGATCTTCGTTGGGAAACGCCCCCATCGTCTAACGGTTAGGACAGTTGATTCTCATTCAATAAATCGGAGTTCGATTCTCCGTGGGGGCACCAACTTCAGGGTTCGCTTTAACCGCATTCTATTGGGGATGCGGTTTTTTTATTATGTGTCTCGCAGGCTTGATGGGCCATTTTTCTTATCACTGTTGGCTATGGAGAAGGGGCGGATGACTTTGACGTGCTGAGGAGTTGCTGGAGTGCCGACTGGACTTCGGCGGGGGATTTTATTTCGGGCGGGCGGCCTTTGAGGTGGAGGACGCAGCGGCCGTCGGGGAGGAGGGTGATCGCGAAGTCGGGGGTGATGGTGGCGGAAGGCGTGGGAGTGTCGGATGGCGCGATGAGTGGTGGGGGATTGGAAGCAGGCGCGTCGGTGCGGAGTCGGGTGGTGTAGGAGGACGCGGGGGACTCGGTGAGGGAGCGGGTGGTGGAGTTGAGGGAACGGAGTTCGGAGGACTGGCGGTCTTGCTGGGCGCGGAGGCGCGCGAGTTCGTCGGCGGTGCGTTGCTGTTCGGCGGCCTGGCGGGCGCGCTCGGCTTGAATCGCGGACTCGGTGCGCTGGCGCTCGATTTCGCGCTGGAAGCGTTCGCGGTCTTCGCGGAGCTGGCGTTGGGCGGCGGTGTCGTCGTCGGCGGCGGCTTGAGCGAATGACGCGGTGAGGAGGGCGAAGACGAAGGAGATGGGGGCGACGCGAATGAAGCGGAGGGTGCGGGACTGCAGGGGGAAGCGGCGTAGATTCATCCGGGATTGGACATGGACGCGCGGGATTAGTGCGTGCGCGATGCGGACCACTCGCTGGCGCTCGTGGCTACGTGGGAGTGGCTACGGGAGGAGCTCTTCGATGCGACGGGCGAGAGCGGTCGAGGCGGCGGCGAGCCAGTGGAGGCCTTTTTCGCGAGTGGCGGCGGGGGCGTCGCCCATGACGCCGGTTTTCGAGATGTCGGAGGTGACCCAGGAGAAGATGGCGGGGGCGTTTTCGGGGCGGAGTTCGCCGGGGTCGTCTAGCCGGGCGGGGTATTCGCAGAGGGATTTGTCCATGTGGACGAGCTCGGGGGCGCAGCCGAGCATGAGGGAGGTTTCCCATTCGCCGCCGTGGAAACCGTACTCGGCTTCCTGGCGGGAGGTTTCGGGCTTGAAGGGGAAATTCAACATGCCGGCGCGGAGGCCGAGGGTGGTCTGGATCTCGCGGAGGGTGTAGACGAGGACGGCGCTGTTGCCGCCGTGGGTGTTGAGGAGGGCGAGGTGGCGGAAGCCGAGGGCGTGAAGTTGCGTGGCTAGCGCGAGGAGGAGGCGGCGAAGGGTTTTGGCGGATACGGTGACGGTGCCGGGGAAGCCGGTGTGTTCGTTGCTTTTGCCGAAGGTGATCGGAGGGGCGACGAGGACGCGGGCGGTGGCGGGGAGTTTGGGGAGCGTGTGGGCGAGCCAAGCCTGGCCGAGGATGGCGTCGACACCGACGGGGAGGTGGTGGCCGTGTTGCTCGATGGCACCGGTGGGGATGATGACGAGGGTGCGGGCTTTGTCGGGCAGGGAATCGAGGGCGTCGCGGGTGAATGCGGGGAGGTAGCGCGAGCGATAGGCGGCGGGGAAGAGGGCGGAGTTTGCGGAGGACGATAAGGTCGGACTGGAGGATAAGGTCGGACTGGGGGGTGTGGGCGGAAGCGAGGTAGGCGAACGGTGGTCGGTGCGGCCGAGGGAGGCGCGGGCGTCGATTTCGGCGAGGAGACGGGCGAGGTGTTGCGCGGCGGATTGGAGGAGGGCGGTGCCGTCGAGGGACGTGTCGGGGGAAAGTGGAGACGGCTGGCGGAAGTTGCCGGGGCGGAAGGTGGCGTCGGCGATGTCGGCGGGGAGGGATGAGGCGGCGGGGGCGGTGCCGAGGAGTTGAGCGACGATGGCCTGGAGGTGGGCGCGGCGGTCGCTAGCTGGGTGGAAATCGAGGGCGAGGCCGCTGAGGTTGATGACGAAGGTCTGGAGGCCGAGATCGACGCGGGTGTCGCGGGAGGCGGCGTCGATGAATTCTTCGTGCCAGGGGCTGGTGACAAAGAAGACGAGTTTGGTGAGGCCGGCGGCGCGGACGGAGGCGGCGATTTCGCGGAGATGATCGTGAGCGGTTTCGGGGTCGATGCCGAAGAAGGTGGAAGGATAGGGAGCGAGGGAGAAGCGGAGCGGCGGGAGGATGCGGAGCGGGATGGCGGCGTTGGCCGCGAGCGAGGAGGCGGAGGCGAGGAGGGCGGAGCCGGCGATTTCTTCGGCGTCGAGGGGGAGGCCGAGGCCGTGGTCGGCGAAGCCGTACACCGGGAGGATGGCGAGGGTGCGTTCGCGGTCGGGAGCGTGGGCGAAGTCGGTCCAGGGGCGGTGGGCCCAGGCGGTGGCGGGATCGGCGGCGGCGAGCCAGGTGGTGCTCATGTAAGCGGGCAGGCTAGGAGCGGGCGGGAGCGGCGCGAGCGGGATTTTGCGACGGAAAGGGATCGAGGGACTGGATGGAGGAGGTGGGGAGTTTTTTGAAACAGGGGCGGGGTGGATTAGTAAGTAAGAGGGGCAGAGTTTTAATCATTTCTCCCATGTCACTCGTTCAAGATGTCACGTTCGATAGTCTCGGTGCAGTTCGTCAGGAAATCCGCGAATGGCTCGGGCCGGATGCGGTGGTGCCGACGCGGAGCGAGAAGAACAGTGCGGCGCGGGATGTGTTGATCTCGGTGCTGATCCACAATCTCGCGGAGGAGTTGAGCGATGTGAAGACGCGGGCGCAGATCCAGGCGTTGCTGGCGCATCTGACGCAGTCGGCGGCGGCGCGGGCGGAGCGATAAGCGTTGGCGGCGAGGGGCTTTTAGTCGGGTCGGCCCCTGCGGGTATGGAGCGCCTGGGGCGGTGCCGGCCGTGGACGACAAGGAGGCCGTCCCTCCAAAAATACGGACATAACGCTATTTCACCGGCTCCAGAGACCGTGCGAATCGTAAGCGGCGGCGTGGGTGGAAGTGGGTGATGCGGACACAAAAACGCCGGTGAGCGTGAAGCGGCTTCACCGGCGTCGCGCGCCTCGATCACTCCGACGGGCGGCGAATCGGGGCGGGGTTAGTTACTTGGTTTTCTTGCGCTCTTTGGCGATGTGATCGGCCAGCGATTTGGTGCCTGTGGCGATCAGCTCCTGGGCGACTTTCTTGGCGGAGCTCTTCTGGTTGGTGTCGACGATTTGTTCGGCGAGACGGAGGATGGCGACGCCGATGAGCTGGTCGCGCAGGCCGGGGAGGTAGGGGCCGCGCTGGGACTGGCTGCCGACGATGGAGACGGGGAGCACAAACTCGCCGGAGGCGATCTGTCGGCCGAGATCGCTGGCGGCAGCGGCCGGGGCGGCGCTCTTAGAAGCGGCTTTGGCGGATTTGAGCTCCATGCCGCCGGGAGGTGGTGGCGGTGGTGGCGGTGGCGGCGGGACGCCGGCGAAGTCGTTAATCTGGCCGAGGAGGGCGGACAAGTCGCTGGAGGCGAATTGTGGTGGGTATTCTGTTTCTTCAGGCATGATGTTTTATCTTTCCGGATCGGTGGGATGTTGGAGGGCGCAATACGACTACCGGATTTCGAGTTGCGGCTGAGTTGTTGGTTGGTGCTGGAGACTTTTGGGCGCTAGTAGTCCATATTGACGCAAGCGTTCATCGAGTTCGTGGAGATTCCAGAGGAGAAGTGTGTTGTTTGAGCTCAAGGCCGCCAGAAAATGACCGCCGGGACCGGCAGAAAGGCGAAAGCCTAAAAGCGTATAGCGGGTTTTATTCAGAGGAGGTTCCAGTGTGTATTTTCCTGTGCCGTCGCGATTCCAAACGATGACCGTTTCGGAGCTAGCCCCGGCAATCCATGCATTGTCGCCAGTATGAAAGACGATATTGTTGGCATTGAAATCCAGCACGTTGTCGCGAGTCCAATCGGAGGTTTTCCATACGCCTGATGCGGGCCCGCGGCCGGATGCTTTGATCCACGTTCCATCGGGGCTGAAACGTGCGGTGCCATTCTGACCTCCGGGTAGAGTGGTGAGTTTCCGACGATCAGCCATGTTCCAGATCTGTGTGTGGCCAGATTCGCCCGGGGCCTGGCCGGAAAACGAGAGGGCGATGGTTTTCTGATCGGGACTAATGGAGAGATCCCAGATTTCGGGGACGTTATCGATGCGGAGCAGATCGTGGCGTGCCTGAAGATCGAATACACGGGCGACGCCTTTCTTGCTGGAAGTGAGCGGGAGCAGATTGCGATCACCGGGCGGGGTGTTGCTGAAGATGAAGTCGGTTTCTTCGTCGAGGATTTCGCCGGGGGTGAGCCGGGGTTCGTGAGTTGATCCGGAGATGGAGTATTGGCGAAGACCGTTTTTTCGGGAGCCGACGAGAAGAGTGCTGGAGTCGTCGAGGAAGCGGACGGATTTTTCGCTGTCTGGGGAGATTGAATAGGTGCCAGCCAGACGACCTTCGCGGGTGTCCCATAGATCGATGCCTTCGTAGGTGGCGGAGGCGATGCGTGTGCCGTCGGGAGAGAACGAAAGGCAGCCGACGAGGGTGGGGCGTCCGAGGCGTCCGTTAACGAGAATGCGGCAGACGGCGGAGGCGTCGTGGATTTTGAAGAGGTGGGCGGTCGATGAGGCGGAGGTGGCGGCGAGGCGGGTGCCGTCACGGGAAAAGCGTAGCGCGGGTTCGCTGCCGTAGCTGGGCAGGACGACCTCCTGCATGAGGGAGCCGAGGGACCAGAGGCGGATGGTTTTATCGAGTCCAGTGGAGACGAGCCGGTCGCCGCTGGGGGAGAAGAGGACTTGAGTGATTTCCTGAAGGTGGCCGGAGAATGTGCCTTTCCGCTGACCGTTGCGGGCGTCCAGGAGGTAGAGGTTGGAGTCGAAACAGCCGGCGACGAGTTCGCGTCCGTTGGGATGCCAGTCGAGGGAGTACGCGGGAGATGCGAGATCAAGTTCGAGAGCGAGTCGGGGCGCGGACAGATCCCAGATTTGAAGACGTGGGCGGCCGTATTCGGCGACGGCGAGGCGCGAGCCGTCGGGGGAAAATGCGAGAGCGCGGATGGCACCGGTGACAGGGATGAGGGTGGCGGGTTTATCGGAATCGGCCGGGTACACGGCGATGCCGCCTTCGGCACGGGAGATGGCGAGGATCGAGGAGTCGGCGGTGAAGGCGAAATTACGGGCGTACCAAGGGGCTTTTTCGACGGGCGCACCGGCGTAGGTGCGAAGGAGTTTCTGAGCGGCAACGTCCCAAAGCAGGAGGCGACCATCGGGCTGGCGGGCGATGAGGTGGCGGTCGTCGGGCGAAAATGCAATGAGGTCGAGTGTCTGGAGGCCGGAGTCGGGGATTTCGAGGCGAGCAGTGGTGGCACCGTCGGCGAGGCGAAGAATACGCAGCGCCCCACGGCCGGATTCCTCGGCGATGTGTTCGAGGCGTGAATCGAAGGAGCGTGGGGGGCGGCTGCTCGGGCCGATGGGGATGTCAGCGCGTTCGGCTTCGATGTCGGTGAACGAGAGGGCGCGGACGGCGAGGTTGCGAAGGTCGAGGTTGTCGTGAATCCGGGCGGCTTCGCGGAGGGCTTTAAGCGCGTCGAGGCTGTGGCCGGCCTGGCCGGTGAGCAGAGAGGCGCGGGCTTGGGCGAGTAGCGATTCGTAGAGTTTCTCGCGGGCGATGGCTTCGGCGGTGACGGCTTGGTCGCGGGCCTTTTCTATCCGCACAGCGGATACGGTGGCGACGACGGCGGTGGCGACGAGGAGCATCGCGACGGAGGCGATGAGGGCGGCGGGGAGGGGGTTGCGGCGGGCCCAGCGCCAGAGTTGCTCGGCGGCGCCGACGGGGCGGGCGAGAATGGGGCGGCCTTCGAGCCAGTTTTCCAGATCGATCGCGAGCGCGGTGGCGGACGGGTAGCGCGAGGCGGGTTCACGTTCAAGGCACTTGAGGCAGATGGTTTCGAGATCGCGCGGAATGTTTTGCGCGAGGGAGGAGGGACGCTCGGGGGTGTTTTCGGATGCGAGGCGGAGGGTCTCGATGATCGACTGGCCGACGAAGGGCGGGCGGGCGGTCAGCAGTTCGTAGATGATGGCGCCGAGGCTGTATATGTCGGCGGCGGTGGTGAGGCCTTTTTGGCCGCTGGCTTGCTCGGGCGCGATATAGTGGGGCGTGCCGAGGACGGCGCTGGTGATGGTGAGGTTGCGGTCGTCCTCGATCCATTTCGCGAGACCGAAGTCGCAAACAAACGGTTCACCGGCGGAATCGAGGAGGATGTTTCCCGGTTTGAGATCACGGTGGAGGATGCCGCGTTCGTGGGCGTGGGCGACGCCGCGCGCGACTTTGGCGAGGAGGCGGGCGATCTCGGTGGGGCGGCCGAGGAAGTCGCCGACGCGCTGGGCGAGGCTGCCGCCGGTGGTCAGCTTCATGCTGAAAAACGGGATGCCTTCGTATTCACCGACCTCATGCACGGGGAGGACGTGGGGGTGATCGAGGCTGGTGACGGCGCGGACTTCGGAGCGGAAGCGGGTGACGAGGTCGGGGACTTCGAGGTGGTGGGCCTGGAGGACTTTCAGGGCGATGATGCGACCGGTGCCGATGTCGCGGGCGCGGTAAACGATGCCCATGCCGCCGCGGCCGAGTTCTTCGAGGAGTTCGAAGTGAGAGAAGCGGCGGACGGGCGCGGGCGGCGTGGAGTTGGGTGCGGGCTCGGCGGCCTCGGCGTCGTCTTCCCAGAAGGCCTTGGAGTCGTCGGTGGAGTTGTCGTCGAAGAGAGAGCCGAGCAGGCAGGCGGGGCAGAGGCCGTCGAGTTTTTCGGAGGCGAAGACGAGTCCACAGCGTGGACAGGTACGCTCGGTCTTCGTCATGTGGGGCTGGAGGGCCAAGAGCGGAAACTGGTCAGCTCACTTTTCGCTGCCGAGGGTGGTGCGAAGGTGGCGCATTTCCTCGTCGATCTGATCGGGGGAATCGACGGTCTTGGCGACCTCGCGGCGGAGGTGCATGCGAAAATCGTGACGGAGGCGGTGGACACCGGTGCGGATGGCACCGGGCGAGAGGCCGAGCTCGGCAGCGGTTTTGTCGTAGGCTCCGACGGGCTGGTCGCCGAGGAGGTAGGGTTTGAGCGCGCGGAAGACAGCCGCTTTGCCGCGTTTTTCGAAATCGTCCTCGAGTTTGGAGATGGCGGCTTCGAGGGCGGCGATGGCCCATTCGCGTTCGAAGGCGGTCTCGGCGGGGAGATTGGCGGCGAAGCTGGCGGCGTTATACCTGGCGTCGGAGTCTTCGTCGTCGAGGGAGACGATTTTCATGCCGCCGCCGCGTTTCTGGGCGTTGTCGCGGGTGTGCTCGCTGGCCATGTGATTCTGGAGCGAGGCGAGGAGGTAGCTGCGGAATTTGCCTTTGTGCGGATCGACGCGGGAGAGGGATTTGCTTTCAATGAGGCTTAGAAAAAAGCCCTGAATCATGTCCTGGGCGCGATGGTGATCATGGCCGCGGCGGCGCGCGAAAGAGTAGAGCGGTTGCCAGTAGGTTTTGCACAACTCGGACATCGCGCTTTGAGCGCCGGGGGCCTGGGTTTGAGCGGAAGCCAGGACGACGCTCCAGCGGGTGGGTTGAAACCACGCGGGCGAGGTGGCGGCTTGAGGTGTATCCTTTTCCACGGGCGGCACGTTGGCTGCGGGCTGCGGGGATGTCGATAGGTGACTTGCGCGGCGGGGGAATGGTGCGGTCACGACAGCTGAAGCCTGCCCCTGCGCGGCATGCATACCCATGCGCTGGCTGATCACAGAGGCAGGCCTTTTAGGCGCATATCGCCACGAACTACCCGGCGGTCGAGGACGCCCTAACGATAACGTCGGCGCCGTCTGGTGTTGTCCGTGGCTGGATTGCGTTTCCCACACGAACTAGCTTTTAGAAAGCGCGCGGGGCTTGTTACGCGTTTTCTGGAGAGCGGGCGGAACTTTGGGGCGTTTCTGCGTCGGGATGACGGCGGCGGTAGGCACGCATGACGCAAGCGGTGAGCGCGACGGCAGGAGCCCAGATGAGGAAGTAGAAACTGCCGAAGCGAGCGCCGCGAATCAGGAGCTCGAGCGAGGTGCGTTTGGCTCCGACGATGAGTCCGCCGAGAGGAAAACAGATCATGCCGAGAATGGTGCCGATGAGGACGAGCCCAAGTATCCAGAAAGCCGCATACACGGACCAGTGTGCGCGGTGCAGCCAGTTGTTTTTTTCATTCATCGAAGCACCTCGTATTTCAAGAGGATGGTGTCGGCCGCGAGTTTTTCTTGAGAGAGCAGGCGCAGGCGAGTGTCGGTGGCCTGTGCGAGCAGCGGGGTGCCGCGACCGAATAGCGCGGGTTCGACGGTGAGCCAGAGCTCGTCGATGAGGTGGGAGTTCAAGAAGAGGCTGTGGATTTGCGCGCCGCCGAGGAGGGCGCAGCGGCGGAGGGCGCGGGCGCTGAGGTCGGCCAGGAGTTGTGCGGGCGAAGCGGAGGAGAATTCGAGGAGGCCGGGAAGAGTGTCAGCGGCGAAATTTTGCGGCGAGCGAGTGAGGACGGTGCGCAGGCGCGGAGGCGTGAGGCGTTCACGGATCTGGGTGCGGGCGGTGCGGTAGGTTTCGGCACCCATCACGCTGCAATCGAAGCCTGCGAGCGCGTTGCGCAGGTGGACTTGATCGGCGGAGGAGGCGAAGTCGCTGCCGGGCGCGGCATGCTTAGTGATGAAGCCGTCGAGGGATTGGGCGGCGATGAGGGTGACGCGCATGGCGGAAATACGGAGGATGCGGTGTGGCGGGATCAGGCCTGTTCGGCGCGTTTGAGTTTGAAGAACGCCTGGAGGAGCTCGCGGCACTCTGTCTCGAGGACGCCGCCTGCGGTGAGTTCGAGGTGGTGGTTTACGCGTGGGAGATCGTTCAAGTTAGTCGCGCCGCCGAGGCAGCCCATCTTCGGGTCGGGGACGGCGTAGCAGACGCGTTTCACGCGCGACATGAGCGTGGCGCCGGAGCACATGGGGCAGGGCTCTTTGGTGACGTAGAGCGTGGCGTTTTCGAGGCGCCAGTTGCCGAGGTGGCTGGCGGCTTGGGTGATTGCAAGCATCTCGGCGTGGGCGGTGGGATCGTGGGCGCTTTCGACGGTGTTGTGCGCCGAGCCGATGACTTCCCCGTCGAGCGCGATGACGCAGCCGATGGGGACCTCGTCCTGACGCCAGGCGTCTATCGCCTGGTTGTAGGCGAGGCTCATGAAGAACGTGTCGTCGCGGAGGAGTTGCGACGGGAAGCGTTTTTCAAACGGGCATGCGGGCGGTGTGACGGGCGGAGAATCCATGAGACGTTTTCAAAAACAGGGAGCGCCGGAGACGGTCTCGCCCGAGGAAAACCTTGACTAAGGAGGGGGCCACACGTCTTACAAGGGGCTTTTATTCTCTGATTCTACGCATGAACAAACTCCCTGTGGCCGGTACCCGGCATGACCTCTATGTCTGACGGCAAATCGATCGAAGTTGAAGGTAAAATCGTGGCGGTCCTTCCGGGCACCATGTTCAAAGTTGAGCTCTCCAACGGCCACACGGTCCTGGCTCACATCTCGGGGAAGTTGCGCAAGAATTTCATCAAGATCGCTGCTGGCGACAAAGTGAAGATGGAGATGAGCCCTTACGATCTCGAGAAGGCTCGCATCACGTACCGCATGAAGGATGAGCGTGCGACGCCGCACACCTTCCGCCGCCGCTACTGAGCGGTGGGTTGGGTTTTTTGCGGGAAGTTTAGCTCGGACCAGTCGTCATGGCCCGCAGCAAACAGCGTAAGCGGCAGGAAAAAGTCGGCCGCAAATCGGCGGACACTATCACGCTTCAAGATAGTCGTGCGCCGGGTGATTTCAGCGGGGAGATTGATGACTTCATTGGTTATCTGAAACTGGAGCGTGGGCTGTCTATTCACACGCAGAGCAGCTATCAGAGCGACCTCGATCAATGCGCGACGTTTTTGTCCAAACGTGGCGTGAAGAACTGGAGCACGGTTTCGGCCGATGAGGTGACGGCGTGGATTCACTCGTTGGGGAGCGGGGATCTTTCGTTGGCTAGTCTGGCGCGGAAGCGAACGGCGGTGCGGATGCTCGCGCGATATTTAGTTTCGGAGGAAAAGCGCCCCGACGATTTCACAGCGCTACTGGAGGGGCCGAAGTTGGCGCGACGCATTCCGGGAACGCTGTCGGTCGATGATGTGGCGAAGCTGCTCGCTGCGCCTACGGGCGGCGATGCGATCGCTATCCGCGACCGGGCGATCCTGGAGTTGTTTTATTCGAGTGGGCTGCGGGTTTCGGAGTTGAGCGGCGTCATGATCCAGCAGCTTGATTTGGAAAACGGATTCTTGCGCGTTTTTGGCAAGGGATCGAAGGAGCGGGTGGTGCCGGTTGGGGGCCGGGCACTGGATGCGGTGCAGACTTATCTGACGGCGGCGAGGGGGCATTTTGTGAAGCCGAAGAAGACTGGCAGCGCGCTTTTCCTCAGCGAGCGCGGCACGGCGATCTCGCGGAAGATGCTCTGGGTGCTCGTGAAAAAGTATGCGGCGCGGTCGGGCATCACGAAGGCGGTGAAACCGCATTTATTGCGGCACTCGTTCGCCACGCATCTGCTCGGAGGCGGCGCGGATTTGCGGGCTATTCAGGACATGCTGGGTCATGCGAATCTGGCGACGACGCAGATCTACACTGCCGTCGATGAGAAGCGCCTAGCTGGAGAGCACGCGAAGTTTCACCCGCGCAACCGCCGGTGAACGATGCCGGGGTGTTGACGCGGGAGGCGACTGGGCACCGGAAAAACCCTTGACCGCTTTGCGATTCACGCCGTCATCCAGTCCTTTTAACGGCCGTGAAACTGACTGACCTTGTCAATCGACTGAAGACCGTGCGCGAACGCTGGATTGGCGTCGCGTGGATGGGTGCAAGGCAGGCAACTGGTTCACGCCGAGGCAGCAAGCAACAGGGCGCAGGGGGCGATCCAGTTTTCCATGTCCGATAAAATCACCCACGAATGCGGCGTAGCGCTCGTCCGCCTGAAGAAACCGCTTTCCTACTTTCAGGAAAAATACGGTTCGCCGCTCTGGGGCTTCACCAAGCTTTTTCTCCTGATGGAGAAGCAACACAACCGCGGGCAGGACGGCGCGGGTGTCGCTTGCGTGAAACTCGATGTGCCGGCGGGCGAGCCGTACATGTTTCGCGAGCGCTGCGTGAAGGCCAACCCGCTCGACAAGATCTTCAAGACGCTGCTCGCGGGCTACAATGCGAAGGTCGATGCCGGGACAATCCATCCGGAATTCGCGGAGACGGTGAAGAAGCACTTCGATTTTGGCGGCGAACTATTCGTCGGGCATCTGCGCTACGGCACTTCGGGCGGGTACAACATGAGTTCGTGCCATCCGTATTTTCGCCGTAGTTCCTGGCCGACGCGCAATCTGGCGCTGTGCGGTAATTTCAACATGACCAACACGGCGGAGCTCAACGAGACGCTCATCGCCCTCGGTCAGCATCCAATCTTCGCGACGGACACGCAGGCGCTGCTGGAGAAAATCGGCTTCTACCTCGATGAGGAGCACGAGGATCTTTACCGCTCGCTGCGCTCCACCGGCATGAAAGGCGTCGAGATGTCGCGCAAGATCAGCGAGGATCTCGACATCGCCCGTGTTATCACTCGCTCCGCCCAGAAGTGGGACGGCGGCTACACGCTGTGCGGACTCATCGGCAACGGCGACGCCTTCGTGGCGCGTGATCCGTCGGGCATCCGCCCGTGCTGGCATTTTGAAAATGACGAGGTCGTCGCCTTTGCTTCTGAGCGCGCGCCGCTCATGACGGTTTTCGACGCTGCCGTTGAAGAGGTGAAGGAAGTCGCGCCCGGCCACGTCGTCGTCGTGAAGCGCAACGGCACCGTGAAGTCTTCCGCGTTCACCGCGCCACTGCCGCGCGCATCGTGCTCGTTCGAGCGCATTTATTTCTCACGCGGCAACGACCTCGATATCTACAAGGATCGCAAAGCGCTCGGTGGAAAACTCGCCGACCAAGTGCTCAAGGCGGTCAATAACGAGTGGGGCAATACTGTGTTCAGCTTCATCCCAAACACGGCCGAGGTTGCGTACTACGGATTGATGCACGCGCTGCGCGAACGTCGTCGCGACGAAGTTAAGAAATCCATCATGATAGCCGCGCGTGAGGGCAAATTGGACGAGGCGACGCTCGACGATCTCATCCTGCGCAACTGGCCGCGCGGCGAGAAAGTCGTCTCGAAGGACATCAAGCTGCGCACATTCATCGGCCAGGAGAGCATGCGTAATCAGCTCGCGAGCCATGTGTACGACATCACTTACGGCTCGGTGAAAGCCGGAGAGGATAATCTCGTGTGTGTCGATGACTCGATCGTGCGCGGTACGACGCTCCGCAAATCGATCCTGCGCATCTTGGCGCGGCTGAATCCCAAGAAGATCGTCATCGTTTCGACCGCGCCGCAGATCCGCTATCCGGATTGCTACGGCATCGACATGTCGGAGCTGGGGAAATTCATCGCGTTCGAGGCGGCCATCTCGCTGCTCAAGGAGCGCGGACAGACCAATGTCATCGAGGAAGTTTATCAGCTCTGTCGCGAGGAAGTGGCTCGTGGCGGTCTCGTGAATCACGTGCGCAAGATCTACGCATCGTTTACGGATGAAGAACTCTCGGCGCGCATCACCGAGATCGTTCGCCCGAAGAACATCGAATGGAAGGGCAACGTGGAGGTGATCTTCCAGAAGATCGAAAATCTTCACGCGGCTGTTCCGGAGCACACCGGGGACTGGTACTTCACCGGCAAATACCCGACTCCCGGTGGATACCGTGTCGTGAACCAAGCTTTCCTTAACTTCTACGAAAAGGGCGACGGTCGCTCATACTGATCCAGCATGTCTCTTTCCTACGAATCCTCCGGCGTTAACTACGATCAGCTCGATGCGTTCAAGCGCGCCTGCCAAAAGGCTGCGCGCACGACGGCGCCTTTGCTCGAACAACATGGCTACTCCGAGCCCGCGACGACGCGTGGCGAGAGCGCCTATTTGATGGAGGCGGATGATCATTTCCTCGCGCACGTCGAGGAAGGCCTAGGCACTAAGAACCTCGTCGCGGACGTCGTCTATAAACAGACGGGCAAAAATTTCTACCGCGAGATCGCGATCGATACCGTCGCCACGATGGTGAACGACCTGATCACTTGCGGCGCGCTGCCGATCTCCATCGCGATGCACGCGGCGGTCGGCGAGTCGGCATGGTTTACGGACGAGAAACGGATGAACTCGCTCGTCGAGGGCTGGGCTCACGCGTGCAAAAAATCCAACGCAGTCTGGGGCGGTGGCGAAACGCCGACGCTGCGCGGTATCGTGAACGCGGAGACTATCGTGCTCGCTGGTTCGGCCATCGGCAAAATTTCGCCGAAGAGCCTGCGCATCACGGGCGAAGTCCGCGACGGCGATCAGATCGTTTTCCTTGCGTCGTCCGGCGTGCAGACCAACGGGCTCACGCTCTGCCGCAAGATCGCGGACCAGCTGCCGCAGGGTTATCAGACGCCGATCGGCTTCGGTGACACGCGGACGTATGGTGAGGCGTTGCTCGCGCCGTCGGTCATCTACGTGGAGTTCGTTCGCGAGTGTCAGCAGCGGGGAATTCCGCTGAACTACGTCGCGCACGTCACGGGTCACGGCTGGCGGAAATTGATGCGGCTCGAAGAGCCGTTTGTGTACGAGATCGCCAACATGCGGCCCGCGCCAGCGCTGTTTCAGTTTTTGGAAAAGGCTGGTCCGATCACGACGAAGGAGATGTACGCGACCTTCAATCAGGGCGTTGGTTTCGCGGCTTATGTTTCGCCCGACGTGCTTGAAGCGACACTCGATGCGGCGCGCTCGGCGGGCTACGACGCGTGGCATGCGGGCAGTGTGAAAAAGGAAAGTACGCGCAAAGCGGTGACGATCCCGTCGCTCGGGCTCGCGTACGAAGGCGACACGTTGCAGGTCCGCTGAGCGCGCCTAGCGCCTGACCGCGAGAAGGCGCTTCCTCAAAGTCCGGCGGCGCTGGCGGCGACGCGGGCGCGGACTTTTTGCGCGTGCGGCAGCCAGCGGCGATGGCGCCAGCGGCGGTACATGATCGCGCCGCGGAACCACTCGTCGCACATCATCGCGATCCAGACGCCGGGGAGGCCCCAGCCGAGATGCAGGCCGAGGAACCAGGCGAGCGGCACCCAGATGCCCCACATGGAGAGCAGGCCCATCATGATGGGAAACTTCACGTCGCCAGTGGCGCGGAGGCAGTTGATCACGACGATGTTGATCACGCGCCCCGGCTCCAACAGCAGCGACATGCGCAGCAGCAGAGTGCCGCCCGCGATCACCGCTGTATCCGTGGTGAAGATGCCGAGCAGCCAAGGCGCGAGTACGGCGACGAGCGTGATCGCGCCGCTGGCGAGGAAGAGGCTCGTGCGCAGATTTTTCATCAGCTCGCGATAAGCCTCTTCGAATTCGCCCGCGCCAATCAGGTGCCCGATGATGATCTCAGTACCGAGCGCGATCGAGATGCTGAAAATGATCACGACGTAGAGAATCTGCATCGTGTAAGTCTGCACCACGAGGGCGTTGCCGCCCATGAGGGCGGTGAACGAGGTCATCGTCATGAAGGCGAGCCACCAGCTGATGTTTTCGCCGGCGGCTGGCAGGCCGATGTGGAGGATGGGCTTCAGGCGAGGAAGGGAGACGCGGAAGAGATCAAGAAATTCCAGGCGGATGCCGGTCTGGCGTTTGAGGAGAATCCAGAGCGCGCCGAGGGCGACGATGCGACTGATGACGGTCGAGAGAGCGACGCCTTCGACGCCGAGCTTGGGCGCGCCGAAGAGGCCGAAGAGGAAGATGGCGTTGCCCGCAGCGTTAAGGATGTTTTGGCCGAGCGTGATGAACATCGACTCGCGCGTGTGGCCGTGGGCGCGGAGCACGGCGGAGATCGCCATGTTGATCGATTCGAGGAAGAGCGTGCCGCCCATGATCGTGAGAAACGGCAGGCCGTACTGCATCAGCTCGGGCGGCAGGTGCATCAGCTGGAGGAGCGGTTTCGCGAGCAGGAAAACGGTCGTGCTGATGATCGCGCCGATCCAGAAATTCGCGGCGATGGCGGTCGTGGCCACCGAGCGCGCGCCTTTCGGATCGCCGCCACCGAGGGAGTGCGTGACGGAGACGCTCGCGCCGATGCCGACGAAGTTAAACAGGATGATCGCGAGCACGACGATCTGATGCGCCACGCCGAGTCCCGCTACGGCGTTGTCCGAGATGTGGGCGACCATGAACGTGTCCACGGTGCCGGTCATCACGTGCAGGCCCTGCTCGACGAAGATGGGCCACGCGAGGGCGAGGAGACTGAGTTTAACTTTGGACGTGGGCGCCTGGCTCATGGATGCGGATCGCAAGGTGAAGCAGGAAGCGGCCCCGTTGGAAAGCGGCGGTGTTGCTCAAACGGTAGACGGGAATGGTGGTGTCATGCGCGACCGGCCGCGCTGCGCCTACATCGTGACGGGTCAGCGACGGGTCCAGAGACGCAGCGAAGAGAGCATGAATTCTTCGAGTGCGGCGGACTCGTTGAGGTTCAGGCGGAGCAGGCCGACGGCTTGCTCGAGTTTTTCGATGGCGGCGGTGAGCGCGCGGTTGGTTGCGGCGTCGTTGGCGTGAAGACGCGGGAGAGCGAAGGCGCGGGTGGCCTGCTCGATCTCGATGAAGAGGCGGGCGCGGAGGCCGTTGGCGATGCCGGTTTCGATGGCGACTTGTTCGTCGTCACCGAGCTCGGCGGGAAGTTTTGCTTTTTGGAGTTTCCAGACTTCGTCAGTCGCGAAATCAAGGACGGCACCGAAACGCGCGATCAGGCCGTAGGCGGCCATAAGGGAATCGGCGACGGCTTTGCGGTCGGAAATTCCCTCGGTGAGGCGCGTGAGCCAGGCTTGATAGTCGGCGAGCCAGGCGCTCCAGCCGTCGGGGGAGTAACTCGCGGGACCAGCGGGAAAACGGAAGTTGAGGCAGCGGCTGCGGATGGTCGGCAGCAGCGCGTAGGGACGCGTCGTGAGCAGCAGGATCGTGGTGTTGGCCGGGGGCTCTTCGAGCGTCTTGAGGAAGACGTTGGCGGCGGCGACGTTCATGCGGTCGCACTCGTGGACGATGGCGACTTTGCGGAGCGAAACGCTGCCGGAGACCTGGACTTTGCCGATGAGCGTGCGGGTGGCGTCGGCCGAGATCTGGCGCATTTTCCCGGCGGGGCGCAGGGCGAAACAATCGGGATGCTGCTCGGGCGGGAAGCGATGGGCGTCGGTCGGTTGCAGGCCGCTGAGGAGGCGGTCGGCGATGGCGTTGGCGACGAGGGTGAGCGTGTCGAGATCGCCGCCGCTCAGGAGCAAGCTGTGCGAAAGACGCTGGCGGGAAATGGCCTGCTCGATGACGGCGACCGAGGGTGTGCCGGCGAGCGAGTCAGGCCAGGAGACGGGCGCGTGAGGCATGAGCGATGAGTGACGCGCGACGCGACGGACGGGGCGCGTGGATCAGCGGCGGGAAGCCTTGCGGGCTTTGGGCGCAGATTTTTTGGCGAGCTTGGGCGCAGGTTTGATGCGGGACTTTTTTGCTTTGGGCTCGGGGGCGGTTTTGAAGAGGCGTTTTTCGAGCTCGGCCCAGATTTGTTTCTCGATGGCGTCCTCGCTCTTGGTGCCGTCGATGACTACGAAGCGCTCGGGCATCCCTTTAGCGAGGACGAGATAGCCGGCGCGGACTTTTTCGTAGAAGTCGATGTTCTCGCGCTCCATGCGGTCGGGGAGATCGGAGGCGCGGAGGCGGATGCGGGCGAGGCTCACCGAGGTCGGCACGTCGATGACGACGGTGATGTTGGGCATGATCGAGCCGACGGCAAAGCGGTTGATCTGGTTGACCGGGCCCATGGCGAGGTTGCGTCCGATTCCTTGATACACGGTCGAGGAGTCGAGGAAGCGGTCGCTGAGGACGATGGCGCCGCGGAGGAGGGCAGGGGCGATGTTTTCGCGGACGAGCTGGGCGCGAGCGGCGGCGAAGAGGAGGAGCTCGGTCTCGGCGCACATCTCATCGCCCTTGGAATTATGGACGATGATGTTGCGGATCTGTTCGCCGATCTCGGTGCCGCCGGGTTCGCGCGTGGAGATGACATCGCGGCCGCTTTCCTGAAGGCGTTTGGCGAGGCGGGCGATCTGGGTGCTTTTGCCGCTGCCTTCGGAACCTTCGAAGGAGACGAGGATGCCGGTGTGGGATTGGTCTTTGAGAGGCATATAGAGGGGAGGGTGGGTGAATTACTTCCAGTTCGCGAGGAATGTTTCGAGGTCGTCGATGGAGGGGCTGGCGGCGGTGCGGACGTAGTGGCCGGAGGTGCAGACGCCGGTGGCGAGGCACGCTTCGGGACTGAGGCCGAGGAGCTGGCCGACGCTGAAACCGGCGTTGAAATGATCGCCCGCGCCGGTGGTGATGAGCGGCTGTTCGCAGTAGGGCCCGGGCACCCAGTAGGTGGCGTCGGCGGTGGCGCAGGCGGCGGATTTGCGCGGGTGGACGACGACCGTGGACACGTTGAGTTTTTTGCGGATCTCGGCGGCGGTGTGGCGAAGCACAGCTTCGTCGTCGCCCTCGGAAATGCCAAGGCCGAGGGCGGCGAAGACCTGCTGGGCTTCCTTGAGATTGAGGCCGAGGGTGACGCGTCCGAATTTTTCGAAGGCGGCGATTTTGCCAAGGGCATCGACGAGGTCGGCGGCGGAGCGTTTTTCGGGGTCGGCGAGGTCGAAGAAGAAGATGCGGTCGCGCTTCGGCAGCGCGGGGAAAACTTTTTCCGTGAGCTCGGCGAAGATCGCGGTCATGTGCGTGATCATCGTCCAGTTGACGAGGGCGATGAGATCGGCGGCGGCGAGCTGGGCGTGGAAATCGTCGCGGCCCATGACCTCGGATATGCGCGCGTAGGTGATCTCGTCGAGGGACTTCATCTGGCCGAACATGATCTTGCCGTCGTTGAACTCGACGGCGGTGGTCGCGGCCGGAGCGCAGAGGGAGACGGCGCGGGCTTTGGCGGCGATGGGAGCGAAGACGGGGTGAATCGAGTCCTGGCCGAGCGCGCCGATGTAGGTGAGCTTGCACCCGGCGGCGAGGATGGCGTTGGCCATGATCGGGCCGTTGCCGCCGAGCTTATCCATGCGCGGGTAATACTCGATGTTGGTGCTCTTGCCGGCGGCGCCGAGGATGCGCTGGCCGAACTCGGTGACAGTCGAGATGGGCGTGAAGTTTTCCCCCTGACCAGAGCGGAGCGCGACGGGCGTCACGATCGTGTCCACGAAACCGTCGAGGCCGGCGACGGTGTATTTGTGAGCGATGGCGGAACGGCGGGCGCGGAGCTCTTCGAGAGCCCGGGTTTTGAAATTCATGGGTGTGAGGGGAACCGGAGCGAAAAAATTAGCACGAACTTCGGCAACAGGATTCGCGCGCGGATTTGGCGAGATTGCCGTTGAATGCGCTCCGCAAAGGCCCCAACTGTTTTCCACTTTTTCACCCTCTTGCTGATTCATTTTCAATGACGCTCTTTTTCGCCACCGTTAATATCTGGGAAGTTTTTGTCCGCTGCGATATCGTCGGGCAGACCATCACGGTGGGACTCGCCATCGCCAGCATCATCGCCTGGGCGGTGATGATCGGGAAACGAAACGAGCTCGCGAACCTTCGCTATCTGAACATGGCCTTCGAGCAGCATATCCGCGATCAGCGCACGTTGCTCGATCTGCCGGAGTCGTACCGCAACAAACGCTCGATCCCGTACGGCGATCTGTTTGCCGATGCGATCGAGGCTTATGACCGCGCGGGAGCGATCAATGAACAAAAGGGAATCGACGATCCTCGCGCACGTTTGCAGCAGTCTGAGAATGCGATCCAGCGCGCGCTGGCGCGCCAGATCCTGCGGTACGAATCGAGCATGATCTTCCTCGCGTCGATCGTGTCGGGAGCGCCGTTTCTCGGATTGCTCGGGACGGTGTGGGGCGTGATGGAGGCGTTCAGTTCGGTGGCGACGCAGCAGACGGCGAGCATCGCGACGCTGGCACCTGGCGTGTCGGCGGCGTTGTTGACGACGATCGCAGGTCTGGTCGTGGCGATCCCGTCGGTGTTCGGGTACAACTATCTCCTGGGAAATACCAAGCAGCTGATCACGGAGCTCGAAAATTACGCGAGCTCGCTGGCGGACCGCATCGAGCTTGAGGGCAAGTAACCGCTCACGCCTGCGACACCTTCACCGACTCCACTACCGATACCGTCATGGCCCGCACTTTTAGACGTCACCGCCAGTCGCATCCGATCGCGGATCTTAACGTCACCAACCTGGTGGATTTGGGCTTCTGTTTGTTGATCATCTTCATGCTGGCCGCGCCGCTGGCCAATGAACAGACGGTGCCGGTGAATCTTCCCGTGGAGTCAGCCAGCGAGCAGCAGCTGGTCGATAAGAACACGAAGTTCGTCGCGCTGACGATCGACGCGAAAGGCGTCACCTACATCGATAACACGCCAGTTAACAGCCGCGATCTGGCGGTCCGCCTGCGCGGCTTGGATGCGAAAAATACGGTTATACGCTTCAGAATCGAAGGTAGTATCACTCACCAAAAAGTCATCAGCCTTATGGACGAAGTGAAAAAAAGCGGCCTGAGCCGCATCACCTTCGATACGCAGTCTGGCAGTTGAAAAATGGGTTCTGATTTTCGTCCTAACATTTTTATCGCTAACGCGTCTAACGAAACACTGAGAGTTATCCGCCTACTCCACTGAGTCCTGTGTCCACGAACACTCATTCCACCAGCGCCTACTCGCTTTCGCTGATGCTCCACGGAGCATTTGTGGCTGCGTTGGTGTTCACGGCGTTCGCGTTCAAGAAAGAGGCGGCGCAGGAGACCACGAAGATTTTCGAACTCGTCGCAGGTGATGGCAACAACTGGGCGGCTACGGAAGCGACGGCGCTGGGCTCGCCCGAGGGGGTTAAGTTTCAGCCCACGGCGGCTCCACCGCAGCCCGCGCCAGTCGCGCCGCCACAGCCTGAGCCGGTCACGGCTCCGCCTGTGCAGCCATCACCGGTCGTCGCGGCGGCGCCGGAGCCGTCGCCTGTGACGGCACCCAAAGTGGAGCCTAAGAAAACCACGCCGCCACCGAAGACGTTTGCGCAGCAAATCCAGCAGGTCGCCGACCGCAAAGAGAAGCAGGTGATGACCCGGCATCGCAGGGCGGAGGCGGAGCGTGAAAAAAAGGAGGCTGCGGCGCGTAAGGCGGCGGCTGCGGCGGAGGCGAAGCGGATGAGTTACGATCAGTTTAGCAAAGCCAATCCGCAGAAAGTCGCGTCGAACACCAAGGCGGGCGCGTCCTCAACGTATGAAAAGGTGAGCGCCAAAGGTCTGGCCACCGGTGTTAATGGTGGGGCGACCGACAAGGCGGGTGCGGGCGGGCCTGCGCTCAGCCGGGCTGAACAGGATCAGCTGGCGACGTACTTCACGTTTCTTAAGCAGAAGGTGAAGGAGGCGCACGTGGTGCCGCTCGGCGTTACGAATCAGCCCTCGGCGCGTGTGTCGTTCCATGTATCGGCGTCGGGCACGATCAGTCAGGTGAAGATCATCCGGTCTTCGGGTAATGCCGAGTTCGACCAATCGGTGATCACGGCGTTCAGGGCGGTGGGCTCGATCGGCTCGCGTCCGGATGGGCGCGGCGATGTGCGTGAATCAGAGTTCAACATGCGGGACACCGACTGACGTCTGGTGTTTTTCGCTCCGCGTTTAGTTGGTGGACTCGATCAGGATCGAACTGACGACCTCCTCAATGCCATTGAGGCGCTCTACCAATTGAGCTACGAGCCCGTTACCAACTGAGAGGGGTGGAAAATCAAAGTTTGTTCGGTGAACGCAAGGAGTTTTTTGGCTTATTTGAGGCGCGGGCGTGAGGCGGAAACGGTGTGGGTGAACGAGATCGTTTGAGAGCGTGTGGCGAGGAGGCGCGTGGACAGGTTTTCTAATGCAGGAAGCAAAAGCCGCCCACTGAATGGCAAGGGATGAGCAGGCGGAGATGACGGGGCGGACTAAACTCCGGTCATGAACATCGAATACCCCAGCGGAAATGGCTTCGCCGCCGGCCTGAGCGGACTGGATCCGGAGCCTTATGTGACGGCCGATAAACGCGTGGCGGCGGCGGGATTGCCGGGCCGCACGAAGAGCGCTCCGG
Source organism: Nibricoccus aquaticus (assembly GCF_002310495.1). Taxonomy (GTDB): domain Bacteria; phylum Verrucomicrobiota; class Verrucomicrobiia; order Opitutales; family Opitutaceae; genus Nibricoccus; species Nibricoccus aquaticus. The sequence goes on along the minus strand of NZ_CP023344.1, from coordinate 4,507,839 downwards.
GATCGTGGAGATACCCGGTCGAGCGCAGGCGGGTTCTGCGCGTGTGGCTGGCGCTGAGCATCTCGGTCTCGGCGCACGCGGCTTTTTTCTTTGGGTTCAACGGCCCGAAGGTCGTGAAGGTGGCGGTGGTCGAGAAGGAGACGGTCGAAGTGGGTTTTGTCGCGCCGCCGGTGCCGGAGGAACTCGTGAATGAAGAGGTCGTGGATATGAGCGGCGAAACGGGCGAGGCGCTGGAAGGCGTGGATGTGCCGTCGCTGCCCGATCTGCCGACGACGGTGAATCTGGGGGACTTCACGCAGACCTTTGATATGACCAGTTTGCTGCCGCGCGCGGACGTCAAGGGGGCGAATAATCTCTCAACGATTCCGGGGAATTTCCGGCGCGGCGGTTCGGGCGGCACGGCGACGAGCATGGGAAATATATTTTCCCTCTCGGATCTGGATCGCGCGCCGTCGCCTACGTTTCAACCGGCTCCGTCGGTGCCGGCGCACTTGTTGCGCGATGCGCCGACAGTGCGTGTGACGGTGGAGTTTATTGTTTCGGTGAAAGGAACGGTTTCAGAAGCGCGCGTGCTGAGCTCGGACAATGAGGCGTTCAACGACATCGCGGTCGTTGCGATCATGAAGTGGAAGTTCCGTCCTGGGTACCGGCGCGGCAAGACGGTGAATGTACGGATGATCCAACCGATGCGGTTCACGGCTGCGGGCAACGCGGATGAGAGCCGGTGAGCCGGGCTTCGGGCCGGGGACACATGAAAAAAGCAGCTCCTGCGGGAGCTGCTTTTTTTGGGGGTGGTGGTGCGGGCTTTCGCAGGAGCGTCAGGCGAAGAAGAGCAGGACGATGAGCTGGGCGGCGAATATGCGGAGGATCATCGTGAGCGGATAAACGGTGGCGTAGGCGACCGAGGTGGCTTCCGAGCCGGTGACGGTCTGGGCGAAGGCGAGTGCGGGAGGATCGGTCATGCTGCCGGCGATGACGCCGCAGAGGCTGACGTAGTTGATTTTGAAAAATTTGCGGCCGATGAATCCGATCACGAGGACGGGGACGAGGGTGACGATGGTGCCGAGGAGCATCCAGCGAAGGCCGCCGCCGTGCAGCAGGACATCGAAGAATGCGCCGCCGGCGCGGAGGCCGACGCAGGCGAGGAAGAGGGCGATGCCCATTTCGCGCATCAAGTGATTCGCGCTCGGAGGCATGTACCAGACGAGGGAGCCGAAGTTGCCGACGCGGCTGAGGATGATCGCGACGAAGAGGGGGCCGCCGGCGAGGCCGAGTTTGAGGGCGGCGGGCATGCCGGGGATGTAGAATGGCATGGAGCCGAGGAGGACGCCGAGGGCGATGCCGACGAAGATGGGGGCGAGGCGGGGGTGATTGAGGTCTTTCGCGGAATCGCCGAGGGCGGCGGCGGCGTTACGGACATCGGCCTCGTGGCCGACGATGGTGAGCAGGTCGCCGAACTGGAGGGTGAGGCCGCTGGTGGCGGTGAAGTCTTCGCCGGTGCGGGAGACGCGGGTGACGTTGACGCCGAAGCGGGTGTGGAGGTCGAGTTTATTGACGCCTTTGCCGAGGACGTTTTCGCGGGTGATGAGAACGCGGCGGGTGGTGAGCTGGCCGGTGCCGGTCGCGGGGATGGCGGTGGTGGGATTGCCGATGGCGATGCGCAGGGTGTCGGCGCGGTCGGCGGGCATGACGACGGTGAGGATGTCGCCGCGTTGCAGGACGGTGTCGGGCCGGGCGAGCTGGCTGACGCCGTCGCGGTGGAGGCGGGAGATGACGGCCTTGCCTTCGACGAGGCCGGGTACCCGGGAAATGGTTACGCCGAAGAGGTTGGGGTTCTGGACCTCGAGGGTGAGGGCGTGGACGTCGCGTTTGTCGGATTTGCGGGCGTCTTCGAGTTCGCGGGCCTCGGTGGCGATGTTGATGCGGAAGAAAACGCGGACGGCGATCATCGCGAGGATGGTGCCGATGATGCCGAACGGGTAGGCGACGGCGTAGGCCATGCCGAGCTGAGTGAGCATGGCGGGGGTGGTCTCGGCGAACTGCCGGAGCGCCTGGCCGGCGGCTCCGAGGCTGGGGGTGTTGGTGGTGGCGCCGGAGAGCAGGCCCATGGCAGCGGGGAGCGGGACGGAGGCGAATTTGAACAGGCCGATGGTGATCAACGAGCCGAGGATGACAGTGGTGGCGGCGAGGATATTCAACGTGACGCCCTGGCGGCGGAAGGAGGCGAAGAAGCCGGGGCCGACCTGGAGGCCGATGGCGAAGACGAAGAGGATGAGGCCGAATTCGCGGATGAATTCGAGCACCTCGGGGTTGAGCTGCATTCCGAAATGGCCGCAGGCGATGCCGGCGAAGAGGACGCCGGCTACACCGAGTTTGATGCCGAAGACTCGGATGGCGCCGATGCCGAGGCCGAGGGCGATGACGATGCTGAATCCGATCACCGCGTGGGCGACCGATTCATGAGTGAAGAGGGTGACGATCCAGTCCATGAGAGTGGGTGGGTTGCGGGAAATTTAGGTGACGTGTGGTCAGATGGCCTGCGAGTGACGGCCGGTGGACGGCACGTGATAGGCGTCGAAGCGCTGGGCGATGACGCGCAGGAGCGGGGCTCCACGAGAGGTGACGCGCAGCTCGGTTTCGGAGAGTTCCACGGCGCCATCGCGTTCGAGATCGTCGAGTGAAGCAAGTTCTGTGGCGTAAATCTGCCGGACGTCGATGCCGAGGTCGGCGGAGAGGCGGCGGAAATCGAGGCGGCGGTCGCACATGAGACGCATGATGAGTGTGCGGCGGCGGGCGTCTTCGTCGGTGAGGCGGAGGCCGCGCTGGACGGGGAGGCGGCCGGCTTGAAGGGCGTCGTGATAGTCGGTGAGCGAGCGGGCGTTTTGGAAGTAGACGTTTCCGATAGAAGAAATGGCGGACATGCCGAAGGCGTAGACGGAGGCGCCGGCGCGGGTGCTGTAGCCTTGGAAATTGCGGTGGAGGGTCTGCTCGCGCTGGGCAACGGCGAGTTCGTCCTGGGGGCGGGCGAAGTGATCGAGGCCGATGTCGATGTAGCGGGCGGAGGTGAGGCGCTGGTGGGCGAGCTGCCAGAGGGCGAGGCGGGTCTCGGCGTCGGGGAGCTGGCCACGTTCGTCGAAAATGTTTTGGGACGGCTTGAGCCAGGGGACGTGGGCGTAGCCGAAGACGGAGAGGCGGTCCGGTTCGAGGCCGAGGACGTCGTCGAGGGTGCGGTCGAAGGAGTCGACGGTCTGGAGAGGCAGGCCGTAGATGAGGTCGACGTTGATGGAGGAGAAGCCGGCGGCGCGGAGCCAGGTGAAGGCCTGCTCGTTGAGCGCGTGGGGCTGGTGGCGGTGAATGGCGAGTTGCACGCGGCGATCCGTGTCCTGGATACCGAGGGAGGCGCGGCGGGCACCAAGGCGGACAAGGGCCTCGACCTGATCCCAGGAAAGGCGGCGGGGATCGATTTCGACGGAGATCTCGGCGTCTTTATCGAATTGGAAATAGCAGCGAAGGAGTTCGCCCAGGCGGTCGAGCTGGCGGGCGGTGAAGAAGGTGGGCGTGCCGCCGCCGAGGTGGAGTTGGACGACGCGGCGGCTGGAATCGAGGTGGAGATTATAGAGGGCGATTTCGCGGGCCAGGTCGTCGAGGTAGGTGTCGGCGGCAGATTTATTGCGGGTGATGACGGTGGTGCAGCCGCAGTACCAGCAGCGCGATTCGCAAAAGGGGAGATGGATATAGAGGGAGAGCGGGCGGACGCCGGTGGCGTTGTCCTCGGCGATGGCGTCTTCGAAACGGATGGCGGGGAGATCGGCGGTGAACTGGGTGGCGGGCGGGTAGGATGTGTAGCGCGGGGCGGCGGCGGCGTATTTTTTAATCAACTCCAGATCGAGCGGAGGTGTCGCGGACGAGGCGGACAGGAGGGCGTCGTGCGTGGAGATCATGAAGGTGGGTGTGCGTTCATGATCGCAGAAGGCCGATAAGTTAACTCGGCGGGGGTTGGCGGGGACTGCGCAGATTTTGCGATGAGTCAGGCGACGGAGCGCAGCGGGCGGAGGCCGGTGGCGACAATAGCGAGAGTGGCGAGGGAGCTGAGGGGCATGAGCACGGCGGCGAGGAGCGGGTGCATGTGGCCGGTGACGGAGAGGCCGACGGCGACGGCGTTGTACGCGATCATGAAGGTGAGGAGCGCGCGGTGGGTGCGGGCGCGGGCGTCGTTGACTTCGAAGAGGGCGCGGATGCCGCCGATGCCGCGGCCGAGGAAATAGAAATCGGCTTTTTGCTCGAGGAGACCGCGGTGGATGACGGGCGTGCCGCGGACGAGGGCGCGGTCGAAGGCGAGGGAGTCGTTGGCGCCGTCGCCGAGCATGAGCGTGCGGTCGGGGGAGTGGGCGTCGAGCCAGGCGGCTTTTTCGCGGGGGGAGTTTTCGCCGATGGCGCGGTGGGCCGGGAGGGCGAGTTCGAGAGCGAGTTGGCGGACCTTAGCGGTGGTGTCGCCGCTGAGGATGGTCGTGGAGAGGCCGCGCGCGGAGAGGGCGGCGATCTCGCGGCGGGCATCGGTGCGGACGGTGTCGGTGCAGGAGAAAGTGGCGACGATGCGGCCGAGGTGGCTGAGGGCGGTTTCGTTTTTGGCACCGTGAGAGGGGATGCGGCTGAAGGCGGCCCAGTCGGCGCGGCCGAGGCGCCAGGGGCCGAGTTCGATGCCGTAGCCGGTGACTTCGCGGGGAGAACCGGGGGCGGGATCGAGGGAATCGAGGGCGAGGAGTTCGGCGTGGAGGCAGCGGGCGACGGGGTGGGCGCTGTCGGCGACCATCGTGAGCAAGGCGGCGCGGGCGTCGGTCGAGAGGGAGCGGAGCGTATCGGGGTTTTGGAGCTCGGGGGTTTCGAGGGTGAGCGTGCCGGTTTTGTCGAAGACGACGCGGTCGATTTTAGCGAGGCGCGGCCAGAGGTCGGGGCTGCGGACGAAGACGCCGCGGCGTCGGAGGCGGACGGTGGCGATTTCGTCGGTGAGCGGGAAGGCGAGGCCGAGTGCGCAGGGGCAGGAGACGACGAGGACGGCGGTGACGACGGCGCCGGCGTGGACGGGATCGCCGGTGGACAACCACCAGCAGAGACCGGAGACGATGGCGGCGCCGATGATCGCGATGAGATAGCCCTGGATGACGCGCTCGATGGTGCGGTGGCGGAAGGCGGCGCGGGTGACGGGTTTGAGGAGTTGGGCGAAGAGCGAGTTTTCCCAGGGCTGGGTGGCGATGACGCGGATCTCGGAGCGGGAGAGATTTTGCGCGCCGGCGGAGACGTGCTGGCTGGCGCGGAAAAGGCGCGGTTCGGATTCGCCGTTGATCCAGGCGAGGCCGAGGGTGGCTTCGAGGGAGGCGAGGACGCCATCGACCGGGATGGTTTGTCCGGAGGCGACGCCGATGTGCTGGCCGGGACGGATCTCCTCCGGAGCGACCTCGGTGCGGGAGCCGTCGGGCGCGTAGAGCGGGACGCGGGGCGGGGCGGGTTGTTCGCTAAGGAGGCGGCGCTGGTTGCGTTCGACGGCAGCGACCTGGGCCCAGCGACCGAGAAGCATGAGGACGATGAAACCGCTGACGAAGTCGAAATACTGATACTCCTCGATCTGCGCGATCCAGCCGTAGAAAGAGCCGATGAAGGCGCCGACGATGCCGAGGGCGATGGGGAGGTCGATGTGGAGCGTGCGCTCCCGGAGGGCGGCGCCGGCGCGATTGAGGAAGTAGCCGCCGCCGGCGAGGAGGCTCAGCGTGGCGAAGCCCATCGCGAGCGTGGAGAAGAGGTGCGTGTAGCGGCTGGCCGCCTCGAGGCCGAAGTAGGCGGGGAGCGTGAAGAGCATTACGTTCATCGCGAAGGCGGTGCAGAGGCCGAGGCGGCGGGCGAGTTGCTGGCTCTCGGAACGGCGGCCGCTGATGGCGGTGTTTGCGGGGCCGACGAGGTAGTTGAAACGCTGGAGCTCGGAGGCGAAGGCCGCGGCGTCGAATTGGGTTTTGAGCCAGGAGAGGCGGGCCTGACCGGTCTGGGCGTTGACCTCGATGCGGCCGGCGCCGGGCTGGCGGGCGAAGATTTTTTCGATGAGCCAGACGCAGCCGACGCAGGAGATTCCCTGGATGGAAACGGAGAGCGATGCGGTGGAGGATTCGCCGGCGGCGGCCTGGGCGTCGCGTTGAAGCGAGGCGAGCCAGCCGTGGTCGCGCGGGGCGGTGGCGGCGAACTCGGCGGGGTTGGTGATCTTGTCGCGAAGATCGTAATACGTCTCGAATCCCTCGTCGTGTATGAGGCGGTGGACGAAGGCGCAGCCGGAGCAGCAGAAATCGCGGTCGAAAGAGGGAGAGCCGCAGTGGCGGCAGACGCGGGCGGACCGCTCGCTGGCGCTCGCGGCTACGGGGACGGACAAGGACGGGAGCGCGCTCATGACGAGAAATGGCAGAGGAGGTTGTCGAGAGTCGGAGCCGATGCGCCGAACGTGCCGCGCAGGCGCCAGAGGACGATGGCGGCGGCGAGGAGAGCGAGAGCGGTCTGGGCGCGGGCGAGGGTGCGTGGCGAGAGTTTGGTGCGGAGCCAGGCGTAGTGGGTTTGCGCGAGCCAGAGGAGCGGGAGCGTGCCGAGGGCGAACGAGAGCATGAACTCTGCGCCGCGCGCGGCGGAGCCGGAGAAGGCGGCGATCGTGAGAATGAAGTAGAGCGGTGCGCAGGGCAGGAGCGGGGTGGCGAGGCCGATGCCGGCGGCGGCGGCGAGGCGGGAGCGTCCACGGAGTTTTTGTTGGAGACGGAATTGGAGGCGCGTGAGCCAGGCGAAGCGCGGGAGGCGTTTATCGAGGCGGAAGGCGACGAGGATGAAGAACGCGGCGAAGAGCCAGGGGCCGAAGCGCAGCGGGGCGCCGTTGAAGGCGTTGAGCGGGCCCTGGCCGAGAGCGCCGACGAGGAGGCCGAGTGTCGTGTAGCCCAGGATACGGGAGATGTGGTAGACGGTGTTGACCGTCTGCGGGTCGGAGCGGTCCTTGCCGGCGGGCGTGAGGGCGCAGGCGAGCGGTCCGCACATGCCGACGCAGTGCAGGCTCGTGGTGAGGCCTGCGAGAAAGGCGGCGGCGGGGGACTGGATGCCGGCGAATTCCATGAAGTGGTGGGCGTGCGGTAGCGAAGAGGGATGAAGGAGGGCGGAGTCCGCGCCTTAAGTGGCGCGGCTACGGGGAGTGCGGCTGTCGTGAGGTTGTGGTTTTGTGCGCGAGGGGGACGTCGGCCATGCGGTTGCGGGAGGCGATGGTGAAGAGCGTGGACCACGCGCCGAGAAGGAGCGCGAAACCAAGCGCGACGAAGAGGAAGAGTTTACGGTCGCCGGTGGTCATGGTGTTGCGGTGGAGGAGGACGGAGCTGGCGGGACGCCGGCGCTCCCATCCGGGGCGGATGATTTTTTCATGTAGGCGGGGTTGGGGCCGACGAAGTCGATGGTGCGTTTGAGCGAGAAGGATTCGTCGAGCGAGGTGACCTGCACTTGGAGGTGGGCGGGGCCGGTGTAGCGGCCGAGCGGGATTTGGAGAATAAGCGGGCGGACTTCCTCGACGCCGGGTGCGAGTTCGACGGCGTCGCTCCAGCCGGAGATTTCGACAGATGGGTCGGAGATCGTGAGAGCGAAGCGCTGGGCGTGGTCGCGTTTGTTGACGATGCGGACCAAGAATTGATTTCGGACGGAGGTGGCGTCGACGAAGTAGGGCGTACCGCCGAGGCGGGTGATCTGGAGGTTGGCGGGGCGGACGGTGGAAAGCGCGAGGGTGGCAACGATGGCGCCGACGAGGAGGAGCGCGCCGTAGATGAAGACGCGCGGGCGGAGCCATTTGGTTTTTTCGCCGCGCAGCCCTGAGAGGGAATCGTAGCGGATGAGGCCGGTGGGGCGGTTGATTTTGGTCATGACCTCGTCGCACGCATCGACGCAGGCGGCGCAGCCGATGCACTCCATCTGGAGGCCCTGGCGGATATCGATGCCAGTGGGGCAGACGCGGACGCAGCGGTTGCAATCGATGCAGGCGCCGGCGTTGGGGATGGAGAGCTTGCCGCGAGGTTCGCCGCGTTTTTCGTCGTAGCCGATCACGAGGGAGTGGTCGTCGATGAGAACAGATTGGAGGCGGCCGTAGGGGCAGATGATGAGGCAAAGCTGTTCGCGGAACCAGGCGAAGTTGCCGTAGAGGGCGCCGGTGAAGAGAGCGACGAAGACGAAGGCTCCCCAGTGTTCGGCGGGGGCGGCGCTCATCATGGACCAGAGCGCGGGGATGGAAATGAAGTAGGCGAGGAAGAGGTGTGCGATGATCGCGGATACGGCGACGTAGAGGATGTGCTTGGCGGAGCGGCGGAGGATTTTGGCGGTGGTCCACGGCGCGGCGTCGAGGGCGCGACGTTTGGGGGCGTCGCCTTCGAGGAGGCGCTCGATGCGGCGGTAGATGTGGTCGAGGAAGACGGTTTGCGGGCAGGCCCAGCCGCACCAGACGCGGCCGAGGAGGGATGTTATGAAGAAGAGTCCGAAGCCGAGGCCGGTGATGCCGAAGAAGAGCATCCAGATGTCTTGAAAGGCGAAGGTGAGGCCGAAGAGGTGGAAGCGGCGGGCGGCGACATCGAGGAAGACGGCGGGGTGGGCGCCGATTTTTATCCAGGGGAGCGAGAGATAGACGACGATGAGCAGCCAACCGGAGAGCGTGCGCGCTTTGAAGAAACGACCGGGCGCGTCGGCGGGGTGCAAGTAGCGGTGAGAACCGTCTTCGCGGATCGTCGTGACCGCGTCGCGCGTGGGCCGGGCGAAGCCGACCTTGGCGCGTGCAGGAGACGAAGCGGGCGCAGGGTTCTTTTCGCCATGGTCGTGTGGAGTCGGCGGCATCCGTGTTTAACTATTCTGTGCCCGAGGGCGCGGGGTGGTGGCTGAGGATGAAGGCGGTGACTTCGTTGATTTTTTTGGAGCCGAGGAGCGGGCCCCAGGTGGGCATGCCCTTGGCGGGGACGCCGTTTTCGACGGTGGCGATCAGGTCGAGCGGCTTGCTGCCGTGTATCCAGACGGCATCGACGAGGCTGGGGCCGACGCCACCTTTGAGTTCGTTGCCGTGGCAGCTGGCGCAGGTGTTTTTGTAGGTGTCGGCACCGGCGGTGACGAACGCGGGGTTACGGCTCATTTTCCAGAGGGTGGGATCGTCGCGGGTGCCGGCGGCGGCGAGTTTGACGGCGTCGATGCGGGCGATCTCGGCCTGGATGTCTTTGGCGTCGTCGGTGCGGGCGAAGATCTGGCGGTCGAACCAGTAGGCGATGGCGAAGATGATGGCGCCGTAGAAGGTGAGGAGCCACCAGTTGGGGAGGCGGCGGTCGTATTCGGCGATGCCGTCGAAGACGTGGTGGCGGACGGGATCTTCCTTCGGGTCGTGTTTGGGATCAGGCGTCATGGCGGCGGAGATCGTGGGAGTCGTTGGCGAGCGGGAGGAAGGCGAGCTGCTTGATCTGGACGCGGCGCATGCGGAGGGCGCGGAGAGCGAAGCTCACGTAGATCGAGGCGGAGGTGATGAAGGCGATCAGCGTGAAGATGCTGGCCCAGTTTTCGAAGAGGAGGCGGCGGAACATCGGAAGAAGGGAGACGGGTGAAGAGTGAAGGGTGAAAACGGAGCGCGGCGGGTTATTTGGCGGCGGTGGCGGGAGTGACTTTTTCGGATTTGCCGAGCTTTTGGAGGTAGGCGATGAGGGCGACGATCTCGCGGTCGGGGGCGATGACGTCGCCTTCGGCGCGGAGGTTATCGACGATGCCGTCGGACTGGGTCTTCACGCTGGCGGCGATTTCGGCGGGGCTCATCGCGGGGTAGGGAACGCCGAGGGTGCGCTGGACGTTGAGCTTGCTGGAGAGGGCGGCGACGTCGGTGGCGTTTTCGGCGAGCCACGGGTAATTCGGCATGTTGGAGCCCGGCGAGATGGATCGCGGGTCGAGCAGGTGGCGGAAGTGCCAGGTGTTTGAATACTTGCCGCCGACGCGGGCGAGATCGGGCCCGGTGCGTTTGGAGCCCCATTGGTGCGGAAAGTCGTAGATGGATTCGCCGAGGCGGGAGTAGTCGCCGTAGCGGAGCACGTCGGGGACGAGGGTGCGGATCATCTGCGAGTGGCAGTTGTAGCAACCCTCGCGGACATAGATGTCGCGGCCGGCGAGTTCGAGCGGCGTGTAGGGAACCTGGATGCGGTCTTCGACGTTGGCGGCGCGGTGGACGAGGGTCGTCGGGATGATCTGGATGAGTCCGCCGGCGGCGACGGCGATGAAGGTGAGGATGGTGAAGGGCAGGACGTTCACGATGAGCTTGTCGTACCAGGCGCCCCAGACGGCGTCTTTTGCGCGGAAGTGGGCGAAGGCGAGGATCACGCAGGTGATGGTGCCGAAGAGGCCGCCGAGCATGATGAGGTCGTTGCCGAAGAGCCACGCGCAGGCGAAGAGCGAGCCGAAGACGGAGAAGAGGACGGGCGGATTGATAAAGGCGGGGGCGAGCTTGAGGCGTGGCTCGGCGGGTTTGTCCTCGATGAAGACATCGATGGAGCTGTTGACCGGCTGGGCACCACGGATGGTGCGCCAGAGGTTGTAGGCGAGCATGAGCCAGCCGACGAGGTAGAGGCCGCCGCCGATGACGCGCATGAGCATCATGAGGCGGATGCTGTTGAGCGTATCCAGGAAGCTGGGGTAGGCGAGGACGGTGCCGCCCTCGGTGGTGGCGCCGAGCATGAGGCCCTGGGTGATGCCCGAGGTCCACATGGCGGCGACGTAGAGGAGGATGCCGACGGTCCCGAGCCAGAAATGGAGGTTGGCGAGACTCTGCGAGTGGAGCGGCTTGTTCCAGAGGCGGGGGACGAGCCAGTAAGTCATACCGGCGGCCATGAAACCGTTCCAGCCGAGGGCGCCGGCGTGGACGTGGCCGATGATCCAGTCGGTGTAATGGCCGAGGGCGTTGACGGCTTTGATGGAGAGGAGCGGACCCTCGAAGGTGGCCATGCCGTAGAAGGTGACGGCGGCGGCGAAGAATTTGAGGACGGGGTCGGTGCGGACTTTATCCCATGCGCCGCGAAGGGTGAGCAGGCCGTTTAACATGCCGCCCCAAGACGGGGCCCAGAGCATGAGTGAGAACGTCATGCCCAGGGCCTGGAGCCAGCCGGGTAATGCGGTGTTCAGGAGATGGTGAGGACCCGCCCAGATATAAACGAAGACGAGGGACCAAAAATGGATGACGGAAAGGCGGTAGCTGTACACCGGACGTCCCGCGGCCTTCGGGATGAAGTAGTACATGATGCCGAGGATCGGCGTGGTGAGGAAGAAGGCCACGGCGTTGTGGCCGTACCACCACTGGACGAGGGCGTCCTGGACGCCACCGAAGACCGGATACGAGTGGAGGAGGCTCGTGGGGATGCTGAGGTGGTTGACGATGTAGAGCATCGCCACGGTGATGATGGTCGCGATGTAGAACCAGATGGCGACGTAGAGGGCGGGCTCGTGGCGGCGGGCGAGCGTCCAGAAGAAGTTAACCGCAAAGACGACCCAGATGGCGGCGACGGCGATGTTGATGGGCCAGATGAGCTCGGCGTATTCCTTGCCGCGGGAGAAGCCGAGCGGGAGCGTGATGGCAGCGGCCACGATGATGAGCTGCCAGCCCCAGAAGTGGAGTTGCGAGAGGAAGTCGCTGGCGAGGCGGGCGCGGACGAGGCGCTGCGTGGAGTAGTAAACACCGGCGAACATCATGTTGCCGACGAAGGCGAAGATGACGGCGTTGGTATGGAGCGGGCGGAGACGGCCGAAGGTGAGCCAGGGGAGATCGAAGTTGAGGCGCCAATAGTTGAGCTGAGAGGCGACGAGCACGCCGACGATCATGCCGACGGCGCCCCAAATGACGGAGGCGAGGAGGAACTGGCGGACGATCTGGTCGTTGAAGTGGAGAGTGATTTTGCGGTCTTGCATGGGTAGCGGCGGAGAAATCGAGAGGCTCAGGCGTGGGCTTCGGGGTAGGAGTGGCCGCGAACCTCGCGGTGTTCGCAGTGGCCGCCCTTGGTGCAGTTATGGTGGTCGCGGCAGCGGGGGCGGGCCTTGGACATGTCGATGACGATGGCGGGAGCGGCGGCGGGGACCGCCGCAGGCGTGACGCGGTTTTCGTCGAGGAGTGGAAGTAAGGATTCGGATTCGGCGCTGCCGAAGCGGCGGCGGGCCTGTTCGCGGGCGAAAAATACGATAAACGTGAAGGTGAGGCAGAGGCTGATCACCAGAGTGAGCGGTACGATGTCCATAGGTCTTTGTGGTGGCATGACCTTAGACGAAGCGGGGCGAACGCTCTGCGCGGGGGTTGGCAGGGGCTGTGCATTTCTTGCTCGGGGTTATCCGGGCAAGTGATGCGCAGCGTTAGGCAAGGTGCGCGGAGCGGGTTTGCATGAGTTGCGGCATGATGGGGTCATGCGACAGCGCATTCTTTGCATCCTCGACGAACGGCGGGCTCACTTGAAGCGCGAGTGGGCGCGGCGTCTGCGGCTGGAGCCGGTGCGCAGCGCATTGGGAGAGCCGGCAGTGCTCGTTTATATGATGGACGAAACGCTGCGGCAGTTGAGCGGCCTGATCGCCCGGCAGCACGCGGCGCGCAGAGCGGCACCGGGTGATTTCGAGAGCCGGTGCGGGTGCCGGTTAAATCCGTTGCTGGCCTATTTCTCCACCGGAGAAGCGTCGCTGCTTATGCTGCTGGAAGAAGCGGAGATGATGGACGAGCCGGTGCGCGCGCTGGTGAGCGGCTGGTGGCGTGTGCTCGCGCAAGGAGAGATAGACGCGGTCTGCGGACTATGCGTGCGCACGTGCCACGCGCCGTATCCGAAAATCCCGGCGGCGCTCAGGCGACCGGAGCCTGCTGATGCAGGCGGTCGCGGAACACGGTAGGCGATTCGCCGGCGATGCGGCGGAAGACGCGGTTGAACTGGGAGAGCGACTGGAAGCCCACTTCGTAGGCGGCCTCGCTGATGCGTTTGTTGGGGTTGAGCAGGAGGTTTTTCACCTTCTCGATGCGGATGCGGGCGAGGTAGTCGGTGAAGGTGAGGCTGGTGGCCTTCTTGAACATTTTGCAGAAGTAGAAGGCGCTCATGTTGACCTGCTTCGCGACCTGTTCGAGGGAGAGTTCCTCGGTGTACTGGTCGGCGATGAACATGCGGGCGCGGGCGATGGCAGGGTTTTCGGCGTTGGCCTCCTGGACGGTGAGCTGGTTGCTCATCGAGGCGAGGTGCTGCGCGAAGATCGTGAGGAGGCGGAGGACGGCCTCGTACTGTTTTTTGGAAACGACGCGGGTCTGGAAGTAGGCTTCTTCGAGCTTTTTCAGGTCCACCTCGGTGCCCCAGCCGACGATCTCCTTGGTGGCCTTGGTGAACTCATGCACCTTGGGTTTATGGAGGAGGATCTGGCCGGTCTGGAGGAAGGCGATCAGGTTGGCGCCGACGCGTATAGGAACGGCAGAGTCGCAGAGGCCGGCGAAGCACTTGAGCGTTTTGGGTTCGAGGCGGGCCTGTTCCTCGACCTTGCGCTGGAGCTGGAGACAGGCGGCGCAGGAGTGGTTGGTCTTCGCCATGAGAGCGCAGAACGGGTTTTCGTTCGGGTCACCGGCATGGGGAAGATTGAACGACTCGATGGCGCGGAGATTGATGGGGAGTCCGGTGGTGTCGCGAAATGCCTGCTCGTAGTCCTGATAGATCTGTGAACGTTTCAACTGCTCGACGAGCTGGCGGCTGCGTTTGACGGGGTCATCCGTGGACATGCGTGAAGTATCGACGCAGATTTCGCGGAGCTCAATGTGAGAAACCGGATGCGGGCAATTTATGGGGAGCGGTTTTCCCGTGGCGCAGTGGCGCTTATAGGCCGCGAGAGAACGGAAGAGGGATGCGAAGGACCGCTCGCTGGCGCTCGCGGCTACGTGTGAGTTGCGAAGCGTAGCGCGAGCCCAACAGGGAGATTCGTGCAGTGGGTCAGACGCTGAGTTCGCATTGGCCGCCGGCGCAGGCGACGACTTGGGCGAGTTTGGTTTCGTCGTGTTGCTCCTCGAGCTCGGTGTAGGGGACGGGATTGCAGGCGAGGAGGTTCCAGCGCTGGGCGTCGGCGGCGGTTTGGACGGACTCGAGCGGGGCCTGAACGTAGGCTTTGTCGCCGAAGGACTGGAGCAGCGCGACGCCGGTGAAGCGGGCGCGGTTTTCCCAGATGAAGGCGGCGACGGCGTCCCACTCGCCGTCCTGCACGGTGACGGTGTTGGAGACGTTGTGGGCGAGGCCGGGGGCGTAGGCGGCGTGGCTGGTGCCGGGGAGGACCCAGTTTTCCTGCACGAGGCGGACCATTTCGAGGAAGCGGACGGCGTCGAGCTGATCGCGGAGGATGGCATCGGCGGGCGACTCTACGGGGAAGGTGATGACGTCGTCGGTGCGTTTGCCGTAGGCGGAGGGCTCGCAGAGGTGCGGGTTGTAGTGCTTGAAGATTTGATACACCGGATCGAGGCGGCTGGCCTGGACGCGGCGGAAGTAGCGGCGGGAGTGGCGCGGGTGGATGCCGGAGCCGGTGCCGAGGAGGAGCGACGTGGTGCCTTCGGGTTTCACGCAGGTGGTGCGGGCGGCGGCGCGGATGCCGAGGCGGGCGGCGAAACCGGCGTTGGTTTCGGTGACGAGGCCGGCGGCGCGCTGGAGGATCTGGGGATCGAGGAGGATTTTCGGGCTGTCCATGATGCCGCAGATGGAGACGCCGAGGAGGGCTTCGCGCTCGTTGATGAGCTGGGTGACGGCGCCGAGGTAGGGGATGTTGGTGTAACCGGCCTGGAGCGTGCCGATGATCGCGGCGGCGCGGGCGGCGCGGGAAAAATCCTCCTCGGTGCGGACGAGGGCGCCGTTGATCGTGGTGAGATTGCACATCTGGAAACCGTGGAGACGGGAACCGATGCGGAGCGGGCGGCCGGAGTCGTCGGCGTGGATGCCGCGGGCGTTGAGCCTCGCGATGTCGTCGCGGCTGATGACTTGGAAAACCGGATGCAGGCCGATCTCGACGCAGGGGTTGGCGCCATAGTCTTCGTGGTCTGCGAAAAAGAAGCCGGGCTCGCCGAATTGTTTCTGGCACTCGAAGAGACGCAGAAATTCCTGCTGCGTGACGCGCGAACGGATAAGCACTGCGGAGTTGTTGGAGGCGGAGCGGTGCGGGTGAGTTTTGAACCAATCGCCGGTTTTGGCCTGCATCATCTTGTCGTCGTCGGCCGAGAAGAGCGCGATGGTCGCGGAGCGGCGGACGCCGCCGGCGAGGACGGCACCGGCGATGTGCATGAGGATGTCGTAGGCCTCGATGGGTTCGAGGCGTCGCCCGGCGGCGGTGCGGAGAATCTCCTCGGCGGACTGGAGGGCGCGCTTGAGCGGGAGGTGGCCGGGGGCTTTGCCGCCCGAGGTGCGGAGGGCGGTGCCGCGCGGGCGGATGGCGGAGTAGTTGAACTCGATGACGTGGCCGTGGACGTAGGCGTCGAGGAGCGCGCCGAGAGCGTCGCACCAACCCTCGATCGTATCGATGATGTGGTGATGGCGGACGGCAAGGTCGTCGTCGTGACCGCGCGGGGCGAGCGGCGGGAGTTGGGAGACGTGGCATTTTTGCACGGAGAAACCGACGCCGCAGCCGACGAGGAGAAGGTAGAACGACTCCTGGAAAGCGCGGAGGCGGTTGATGTGCGTGAAGGAGCAGTTGAAGAGGCGGGCCTCGTGGGCGAAGACGGCGGGGCCGCCGAACTGGAGCGAGCGCATCGAGGGGAGAACCTCTTTGCGGCGGACGGCTTCGAAGGCGTCGTCGATGGCGGCGTAGAGATCGGAGTCGCCGAGCGCGGCGTAGCGCTGATGGTGCATGGCGGCGACGCGGTTGACGGCTTCGTCCCAAGTTTCGCGGCGCTGGAGGGAGGCGTCGTGGCGCGCGTAGCGGGAGATGAAGATGTACTCCTGGAGGCCGTTGCTCGGGTAGCGGTTGAGGCGGGCGTCGTTCTTGCGCGAGCGATAGAGGATGTAGGCTTTGGCGGCGGCGAACTCGCCCTCGGCGGCGAGCATTTTCTCGGTGAGATCCTGGAGCTCGTCGGAGGTGGGTGTGGTGTTTTTCTGGTAGAAAAGTTCGCTGGCCCATTCGACGGAACGGGCGATGGCGCGGGCGCGGGCGAAGTCGTCCTCGCCGAGGCCGTAGCGACGAGTGGCGTCGTGGCGGAGAGGGTTTTCGATGTCGCCCTGACGCGAGGCGAAGAGGGCGAGGGCGATGGAGCGGACGATGCGTTCGATGTCGAAGAGAGTGGTTTTGCCGTCGCGTTTGACGACGTTGCGATGGGAGGTGAGAGCGGTGGTCATTGAAGGGTTCGAGAGGGTGGGTGATGCGTCGTTGGGGTGACGAAAAAACAGTGTAGCGGAACGCGCGCGTAACGGCTGCGCATGGGTTGGCAAAATTGCGCGCGGGCTGAATTTTTTCGCGCGCGAGAGAAGCGGCGAGGTTGCGTGTCTCAAGAACTGCACAGCGGTGGGCAAACCATGCGCAGCGGGCCGGGGCATTAGCGGTTAGCATGGGAGACCGTGAAAAATCCCAAACAGGTTACCCTCGACGGCAACGAAGCGGTTGCCGCAGTTGCTTATCGCCTCACCGATCTCTTCGCGATCTACCCGATCACGCCTTCATCCCCCATGGCCGAATCCGCCGATGCGTGGGCGGCGGTCGGCAAGAAAAACATCTGGGACCGCGTGCCTCAGATGGTCGAGATGCAGTCGGAAGCGGGCGTGGCCGGTGCGATGCACGGCGCGCTGCAAGGCGGGACGGTGGCGAGCACGTTCACGGCGTCGCAAGGACTGCTGTTGATGATCCCGAACATGTACAAAATCGCGGGCGAGCTGACGCCGTGCTGCATGCACGTGACGGCGCGCACGCTGGCGACTCATGCGCTATCGATTTTCGGCGATCACTCGGACGTGATGGCGTGCCGGCAAACGGGGTGGGCGATGCTGGCATCGGGTTCGCCGCAGGAAGCGCAGGATCTGGCGCTGGTTTCGCACATTGCGACGTTGAGGGCGCGGATTCCGTTCATGCATTTCTTCGACGGGTTTCGCACCTCGCACGAGATTGCGACGATCACGCCGCTCCCGGACGAGACGATCAAGGCGATGCTGGATGACGATTGCCTGGCGGCGTTTCGCTCGCGACGGCTGACGCCGGACAAGCCGATGCTGCGCGGCACGGCGCAGAACCCCGATGTATTTTTCCAGGCGCGCGAGGCAGCGAACGGTTTTTATGACCGCACGCCCGGAATCGTGGAGGAAACGATGAACCGTTTCGCGCAGCTCACGGGCCGAGCTTACAAGCTCTTCGACTACGAAGGGCATCCGGAGGCGGATCGGGTGGTGATCGTGATGGGCTCGGGCGGCGAGACGGTCGCGGAGACGGCGAAGTGGCTGAATGCGCGCGGCGAAAAAACGGGTGTGCTGAAGGTGCGGCTGTACCGTCCGTTCAGTGCGTCGGCGTTTATCGGCATGTTGCCGAAGACGACACGCTCGATCGCGGTGCTCGATCGCACGAAGGAACCGGGCGCGCTCGGCGAGCCGCTGTATCTCGATGTGGTGGCGGCGTTGCGGCATCCGGACGCGGGGCCGGTGACGATGGCGCGCGTGGTGGGCGGGCGCTATGGACTGGCGTCGAAGGAATTCACGCCGGCGATGGCGGCGGCGGTGTTTGCGGAGCTCAAGAAGGACAGGCCGCTGCACTCGTTCACGGTCGGTATCGAGGACGATGTGACGCATCTCTCGCTAGCGTACGACCGGGCGCTCGATCTGGAGCCGGTGGAGACGAAGCGCGCGGTGTTCTTCGGACTCGGTTCCGACGGCACGGTCGGCGCGAATAAAAACACGATCAAGATTCTGGCGTCGGCGGGAGGATTTCAGGCGCAGGGGTATTTCGTGTACGACTCGAAGAAGGCGGGGGCGGTGACGGTGTCGCACCTGCGATTCAGCGAGAAACCGATTCGCGCGCCGTATCTGGTATCGCAGGCGAGTTTCGTGGCGTGCCACCAGTTCAATTTGTTGCAGACGCAGCCGGTGCTATCGTTGGCGGCGCCGGGTGCGACGCTGTTGATCAACGTCCCGGGCGGTGCGTCCGCCTTGTGGGCGAAATTGTCGGCGGAAACGCGCGGGCAGATCCGGGCGAAGAAGCTGCGGGTGTACGCAATCGACGCGGCGACGGTGGCGCGCAGCGCGGGATTGGGCGGGCGCATCAACACGGTGATGCAGGTGTGTTTCTTCGCTCTGGCGAAGTTGCTGCCGGTGGATGACGCGATCGCGAAGATCAAGCAGGCGATCGAGAAGTCTTACGGCCGCCAGGGGCCGGAAGTCGTGAAGAAGAACATCGCGGGCGTGGACGCATCGCTGGCGAATCTCGCCGAGGTGGAAATCCCTGCGGCGGATGACGCGGAGGCGGAAGCGAAGGCGTTGCCGGCGGAGGCGTCGGACTTCTACAAGCGCGTAACGTCGGTGATGCTCGCGGGACTCGGCGACGAGCTGCCGGTGAGCGCGTTTCCGGTGGATGGCACGTTCGAGACGGGCACGGCGCGATTCGAGAAGCGGAATCTCGCGGTGGAAATTCCTGTGTGGGACGCGACGCTGTGCATCCAGTGTAACAAGTGCGTGGAGTACTGTCCGCACGCGGCGATCCGCGCGAAGTTTTACCCAGCGGAGGCACTGGACGGATGTCCGGCGAGTTTCCTGTCGACGGATTTCCGGTCGAAGGATTATCCGAACCAGAAGTACACGATCCAGGTCGCGCCGGAGGATTGCACGGGGTGTAATCTGTGCGCGCAGGTTTGTCCCGCGAAGGATAAAACCAATCCGAAGAAGAAGGCGCTGATGATGGAGCCGCAGGTGGCGCTCGTGGAAAAGGAGAAGGCGAACTACGACTTCTTCCTGAAGCTGCCGAATCCGGATCGGGCGACGCTCAAGACGGACCCGAAGCACACGCAGTTCCTGGAGCCGCTGTTCGAGTATTCGGGCGCGTGCGCGGGCTGCGGCGAGACGCCGTATGTGAAGCTGTTGACGCAGCTCTTCGGCGACCGGCTCGTGGTGGCGAATGCGACGGGCTGCTCGTCGATCTACGGCGGGAATCTGCCGACGACGCCTTACACGAAGAACGGCCAGGGGCGCGGACCGGCCTGGAGCAATTCGCTCTTCGAGGATAATGCGGAGTACGGACTCGGTCTGCGACTGGCGCTCGACGGTTATGCGGAGCGGGCGCGCGAGGCGCTGACGAAGGTTTCCGAGATCGTCGGGCCGGAGCGTGTGAACGCGATCGTCGCGGCTGATCAGACGACGGAGTCGGGCATTTATGACCAGCGCGTGCGGGTGTCGCAGCTGCGCGAGAAGCTCACGGGCATCAACACGCCGCTGGCGAAGGAGTTGGATGAACTCGCCGATCACCTGGTGAACAAGAGCCTGTGGATTCTCGGTGGCGACGGCTGGGCGTACGACATCGGGTTCGGCGGTCTCGACCATGTGCTGGCGAGCGGACATCCGGTGAAGATCCTGGTCCTGGATACGGAGGTTTACTCGAACACAGGCGGACAATGCTCGAAGTCGACGCCGTTGGGCGCGACGGCGAAGTTTGCCGCGAGCGGCAAGACGGTTGGAAAGAAGGATCTCGGGCTGATGGCGATGAGCTATGGCTCGGTCTATGTCGCGGGCATCGCGCTCGGTGCGCGTGACGGACAGGCGGTGACGGCGCTGCGAGAAGCGGAGGCTTATCCGGGGCCGGCGCTGGTGATCGCGTACTCGCACTGTGTGGCGCACGGCTACGATCTGCGGCTCGGCGTGGATCAGCAGAAGCTGGCGGTCGATACCGGTTACTGGCCGCTGTACCGCTACGATCCGCGTCGGGCGGAGCGCGGCGAGAATCCGATGCAGCTCGATTCAGCGACGCCGCGCGCGGAGCTGACGAGTTTCACGAAGAACGAACTGCGTTACCGGTTGCTCGCGCAATCGGACGCGGCGCGGGCGCAGCAGGCCGAGGTGGACGCGCAGGCGCATGTGCGCCGGCGGTTCGCGCTCTATCAACAACTGGCGGCTGCGAACAAAGCACCGGCTCCGGCAGTCGCCGCCGCGGCGGCACCGGCAACGGTTGCGAATGGAGCGACGGCTAAAACATCCACGGAGGCGACATCATGAACATGCAGGTTGATTATCTCGGTTTGAAACTGGCGCATCCTATCGTGCCGGGCGCGTCGCCCTTCTGCGACAATCTCGACCAGGTGCGCCGGTTGGAAGACGCGGGCGCGCCGGCGATCGTGATGCACTCGCTTTTCGAGGAGCAGATTTTGCAGGAAGCCACGGCGCATGAGTTGTACCGCGAACCTGCGGAGGAGAGCTTTTCGGAGGCGGCGTCGTTTTTCCCGAAGCCGCAGGAGTTCGTGCTGGGGCCGGAGCAGTACCTGGAGCAGATCGGACGCATCAAAGCGGCGGTGAATCTGCCGGTGATTGCATCGCTCAACGGGTCGCATCCGGGCGGGTGGGTGAATTACGCGAAGCTGATCGAGCAGGCGGGCGCGGCGGCGCTGGAGTTGAACGTTTATTTCCTGCCGTCCGATCCGGCGGTGACGGGCGCGGAGGTGGACTGGCGGTTGATCGAAGTGGTGCGCAGCGTGAAGGCGGCGGTGAAGATCCCGGTGGCGGTGAAGCTGTCGCCGTTTTATTCGTCGCTGCCGCAGCTGGCGGCGCAGTTGCACGATCTGGGGGCGGACGGGTTGATTATGTTCAACCGGTTTTATCAGCCGGATTTCGATGTGGAAAATCTGGAGGTGCGCGCGCGGCTGGAGTTGTCCACGCCGGCGGAGTTGCAGATGCGGCTGCACTGGACGGCGATCCTGGCGGGGCGCGTGCCGATTCCGTTGATCGTGAGCGGAGGTGTACACGGGCCGGTCGATGTCGTGAAAGCGATCATGGCCGGTGCGAACGCGGTGCAGGTGGTGTCGTGTCTGCTCAAGCATGGGCCGGGCTACCTCGCGACGTTGCTGCGGGAGTTCCGGCAGTTTATGGAGGAGCAGGATTACCGCTCGGTGGAGCAGATGCGTGGAAGCCTGAGCCTGAAGCATTGCCCGAATCCGGACGCGTTCGAGCGGACGAATTATCTGCGGACGCTGCAGATGTGGCGCGCGTGACGCGCGAAGGAAGAACGACGTTTTCATGCCTTATCGGATCTGCAAAGTTTTCTCGGTGGAGAACGGACACATCCTGTCGAAGCATCCGGGGAAGTGCCGGTTTCCGCATGGGCACAGCCGGCGGATCGAGGTGGTGGTCGAGGCGGACGAACTCGATGCGAACGACATGGTGTGCGACTTCAAGCAGGTGAGCGCGTTGATCGGCGGGTTCATCGAGACGTTCGACCACGCGATGTGCCTGAACACGGCGGACGCGCATTATCCGCTGTACCGGGCGGCGTACGAGCGGGTGGTGGCGTTCGAGAATCAGGATCCGACGAGCGAGCTGATGGCGCGGCGGGTTTTCGAGAAGATGAAGGCGGAATTGGAGACGTCGCCCGAGGCGGTGGCGCGGCGTGTGCGCGTACGAAGAATCCGGATGCACGAGACGGCTACTAGCTGGGCGGAGTACGAAGGCTGACGCCATGCAGACGCCGCCGCTCCAGCTTTTTGCGAACTGGTTTTCCGAAGCGAAGGAATGCGCGGGGATCGCGGATGCGTCGGCGATGGCGCTGGCGACGGCGGATGCGGGCGGGCGACCATCGGTGCGGATGGTGTTGTTGAAGCAGTTCGACGAGCGGGGATTCGTTTTCTACACGAACCTGGAGAGTCCGAAAGCGTGCGACCTGGCGGGGAATCCGCGCGCGGCGCTGTGTTTTCACTGGGCGCCGCTCGGACGGCAGGTGAGGTTGGAAGGGGCGGTGACGCCGGTGGAGGAAAAGGAGGCGGATGCGTATTTCGCGACGCGGCCGAGGCTGAGCCAGCTCGGGGCGTGGGCGTCGAGGCAGTCGCGGCCGATGGGGCATCGTTACGCGCTGGAGGCGGCGGTGGCGTGGGCTGGTGCGCGTTATGGGAGCGGCGCGGTGCCGAGGCCGCCGCACTGGTCTGGTTTCCGGGTGGTGCCGCTGAGGATGGAGTTTTGGAGGGAAGGCGCGTTCCGGCATCACGAGCGGTCGTTGTATGTGAGGAGCGGTGACAGCGGGGATTGGGGGCACGAGTGGGTTTATCCGTGAGGTGCGCGGACCGCTCGCTGCGCGCTCGCGGCTACGGGGGTTGAGAAGAGTGGGAGCGAAAAAGGCGCGTCCAAGAGGGACGCGCCTTTCGCTTTTGTCATGGCTGCCGTCGAGGAACCACTCACGGCGGCAGAAGTTGGTCAGGCCACTTTGGGGATGGCGGCGGCGAGTTCGACGGCGTGCGGGTGGCGACGTTTGCAGGCCTCGGTGCGGGTGAACTCGCTGAGGCTGCGCTCGAGGATGTCGGCGAGGCGGTGGACGCCTTTGAAGAGGTTGTCGGACTCGATGGAGGCGACGAGGTCGGCGCCGGGGCGTTCGACGACACCTTTGACGGTGTGGAAGCGTTTGCCGGCGCGGAAGGCGGTCTCGTGGAGATCGAGACGGACGCGGATGATGCCGGTGTGGCGGAGGAGTTTCGAGAGAGTGCGGGCGATTTCGTTTTTGGAGGTTTCGCTGAGGTGGGTGCCGTTGAGGAGAATTTTTGAGTCCATGGGGGATGAGATTTTTGAGGTGATCGGTGCGTGACGGCCGTGCGGGCGGCCTGGCTGAGGGTTACCAGGTGCCCCACTGTCGGGGGCGTTCCTCAGGGAGGACGGGGAAGTCGGCGGAGTATTCGGCGCGCGTTTTTTGCGGTGCGCGGTGAGCTTCGCCGCCCCGGCCTTCCTGGAGGCGGTTTTTCAGTTCACGGAGCTGATCGTCGAATTGAACTTTGTCGGGCCATGTTTTCATGGGAGGAAGGTTAACGGGGACAGTGTACCCGAAGGGTGAGGACACGGCTGCGCATGGGTTGCCGGAGGCAGACCGGATCTTGTTTTCCGGGGCGGCGTGGCGCTCCAAGATATGCGCACGAAAGGGCAAATGACGCGACGCGGTCTGCTGCGTTATCGGGTAGAACTGTCAGCATGAAAGCGGCGTTTTTGCACCAGTTGGTTCTCCGGAGGGAAGAGACCGTCCGGCGCTGGCTGCACACGTTGAGGGAGTCGCCGGTGTACTCGGCGCTGGGCAATCCGGAGACGTTGCGGTTCATGATCGGTCCGACGCTGGACCGGTTGTTCACGGCGGTGCGGGAGCATGTGGAGGACGGGTGGTCGCCGGAGGCGCCGCCGGCGAAGGTGCGGCTGATGGAGGCGGCCTCGCGTTGCGCGTTGAATCCGATGATCGGATACTATCTGGCGGGGGAGGCGGCGCTGGTTTCGATGGTGAAGGAGATCGCGCCGTGCGCGGATTTTTCAGAGACGGATTTATTGGTGTCGGAGTCGCAGCTGCTGGTGTTGCTGCGGGAGATGGGGCGGGCGGAGATCACGGGGTTTTGCGAGATCTGCCGGGTGCGAGAGCCGATGAAGGCGATGGCGGGGCATACGGGCAGCGGGCTGCCGGCGATGTGTCCGTTTAAGGCGGCGATGGAGGGACGGAGCGAGCCGGGGAGAACGCTTAACGTTTAACGCTGAACGCTCAATCGTGGGGGCAAGTGCACCGCGTAAGGAAGGAATGAAGAAGCCCCGGCGTGGCAGCCGGGGCTTGGGGACAGGAAGAGAACTATCTGGCGGTGTTATTCGTTCCAGGTGACGCCGCGCATGGAGCCGGTGCGGAGGAGTTGCTGGTGCATGGCGAAGGCGTTGGCGAGGGTCTGCGGGGTGTGGCCGCCTTCGGAGAGTTTCGCGTAGCGGCGGAGCTCGTCGCGAAAATCCGGATGCGCGCATTTCTCGATGATGAGGTGCATGCGTTCGCAGGGATCTTTGCCTCGAAGGTCGGCGACGCCTTGCTCGGTGACGAGGATCTGCACGGAGTGTTCGCTGTGGTCCATGTGGGAGACGAGCGGGACGATGGTGCTGATCTTGCCACCTTTGGCGGTGGACGGACAGGTGAAGATGGAGAGGAATGCGTTGCGGGTGAAGTCGCCGGAGCCGCCGATGCCGTTGACGAGGTTGCGGCCGAGGATGTGGGTGCTGTTGATGTTGCCGAAGAGGTCGGCCTCTATGGCGGTGTTGATGGAGATGAGGCCGAGGCGGCGGACGACTTCGGGGTGATTGGAGATTTCTTGCGGACGCAGAAGGAGTCGCGAGCGGAAGGCGGGGAGGTCTTTGTAGATGGAGGCGAGGACAGTGGGGCTGACGGTGAGGGAGACGCCGCTGGCGAATTCGATTTTGCCGCTGCGCATGAGCTCGATGACCGAGTCCTGGATGACCTCGGTGTACATACTGAATTTGGGGATGTCGGGGTGGGCGCCGAGGGAGCCGAGGACGGCGTTGGCGATGTTGCCGACGCCGGATTGAAGGGGCAGGAATGAGGGAGGGATCGCGCCGCGGCGGAGTTCGGAGGCGAGGAAGTTGGCGACGTTTTGGCCGATCTGAGTGGTGACGGGTGTGGGGTCTTCGAAGCCGGCGGTTTCGTCGGGGAGGTCGGTGAAGACGACGCCGGCGATTTTTTTGGGGTCGACGCGGATGTAGGGAGTGCCGGCGCGGTCGGAGGGGGAGAAAACGGGGATGAAGCTGCGGTGCGGAGGATCGACGGGTTCGTAGATGTCGTGGAAGCCGCGGAGGGCGGCGGGGTGATGGCGGTTGAGTTCGATGATGATGCGGTCGGCGACGCGGCAGAAGGTGGGAGCGGCGCCGACGGCGGAGGTGAGCACGATCTGGCCGTCGGCGGTGACGTCGGAGGCTTCGATGATGGCCCAGGAGAATTTGCCGAGGAAGCCGTAGCGGACGTTCTGCGGGAGCATGCTGAGGTGCATGTCGAAGAAGTGCGTCTCGCCTGAGTTGATACGCTGACGGAGGTTGGGGTCGGACTGGTAGGGGGTGCGGAAGGAGATGGCGTTGGCGGCGGCGAGGGCGCCGTCGACGGAGGGGCCGGTGGAGGCGCCGGTGACGACGCCGACCTGGAAGGGGTTGCCGGCGGCGTGCTCGGCCTGGGCGCGGAGAGCGAGGGCGCGGGAGACGGCCTTGGGGGTGCCGGCGGGCGTGAAACCGCTGAAGCCAAGGGTGTCGCCGTGCTGGATGAGGGCGGCGGCTTCGGGCGCTGTCAGAACAGGGAACTGCGCAGACGCAGATGGAGCGGACGTGGGGCAGGGAAGGGGCATGGGGTGGCTGAGTTTAAGAGCGAAGCGGCCGGAAGAGAATTCCGGCTTCAGGTCGATGACAGCGGGGAGTGTTCACGCAGCCGCTCTTCGATAGCAATGACCGCAGCCTGGACGGTGGTGAGCATTTTGTCGCCTTGTTTCAATTCGAAGAGGACTTCGTCCGGCAACTGGGCTCGCACGGTAATGTTATAGAGGATGCGGGTGTTGTCGGTGTATTCCCCTTCGATGGTGACATCGACGCGGCTAACCGGGCGCGCGTGTTTGAAGAGAGGATCGACGGACGACTGGATCTGTCGGCGGGTGTCGGGCGAAAGCTCGAAGCGGAGAACGTTGATGAATGTTTTGGCGCTCATGGATGGGTTTGATTTGGAGATGAGGCTGGCGGGCGTGGGGTTAATTGCTGTGTGCGGTGTGATCGGGAGATGCGCTGGTTTTGCCGGAGAGCAGCCCGTCGAGCGGCTGGGCACCGAGCGTGCCGTGCAAGGACGTGCGGTACGCGGGCGACTGCACAAGGGTGAGTTTTTCCCGTGCGCGGGCGAGGCGGTCATCGATGGATTTGTGTTCCACGGGAGTGAGGTAACGCGGGCGATCCAGGATGTCCTGGAGGTAGCGTTCATGCCTTGTCCAGAGGCGGACATCGACCTGCTGCCGGGCATCCAGACGTCGCGCGTACCAGTCGCTGGCAAGCAGGGAGTCGCGAGTGAAGAGCTGGCGCACGCCGGGAGAGGCGAGGGTTTCGCCGTCGCATCCGCCGTGAGCCATGATGTGGAGCAGTGCGCGAAGTGGCGGGCAGGCGAGTTCGATACTGCGGTCGGCGAAATAGCTTTCGGCGACGCGTTGATGGGTGGTGACGATGTTGTCCATCCCGTCGGCAAATGTATCCGCGTCCTGGAGTTCGGGCCGAAGCATCTCATCCGTGAAGACGGCATGCGGGTGATTAAACACGCGGCCGAAGTACATGCGCACGAAGCGGGTGGTGATGCGGTAGCCGAGGCGGCTGGCGAGGATGCGTCTGCCTTTGTGCGTGAAGTCTTCGCAGGGTTCCAGGCAGCCGTCGGCGATCAAGGTGCGGGCGTCGCGCTCGACCGGAGTCATGCGCGAAAAAACCTCCGGGATCAGGAGGGAGACGTCGTGATCGACCCGGACGTGAGGACCGACGTAGCCGGCGGCGGAGAGAAATCCGTCATGGCCGGTGAGAATAAGCGAGACGAGGGTGGCGTTCAGGTCGATGATGGGAGACAGGGCGTTGAACGGGCCTTTGGTCAGGGCGCCTTCGGAACCGGCGCCGGTGGTGGAGGGCGATTTCCCGGTCATGCTGCTGATGAACTCCATGAAGAGCTCGGGCAGATCAAGGTAGTGAATGGGGTTAAAGACGGCGAGGGAGCGAATCCGGCTTTCTGGAGGATTGTTGCGGCGTCCGGGAACGACGACGTTAACCGGCGAATACAGTGGATCGAGAGGGCCTAGGTTACGGTGAAGGCGGGCGCACAGGGCGGCGAGGGAGGTGCCGACGGGGTCGGCGATGTCGGGGCGGAGTTGCAGGTAGCGCGGGTTTTTTGTGGGCTTTCCGTCAACGATACGCGGATGCGCCGAAGAAACGAAGTATTGGGGCGAGGCCGGTTCGGAGGCCGATGCGCCGATGAGCTCGCGCATCGGCGCGGAGTAGGCGCGGTAGCCAACGGCATCGTCGAGCAGGGTTTTCGCATCGTCAGCGCTCAAGGGTTCGTAGTTGGAAAGGAACGTGCCGGGGGTGGCCATATCAGCCTCCGCCTGGCGGTCGTAACCGCGGTGGATGGCATCGTCCGGACGCTGGAACAGACGGGTTTCGCAGTTCTGGACGAACTTGAGGGAGATACCCTGGGGCGGAACAGGCATGACGCCGCCTGCATGATCGGTGCGACGCGCAGGCAGCCATGCGGGGGGAAGGCTAGCGCGCGGGACGACGACGGAGGCGGTGATGTCGTCTTCCATCTGGACTTTGGCGGCGGGATGAAAATCGCTGCGCAAACCGAAGACACGCCATGAGCCGTCTTCCCTGAAGCCGACGCGAAGGCTGTGATTGACCACGCGTGCGCCATCGAGCTTCAGCTCGTAGCCAGGACGGCCATTGATCGTGTCCACGGTGAAGTGACTGCGCCAGGAGGCACCCCACTCCGGCTTGTAGAATCGTTTAAGGACGAAGAGCAGTTCTTTGATGTGCTGAGGTATGGAGAGCAGCCAGGCGTTGTACTCATCTGAATATTCGCGACGTGAGGGAGTCAGGAGCTTGATGACGCTGCCGAGTGAGCGCGCGGGACTGAGGAATGGGCGGAGATCCTGATTGTTGCGGACTGGATCTCGAAAACGACGCGATGTATCCGTCGAAAGAATGCCGTCAATCTGGTCCAAATCACGGTCGAGGTCCGCTATGAAGACGTGACCAGGCAGGATGGCGTAATCTATGGCTTTGGAGATTTCGGATTTTCCGCCGCCTGAGACGGTGCAGGGCTTATGGCAGAGCGTGCCCTCGGCGGACGTACCGACGAGCCGCCAGGCGGAGCGTTCGCCTGGGACTTGCTCCATATGCACGCGATAACCACTGGGGCGCACGTAGGTTTTCTCTGCGAGGAGTTTGATCGACCTCGTCTGACCGGAGGAATCTAGCCAGCTGACCAATTGTTTTCGCAGGCTGAAAGTTGTGCGTTCTGGCACCAGGATGATCTGTGGAAGCGTGTCATGGATCGCATGCCCTGCGGGTTGGATCGAGAACTCGCCGCCCCAGGATTTCAGCACAGTTGCGAGCGAGTATTTTTCCGGTTCGGAGTATCCGGTGAATTCGTTTTCTAGTTCGTAGCTGGGATACACGAGTGCGCCGCCGGCATGTTCCTCTTCGGTTAGGCCATAGAGATTAGTCGCGTAGCTGATCTGCGTCTTCACCTCTTTCTTGCAGTAGCCGTAATAGTTGTCGGCGATGATAGTGACCATGACTCCATGTTCATCACGCGCAGTGATCTTGAACGCAGAACCGTTGTTGTAGAGTTCAGTGGAGTCTTTCCAGCACATGCCGTCTCGCTGCTGACGAAGAGTGGCGTGATCCCAACGAGGAAGGCCGACGCTTTCTTTCGTCACAGTCGTCAGGTGCGGAGCGAGAATGACGCAACCAGTATGGCCGGTCCAGTGATCAATATCGAGGCCCGCGTCGTTGACGGGCAGATACGGATCTCCGGCGTTTCCGAAGATGGATTCGACAAAGTCCAGATTGCTGACGAGAGAGCCTGGGGCGAAGAATCTGATCTCGATGCGTTTTTCATCTATGAATCCGGGGACTGCAGGGCAGAGCAGGGGCCGCATCAATAACGAGACAAAGCACTCAGCGGGACGGGCCTGTGCTTGTGTGTAGGGAAGGCGCATCGATTCCGCTGAGGCCTCAAAGGCGCGTGACAGCAGTTTTCCGTAGGTGGCTGCAGGCACGGCCAGTTTATCATCGGGGATGGGGAGCCCGCCTTCGGCGATATGAAAAACACCCTGAGTGGTGCGCCGGTCGTTGGCGGGATTATGCAGCACGCCCTGCCGCACACGGTAGCTCTTAAGCAGCGGCGAGGAATGCTCGTCGGCATCGGCAGGCAGCGAGAGGGCTCGCGCAAGTCCGGGTCGATCGAGCACAAGTGTGTGAGTGGGAAGTCGGGGCGCACCACCTGAAGCGGCGAGGTAATGATCCAGCCACATTTGGATGCGATGGTCCGCCGGGCAGAGAGGATTTTTTAACTGACGGGAAATTTCGTGGAATCGGGCGACAAGCGGATGCGTCAACGATTCAAATTCAGTCCCGAGGGCAATCGAGCCATCGCCGGCAAAAAGAGCCAGACGAAGGTTGATGGCGTCGCGAAGATCAGTCGAAACCGTGCTAGATTCGGTGCGCATAGAAGTGGGCATTGTGCTTTCAGTTTAAGGAATATCCCGAGGCATCACTCCGCATGCTTTGCCGAAAACTGCGCACCTTCCTCAATTTTGTCGGCGATAGATTTCAAGCCGTCACTTTGGCCGTGTGGCGGATCGCGCATGAATGCAGCTTTTAATGGCGTGAATGCTTTTCGAAGACGGTTCAGCGTTGAGATTGCCACTGAGCGGCGATGTATTCGGCGCAACGTTCAAGAGCTAGATCAGCCCGCTGGGCAATCGCTGCTCATGTCTGCTATCAGCAATAAATCATTACTTCGCACAATAAATATTATGTCCAATATTTCCAGTCCGCTATTTTCCTGGCTGAAGTGTCGGAGTGTCGGCGTGCTTATGCACCCGACTAGTCTTCCTGGCGCTCAAGGTATCGGGGTTTTGAATAGCGCGGTTGATGACTGGCTCGAATTACTTGCAGCAGCTGGTATTCGTTACTGGCAGGTATGCCCACTTGGGCCGACTGGCTATGGGGACTCACCCTACCAATGTTTTTCGGCGTTTGCTGGAAACCCCTATCTCATCGACTTGAACGCACTCGTGCGCGCTGAGCTACTTTCTGATGCCGACCTAGCCCCGCTGACTGCTCTGCCCCGAGATCATGTCGATTTTGGCTGGCTTTATGTGACGAAGTGGCCGGCCCTTTTCCGAGCTTACACGAATTTTAAGACAAAACCTAGCCAACCGCTGCCCTATGGGGATTTCGAGCGGTTTCGCGCTGAGCAGCGCGACTGGCTGGAGCCGTTTGGGCTTTTTCAGGCGCTCAAGGATCATCACCATCCCAAGCCTTGGTGGGAATGGCCTGATAGCGTTCGCTTCTTCAAAAAGGCGCAGTCTTCACGGCTTCCTGATTCAGTTTATGAGCGCGCGGAAGCTCATGCATTTTTCCAGTACTTGTTTTTCGGACAGTGGCGTGAAGTTCGCCAAAAGGCCCAGCGGCTCGGTATCGAGATCATCGGCGACGCCCCGATTTTTGTGGCCCGCGATAGTGCGGATGTCTGGTCGAATCCCGAGCTCTTCCAAATCGACCGGACCAGTGGGCAGCCGGTTTTTGTGGCAGGAGTTCCCCCGGATTACTTTTCGGCGGATGGCCAGCTTTGGGGGAATCCGCTCTATGCGTGGGAGTCCCATGCACTGGATGGATACCGCTGGTGGCTCAGTCGGCTGCGGACCAATTTTCAGGTTTGCGATGTGCTTCGCATCGATCACTTCCGGGCCTTCGATACTTATTGGTCGATTCCTGCCATCGCGAAGACGGCAAAAACCGGCTCTTGGAAGCCCGGCCCTGGAACCGCGTTTTTCCAGGCGATAAAAGAAGCTATGCCGGACGCCCGCTTGATCGCGGAAGACCTGGGAGAGCTTATGCCGTCTGTCGTGGATCTGCGTGAAGCGACCGGGCTTCCCGGCATGGCCATCTTGCAGTTCGCCTTTGGCGGCGATGCGCAAAACGCCTACCTGCCCCACAACCAGCGCGCCAACAGCGTCGTCTACCCAGGTACTCACGACAACGATGCAACGCTTGGCTGGTATCACTCGACCGACGAAAAGACTAGGGATCATGTACGGCGCTATTTTCGCGTTAGCGGCGCAGAGGCTGGCTGGGATTTTATCCGCGCCAGCTATGCGTCAGTCGCCAACCTGGCGGTGATTCCGTTGCAGGATTTACTCAGCCTGGGTGCCGAGGCCCGCTTTAACACGCCTGGCGTGGCGGCAGGCAACTGGCAGTGGCGTTATCAGACCGCCCAATTATCTGCACTGCGCTCACAATCAGCTGACTACTTGATGGAACTTGGCGTGCTGTACGGGCGGACGTCTGAAGCGAAAAGCTGAATACCCGAACGGACGCTTCACGCCACGCTCACCCGCTCATCATTGCACCGCTTGCTAGCGATAGAGCGCGGTGATGGGCGCGGCGGTCAATACGTTGTATTGTCGCACGGCGAGCCTCCACCACTCGGCCAATCCCTGGCTCGGCATGCACCAGAGTTCGCGGTGCAGCCAGATCATCGAATCGGCATCGAGCAGCAGCGCCATTTTCTCTTTTGTGGTGAATCCAGCAGGGCCCTCCCTGAGTAGCCGCATGCGTAGCTGCGCGAAGTAATCCCGCGATTCTTCACTCGGCCGGCGCTGCCGAAGAAGTGAAACATGCACGGCATTCACGTAGGGATCGAGCACGGCTTGGAGCATCCCGTAGTCTGCGCGCAACGACTCAATCGGGCGCATATGTTTGTAGCATTCGGCCAGATTCTGGCGAAGGCGGCGCAACTCGTAAGGCGGCTGCGTTTCTTCGGGAGTCAGGAAAATTTTCCACTGACGGGCCTTTTGGCCGAGACTGACTTTGCTCAACGCGATCGAGATCGGAATGGAAAGCACAAGCCCGGCAAGCACAGGGCTTAGCCACCAGAAAAACGCGGGGGAGATGATGTACGACGAGACGCCCCAGACGACGCCGAAGAGGATGTGCGGCGAATGCGTGATGATCGCCTCGCGCCAGTCCGTGTCGTCATCGTCGCTGCCACGTTTCTGTGTGACCCACGAGACGCCCTGTCCCAGCAGCGTGTACACGACGAATTTGCTGTTGAATAGCATGTTCACCGGCGCGAGCAGCGCCGAGAATGCGTTTTCAATCAGCGCGCTCAGCACGACAGCGCCCGGGCCGCCAAAACGTTCCGCCTGCTTTTTGTCCTGCACAGTCAGTATGACGCCGATGATTTTGGGCAAAAAGAGCAGGAGCATCGTGAAGACGAACAGCGTGAATGCCTCAGGCACGGCAATGATGTATCCAAAGAATGAGGTCTGAATCTCAAGCGCGGCTCCATGCGCCGGGCTGCGCACGAGATCGAACACGTGAATCGTGCTCAGCACCAAAAAAAAGAGCCACAGCGGCGACGATACATACGCCATGACGCCCATACCCAAATGGAACCGGTTGATCGGCCGAAAGCCTTTGGCTGCGAGCAGCCAACTATGCTGCATGTTTCCCTGGCACCAGCGGCGATCGCGTTTGGCGCTCTCGATCAATGTCGGGGGGCCTTCTTCGTAAGTGCCATCAATGTCGCTTGCCAGCCAGACTGCCCAGCCGGCCTTTCGCATAAGAGCAGCCTCGACGAAGTCATGACTCAAGATGCGCCCGCCGAAAGGCTCACTACCTGGGAGATCCGGGAGCGCGCAGTGATCGATGAATGGCTGCACACGGATCACGGCATTGTGGCCCCAATAGTTGCCGTCGTACTGCTGCCAGTAATTAAGCCCGGCGAGGAAGATCGGGCTGTAGAGTCGATTGGCGAACTGTTGCAGGCGGGAGTAAAGCGTCTCGCCATTCACCAGTCGCGGCGCGGTCTGGATGATACCCACGCCGGGGTTCTTCTCCATCGTGGCGACGAGCTTCACGAGCGCCTCGCCCGTCATGATGCTGTCGGCATCGAGCACGACCATATAGCGGTAGCTTTTGCCCCAGCGTCGCAGGAAATCGGCTACGTTACCGGCCTTCTTGTTTATTTGCTGGCGTCTTTTCCGGTAAAAAATTTTCCCGAATCCACTGACCTGTTTGCAGAGCTCCACCCAGGCGACTTCCTCCTGAATCCATTGATTCGGCTGATTGGAATCGCTGAGCATGAAAAAATCGAAGTGCTCTAATTTCTTAGTCTCCTCCAGCGAACGAAAGATCACGCGCATACCCTCGAACACACGGCTCACGTCTTCGTTAAACACCGGCATAATCACTGCAGTGCTGGCCAGCGGCACTTCTTCGCCGGGCTTCACCGTGCTCGTGATCTGACGGCTGTCACCACCGCGATTCACAACATAAAACCCGAGCAGTGCCGTGACGAAACCGATCGCGATGTGCGTGAAAAGCAGCACGAACAGTCCGAGCAGCGTCCACTCCAGCACGCTCAGCTGTCCGCCATCCTGCCAGAGCAAATCGGCCATGAACCACGTGGCCAGGCTGGTCAGGATGAAAACCGCTGTGAAGAACGTGCGGCGACGGCGAGCGAGCCGGGGGCGGTCAATAAAATCGTTCGAGACGATGCGCATGGGAATACTCGTGATGCTTGGTCGCGTCGCTACTCAGCGTGTGACCCGGAAGATGGCGAGCAGCGTGGCCAGAAAAAATCCCCATAGCACCAGCGTTCGCAGGATGGGCCACTTCTCGAACCGCTCCAGCGTCTCGCCGGCCGCTTCACTAATGGTGCCAAGATCGATAGGCCTCGGAGCCATGTTGGAGAACGTCATGTCGGGCCCGGCCTGCATGGAACTGGCGCGCATTTCGCGGGTGAAATCCTCAGGAATCGTTTGGCTGTCCAGAAAGGCGTAAGGCCATTTTTGCGGACCATCGGAAAGTAACATGGCAACGCGCCCGGCCGTCGCGACGCGCTCCTGAGGATGGTTTTTATTATCGAGCACTTCGGAAAACCACTCATCCATCAACGCCTCGATCTCCTCGGCGGCGAGGGTGGTCGGCTCGAGCGCGGGGTTGGCTTCGTGCCTGCGTGCGGCGCGCTCCAAGACTGTCTGAATCAGGCGGCTTTGATGAAGACGGTTGTGGATGCGATGAGCGCGCAGGTAATCCTCGACGCGCACGTAGGCGGCGTTCCACGCCTCCATCGTCCCGGTGCGGGGACGGAAGCGCGAAAGAGGCGCGTCTACGGATTC
Organism: Nibricoccus aquaticus; assembly: GCF_002310495.1. GTDB lineage: Bacteria > Verrucomicrobiota > Verrucomicrobiia > Opitutales > Opitutaceae > Nibricoccus > Nibricoccus aquaticus. The sequence continues at coordinate 4,473,929 of NZ_CP023344.1, read as the reverse complement.
CAGAGGTAACTCCATGTTTCTGTCAGGATATGGGGCTCCCGTTTTAGGAAGCAACGGAGTTCCACAGGCTTTCCAGAGCCATCGGGCTTGATCGAAAATGCCACGCGCCACGTGCCGTTGTATTGGTTTTTCTGGACATCCTGATGCACGAGCTCGGCGCCTGCGCCCACCGTCACGACAGCCTCGATCTTGGGGCTGCCAGCCCCCTGCAGGTAAGCGCCGTCAAAATCTACCCAGAAGCGGCGCAGCTCCGGTTCGTGCGTCTTGGAAAAGCCCTGCCTGGTAGCCGACGTGAAGCCAGCGGGCGGCCCCTTGGCGCCTCCCTGTTTTTCCATAAACCAGTGAAGCTTGTATTCAAATACCAACGGCTTGCCTGCAGGCGGTAGCGCCTCCGGTGTCCAAAACGCGACGATGTTGTCGTTGGTTTCATCGGGCGTCGGCAGCTCGACCAAGCGCACAGATCCACGGCCCCATTTGCCAATCGGCTCCACCCAGGCGCTCGGCCGGAGGTGATAAGCTGCCTCCATATCTTCGTAGTTAGAAAATGCACGGTCGCGCTGCACTAGGCCGAAGCCTTTGGGGTTTTCATCGCTGAAAGCAGCGACACGGACCGCACCAGGATTGGTCAACGGCCGCCACACCCATTCCCCCGTGCCGCGCTCCATTAAAATTCCATCGGAGTCGTGAACCTCCGGCCGCAGGTCGCCTTCACGTGACGAAGAATTTTCACCGAACCAGAACATGCTCGTCAGCGGAGCAAGCCCCAGGGTCTTCACATTGGCGCTCTCACGCAAATACAGAGCGGCTTTCACCTCCATCACCGTTGAGGCGCCGGGCGCGATCGTGAGGCGATAGGCACCGGCCACACTCGGGCTGTCGAGCAGCGCGTAAACAACCACGTCTTTGGAGTCTTCAGCGGGCCTCTTTACCCAGAACTCCTCAAAGATCGGGAACTCCTCGCCACCCGGCTCGGCGGTGTTGAGCGCGAGGCCGCGCGCGGAGAGTCCGTAACGCATCTTCTGCCCGAGCGCGCGAAAGTAGCTCGCCCCCTGGAAGACTGCCAGTTCGTCAAGATAGGCCGGATTATTCAGAGCGTAGTGTATCCGGAATCCGGTGAAGCCCACATCGCCGGGCACACGGCCCAGATCGGTGTTTTTTCCATATGAAAAAAGCTTCGTGGAGAATTCGACCGGACTCTCTTTCCCATCCGGCTCGATCGTCGAGAGCTGCACCGTCTTGTTGTAGATGAAACCAGGATGAAAAAACTGGAGCTGAAATGGCAGGCGCTCCCGCATCCACCACGCGCGGTTGGGCTCGAAGCGGATGTCGCGGTACTGATCGTACGTCAGATTGCGCAACGAGTCCGGCACGCGGCTTTCATGCGTGGCGTAGGGCTTTGAGGCCAATGCCTTGGCGCGATATTGCAGCACCTCGAAGTCGAAGGGCATGTCGTCGCTATTCGAGGCGAAGACACCGGCGAATGAGGCGAGGAACGTGGCGGCAGTCAGGAGTCGTTTCATTTATCCAGGAAAAAGGATTTTTGTTTGTCCGAGATCGGAAGAGCGGCGCGCTGCATGACCTTCAGAAGATCTTCCCAAATAGCCCGCTTCGAGCGGTTCGTGGGATTGCGGAGGATGTACGACGGATGGTACGTCACCATGACCGGCTTTTCGGCAAACGGTTTCCAGTTGCCGCGGATTTCTCCCAGCGTCTTGAAACTGCCGTAGCCAAAAAGTCCCTGCGCCGCAGTCGAGCCCAAGGCTACGATCAGATCGGGATTCACGATCTCCAGCTGCGCGCGCAGATAAGGCAGGCAATACGTGATCTCCTCCTCGGTCGGCGGCCGATTGCCCATCTGCGCCTGTCCCGGCACCGTCGGCAGATCCGGACGCCAGTTCATGATGTTGCCGATGTAAACGTCGCTGCGCTTCAGCCCCATCCCTTGAATCATCTTAGTTAGGAGCTGGCCGGCCGGGCCGACAAACGGCTCGCCCTGGATCTCCTCTTCCGCGCCCGGCGCTTCGCCGCAGAAGAAAATCTTCGCATCGAGGCTGCCCACACCCAGCACCACTTTTTTGCCAGGCCGCAGATGCTGCACGCAGACCGAATCGCTCCTAATCATGGCGAGCAACGCATCCCAACGCGTCTGCTTGTCTCCAGGGGGCAACGACACCACAGGAGGCGGCGGTAATTTAGTCGCACCAGCAGTCGTCGCCGCAGGCTGTGACGCCAGCCCGCTTGTTGCGGCCGCAGCTGCTGAAACCGAGATACCCGCCCGGCCTTCCACCGGCGAAGGCGCTGCCCCTCCAGGAGCCAAAACGCCCTTTCGCGCGTCCGTCATCGCCGTCCCGCTCGCTGTCGAAGTTGTCGCCACGTTCCCACCACTCTGCCCTGCCCTCGCCGCGACGATTTTCCGCAAACCCGCCAGCGCCTGATCGGAGACCGATACGGTTTTCACGCCGCCAGCCCGCAGGCGCTTCAATTCATCAGACAGAGCGGTGAGCGCGGCGCGCATGGGAGGTCAGGCGTTACGTGGCTGAGGGTGAGCGAGCAGCTTCTCGACATACTTGCCCAGCAAGTCGAATTCCAAGTTCACCGGATCGCCCGCGCGCTTGGTGTGCAGATTAGTAAACGCGACCGTGTGCGGAATCAGCCACACCGCGAAACTGTCGCCCTCCACTTCCGCAACCGTCAGCGAGATCCCATCGATCGCGATGCTTCCCTTGTGAACGATGTGCCGTCCCCCACCCGGCTGCGTGCGCACGCGCAGAAAATGATCCGCTCCGCGTTGCTCAAAAACCTCGATCACGCCGAGCCCATCGATGTGCCCCGTGACAAAATGTCCGCCGATCTTCCCATCAAAACGCAGACTGCGCTCCAGGTTCACTGGAGATCCCGCCGCGAGCACCGAAATGCTCGTCAACCGCTTCGTCTCCTCGAGCACGTCGAACTCCATCTGCGTCGCGTCAAATTGCACCACCGTGAGACAGCACCCATTGATCGCGATACTATCGCCCAACGCCACGCCCTCCAACGCCACGCGCGCGGCGATTCTCAAACGCCACGCCGCCTTCTCCTGATTAAAGGAGATCACACGGCCGGTTTCTTCGACGATACCTGTGAACATGGAAGCCGCATGGGAAAGCATCCGCCCCCCCTCGCCAAGCCGCAAAAAATACACCTCGGGCAACTCGCCAAACCCTCCCGAGGCCTCTTCCACTGCTACCGCCAAGTCCAGCCCACTGACTCGACCCGTTGCCCACTCGGTCAGACGCTAGAAAAATAAAACTCCCTGTAATCTCGGATACAACTGGTCGGTGCCTACTCACCGATTTTGCCTCTGACAACTGGTGCGGGCGGAGGGAGTCGAACCCTCTTCTCATGCTTGGGAAGCACACATAATAGCCGGTATACTACGCCCGCAGAAGGCTCGCGGATTCAACGCACCGACCCGCCCTCCGCAATCACGAACTTTGCGTCATCTTCGCACGCGATCCGCCGCCACTGAAACGCACCGCCCCTTTCCGCGCTCAACTCAACGCCAGCCGCTCCCGCAGAAACGCAGCAAAGCCCTCGATGTCCCGGCTCGAAAGCTCACGCCCTCGCGCCAGGAACGGAACCGCGCCAGCGACCAACGCAATCGTGGCGCCATCCGTGATGCCCTCTTCCACCGCCAGTATCTTGGCGATCGTCTCACGCCGCAGAGCCGCACCGCCGGATTCGTCCGGCGAAAAACCCCCAGCCGATTCAACATCCGCCAGGCGGCTGAGCAACCTGCGGGAAAGATAAGTGGCGCGATCAGTCATTCAGCGCCCGACTAAATGTCTCCGCCTGCGCGTGGCGAGCGACGTTCTCCATTCCCCATCCGCCGCGACCGGCAACGCCACGCTGGGGACATTCCCCTAAGTCCGACTCCACAGACACCTCATTTATGCCCGCCCACGCTCGCTGCACTTGAGCTCTCAGAGGGAAAAGCCGATAACTTGCGCATGAACATCTCGTCCTCCGTCAACCCCTCCTTGATCAGCGATCCCGGTGCCAATGGCAGCGCCGCCCGTCAGGAATACAGCGTGGCGGTCGCCGTGAAGATCAACGACGCGATCAAACAGGAAGGCGCCGCTGCCGTGAAGCTCATCGAGTCCGCCCCCCGCTCCGACGACTCCAGCAAAGGCCGCAACCTGAACGCCTACGCCTGAGCCTCGCTCAACTCTCTTCGCGCCGCGCGCCTTCCCGAGGTCCGCGGCTTTTTTGTGCCCGGATCACGAATACGACCGCCGGCCATCCAGCGCGCTCTTCAACGTCACCGAGTCCGCGTAAAGCACCCCGCCCCCGCTCGGCAGCCCAAACCCGATCCGCGTCACCGTGATCTTCTCCGGCATCACTGAATCCTCCTCGACGCTCATCGCACCGTCCTCATTCACCCCGGCCGACACTCCTGCCACCGGCAAATGCTGCGTCAGATAATGACACGTCGCCTCGCCCTCCACGTCGTTCGACAGTGCCAGGATCAACTCCTTCACCTCGCCCGCTTCCACGCGCTCGAGCAACGCCGCGAAATTCAAATCCTCCGGCGCCACACCTTGGATGGGCGACAGTTTTCCATGCAGCACATGGTACACGCCGCGATACGCGCCCGACCGCTCCAGCGCCACCAAATCAGGCACATGCTCGACCACGCACACCACCGACGGATCGCGCCGCCCGTCTCCACAAATCTCGCACAACTCGCCCTCCGCAAGATTCCCGCACCGCGTGCAACGCCGCACACTCTTCGCCGCCGTTTCCATTGCCGCCACCAGCTCCTGTAACTTCGCCGGCTTCTCCACGAGCAGGTGCAACGCGATGCGCTCCGCCGACCGATACCCCACGCCCGGCAGCTGCTTCAGCTGCTTCTGTAATTTCTCAAAGGCGGGCGTCATGGGATTTCTCTAAAAACAAAATCGCCGGCCGGCGGAGTGCAACCCCCGCAAGCCGGCGAAAACAAATTTGCCTTGTTTCAATTCGCGCGGACCGCACTTCGCGCCGCGCTCCAAATCAAAACATCCCCGGCATCTGGAACGCCGACGTCACCTTCTGCATTTCCGCGTCGTTTTGCTCCTTCGCCTGCTTCGCCGCGTCCTGGACCGCCGTGAGAATCGTGTCCGACACGAACTTCGCGTCTTCCTTCAAAAACTCCGGATCGAGCGTCAGCCCAAGAAATTTGCCCGAGCCGCTGATCTTGATCTTCACCGCGCCGCCGCCGCTGGTGATTTCGAGCTCCTTCGCATCAAGCTGGCCTTGGAGCCCCTCGATTTGCTTCTGCATTTTCTGAGCCTGTTTCAAAAGTTTGCCGACGCCTGCCATGGTATGAAGTGGGTTTAGAGTTGGTCTGAAGTTTGCGTGAGAACGTCCAAATGCGCCCAACCGCGCGCGCTCTTCAAGCCCCAAGTATCGCCACGTAGCCTTCCCGGAAACTCGGGTAACTCGCCCGCCACCCCAGCACCCGCTTGATCTTCGCGTTGTCGATCACCCGGTCCGGCGTCACCGCACGCCGCCCCGCCGCCGGCGCTCCCGTGAAAACCGGCAACGCCACGCCCAGTTTTCCGGCCAGCCACGCCACGATCTCGCTCTTCGGAGCCGCCCCGTCATCCGCCACATTAAAAATCTCTCCATCCGCCGCGCTCGCGAGCAACGCGCTCCAGATCGCCGCGCAAATATCCTCCCGGTGAATCAAGTTCAGCCGATGCTCCCCGCGTCCCGCGACTTCCCCGCTCCGCACCTGCTCCAGCAAATGATGCCGCCCCGGCCCATAAATCCCCGCCAGCCGCAGCACCGCCCTCCTCCCCGCCGCCTTCGGCAAATTCAACAAAAGCTCCTCCGCCTCCACCAACACCCGAGGCCGCTCGCCCTCGCGATCCACCGCCGCCGCCTCATCCACCCGCACGCCGCCATCCTGCGGATACACCGACGTGCTGCTCGTATAAACCGCCGCACCCGCTCCCCCTTTCGCCGTCAACCACCCCGCCACCGACCGCATCCCTTCCAGATAACTCCGCCGATAACCATCGATCCCCGCGCCGCCGCCGCTCACGCAGTTCACCACAAAGTCCGCTCCGCCCGCGATCCGTTCGTGCCACGCGTCACTCGCGAGATCCGCCACCACCGCCTCGATTCCCTTCGCCGCAAACGCCCGCGCCGTCTCCTCATTTCGGGTCAGCGCCGTCACCCGCGCGCCCGCCTCGACCGCCTGCCGAGCCAGCTCGCCGCCCACATAGCCCGCGCCAAACACCACCAGCCGCTTGCCGCTTAACCCGCTTAAATTTCGAAGTGCATTCGCGCTCGTCATCGTATTCTTAAAACAACCATGCCTACGGTCCTCATCATTTTGCCAGAGGGATTTGAAGAAGTTGAAGCCATCACCCCGATCGATGTCCTCCGCCGCGCCGGAGCCGAAGTCACCGTCGCCGCCCTCGGCGAAACCACCGCCGTCAAAGGCAAACACGGCATCGTCGTGACCGCCGACCGCCTCCTCTCCGCCGTCCCCGCCGGCCACACCTTCGACCTCCTCATCCTCCCCGGCGGCCCCGGCGTGAGAAAGTTCCGCGCCGATCTCCGCATCACCGCCATCGTCCGCGCCCAGGCCACCAGCGGCAAATGGCTCGCCGCCATCTGCGCCGCCCCGACCGTCCTCAACGACGCCGGCCTCCTCAAAGACAAACGCTACACCGCCCACCCCAGCACCGCCGACGAACTCAAAAACATCCTCGCGGACCAACGCGTCGTCATCGACGGCAACCTCATCACCTCTCGCGGCGCCGGCACCTCCCTCGACTTCGGCCTCACCCTCGTCGAAAAACTTTTCAGCCCCGCCAAGTCCGCCGAAATCGCCAAAGCCATCTGCGCCTGATCAGCGGGACATCCCGCTTCGCCCTAGCCGCGCTTGTCAAAGCGTGGCCCCTCTCCCTCGCACACTTCTGCCCCTCACCGCGTAGGCGAAGCCCTATACGCGGACGCCGCTCCGCTGAAAACTTTCAGCCAAATTTAACTCCCTGCCCCCCGGTCCGATGATTGCCATAAGCCCCGCCGCTCCCTGAGCTTGCGCGCGCCGCCCTCCGCAACCACTCACCCCGTTGGCCAACTCACTCACCGCTCTCCGCCGCCAACCCTCCGCGCCCCCGCGCCAGCCTCTCCGCGTTCTTAAAATCCGCACGCTCTTCCTCCCATGTGCGGCATAGCTGGTTTCATCAGTCCCCACGTTAGCCCCGACGCCCGCCACACCGCCGTCGCACGCATGAACGCCGCCATGCTCCACCGCGGCCCCGACGATCACGGCATCGTCTCCGACGGCCCCGCCACTCTCGGCATGAGACGCCTCGCCATCTTCGATCCCGCGCACGGCCATCAACCGATGACCACCTCCGATGGCCGCTTCCATATCGTTTTCAACGGCGCCATCTACAACTTCCGCCAACTCCGCGCCGAGCTCTCCTCCGTCGGCCACACCTTCCGCTCCGACTGCGACACCGAAGTCCTCCTCGCCGCCTTCGCCCACTGGGGCTCCGCCTGCCTCGCCCGCCTACGCGGCATGTTCGCCTTCGCCGTCTGGGATTGCCGCGAACAATCCCTCTTCCTCGCCCGCGATCCTCTCGGGATAAAACCCCTCTACTACTCCCTCGGCCCCGCCACCTCTCCGTCTTCCGATTCCACCCCCGTTTCCACCGGCGGCTCCTTCCTCTTCGCCTCCGAACTCCGCGCCCTCCTCGCCTCCGGCCACTGCTCCGCCGCCATCTCGCCCGAATCCGTCAACGCCTGCCTCGCCTACCTCACCCCCCACGCGCCCGCCACGATCTACCGCGACGCCCTCAGCCTCCGCCCCGGCGAATGCGCCACCTTCAAAAACAATCGCCTTCAAATCCGCGCGTATTGGACCTTCCGCGACGGCACCGCTTTCCCTTCCGTCTCTCAACTCTCAACCCTCAACTCTCAACCAATTCCGCGCGCCTACTCGCGCGCGGAATTCAGCTCCCAACTCCGCACCCAGCTCGACGACTCCATCCGCGCCCACACCTTGGCCGACGTCCCCGTCGGTGCCTTCCTCTCCGGTGGACTCGACTCCGGCGTCATCGCCGGACTCATGGCGCGCCAGCAGGGTACAAAACTAAAAACCTTCTCCATCGGCTTCGCCGAAACCGCCTACTCCGAAGCCACTGAAGCCGCCGCCACCGCCGAGTATCTAGGAACCGAGCACACCGCTCTCGTCCTCTCCGGTGAACAGGTCGCTGACGATCTCCCCCGCATCCTCGCCACCTTCGATCAACCCACCGGCGACGCCATCAACACCTTTTACGCCAGCCAGCTCGCCCGCGCCTGCGGTGTCACCGTCGCACTCTCCGGCCTCGGCGGCGACGAACTCTTCGGCGGCTACCCCTCGTTCCGCAACACGCCCAAACTTGCCCGCTGGCTCCCGCTCTGGCGCGCCCTTCCCTCCGCGCTCCGCCGCCCCTTCCTCGCTCAACTCCGCCGCGGCCGCACCCGCCGCCAGAAACTCGCCGACTTCCTCGAACACGCCTCCGACCTCCACAGCCTCGCCTCCCTCCAGCGTCGCAACTTCTCCGAAATCCAGCGCGCCGCCCTCCTCTCCCCCGACCTCGCCAACACCTTCCCCTTTTCCCCGCACCCCGAGCTCGCCCACCTCTCTTCCGAACTCCCGCCTAACGACACTGATCCCTTCTCCGTCATCAGCGCCTGGGAAATCCGCACCTACATGGCCGACGTTCTTCTCCGCGACAGTGATGTCATGAGCATGGCCCACTCCCTCGAACTCCGCGTCCCCTTCGTCGACCGCCCGCTCCTCGAATGGCTTTGGCGCCAGCCCGCGCATTTCAAAGACGATCCCTCGCTCTCCCCCAAAGCCCTGCTCGCCGAAGCCGCGCGCGACGTCCTTCCGCCAGATCTACTCACCCGCCGCAAACGCGGCTTCACGCTCCCATTCCCGCTCTGGATGCGTAGCACGCTCCGCCCATTCCTCGACGAAACATTCTCCGTCTCCAGCGTCGCCCGCTCCGGCTTCTTCAATACGTCCGCCGTCACCGCCCGCTGGCAAACCTTCCTCTCGCGCGACGTCAGCCGCGACTGGTCCCGCCTCTGGAGCCTCGCCGTCCTCATCACCTTCGTAAACCGCCGCCGCTAATCCCGTCGACCGATGAAAAAAGTTCTCCTCCTCGCCCCCGAACTCTTCGCCTCCGAGGGCGGCATCCCGCGCATCCTCCGTCTCTACCTCAAAGCCCTCTGCGAACTCGCCCAACCCTTCGGCCACGTCGATCTACTCGTTCTCAACGATGCCGTCTTCGATTCCCGCGACCTCCGCCGCTACTCCGACAAACGCCTCGAATCCTGGGAAGCCTGCAACCGCCACAAATCCCGTTTCGTCCGCTCCACCCTCCGCCACAGCAAACGCGCCGACCAGATCGTCTGCGGCCACATCGGCCAGCTCCCCGCCGCCTGGCTCGCCCAACGTCTCCGCCCGCGCCTCCGCTACTCCCTCGTCGCCCACGGCATCGAGGTCTGGCGTCCGTTCACCTTCCTGGAGCGCCTCGCGCTCAAGCGCGCCCACCGCATTCTCTGCGTCAGCGAATTCACTCGCCGCGAGCTCCTAAAAAACATCCCCAAGCTTCCGCCCGAGCGCGCCATCGTCCTACCCAACGCCCTCGACCCTTACCTCACCACACTTCCCAGCGACTCCGAAGCGCCAACCGGCACCAACCCCGACATCCTCACCATCTCCCGCCTGTCCAAGGCAGATAACTACAAAGGCATTGATCACCTCATCGAGTCGCTTCCACAGATTCGCCAAGAAATCCCTTCCGCCCGCCTCCGCATCGTCGGCCGCGGCGACGACCTGCCCCGCCTGCAATCCCTCGCCAAAAAACTCCACCTCGGCGACGCCGTCCGCTTCCTCGGCTACGTCGGCGACGACGATCTCCGCCGCGAAATCCGCGACTGCCGCATCTTCGCGCTCCCCAGCCACCGAGAAGGCTTTGGCCTCGTTTACCTCGAAGCCATGGCCCAAGGAAAACCCTGCGTCGCCGCCCGCTCCGGTGGCGCCCCCGAAGTCCTCTCGCCCGAGACCGGCGTCCTCGCCGAATACGCCAATCTCCCCGCGCTCTCCCAAGCCTGTGTCCACGCCCTCCGCCGCGAATGGGATTCGTCCGCCATCCGCGCCCGCGCCGACACATTTTCCTATTCGCGTTTCCGCGACCACCTCGGCTCCCTCCTCTTCGCGTGAATCCCCTTCCCGCCACTCCCGTAGCCCCGCCCGCCGTAGCCGCGAGCGCCAGCGAGCGGTCCGCCCCCCTCGTCATCGAAGCCGGCCGCGCCGACCTCCACTACTGGCGCGACCTCTGGCGCTACCGCGAACTCGCCGTCCTCCTCGCCTGGCGCGACATCCAGGTCCGCTACAAACAAGCCGTCCTCGGCATCACCTGGGCCCTCATCCAGCCCGCCGTCCAGACCGTCCTCCTCTGGTTCGTCTTCGGCAAACTCGCCAAAATGCCCGCCGGCGACGAATCCATCCCCTATCCCTTCCTCGTCCTCTCCGGCCTGCTCCCCTGGCAGCTCTTCTCCGCCGCCTTCAACAACGCCGGTAACTCCCTCGTCGGAAATTCTCACCTCATCTCCAAGGTCTATTTCCCGCGCCTCATCATGCCGCTCTCCGCGCTCGCCGTCGCGCTGCTCGACATGCTCATCCTGCTCGCGCTCACCCTCCCCGTGATGGCCGCCTTCGATGTATGGCCAACCTGGAGACTCCTCCTGCTTCCCCTCTTCACCCTCGGCACCCTCCTCATCGCCCTCGGCGCCGGACTCTGGATCACCGCCCTCACCGTCAAATTCCGCGACTTCCGTTTCATCGCCCCGTTCATCCTCCAGATCGGCATGTTTGTAACACCCGTCGGCTACCGCACCGATCTCCTTCCTAACTGGCGCGACCTCCTCGCCCTCAATCCCCTCACCAGCATGGTCGAAGGTTTCCGCTGGTGCCTCCTCGGCGGACGCACCCAATTCGATCCCTCCGGCCTGGCCATTTCCCTGCCCATCACCGCGCTGCTCCTCATCACCGGACTCTGGTACTTCCGCAAAACCGAACGCCACTTTTCCGACGTGATCTAACCATGTCTGCCGAGCCCATTATCACCGTCGAAAACCTCTCGAAGCGCTACCGCCTCGGCTCCGCGCCGCGCCACACGAGCCTACGCGATTCACTCAGCAACACCGCGCGCAACCTCCTCTCCCGTCTCCGTCCGTCGTCCACGCCACCTTCTTCCGATTCCGAGTTCCACGCCCTCCGCGACGTCAACTTCACCATCAACCGCGGCGACATCGTCGGCATCGTCGGCCGCAACGGCGCCGGCAAATCCACGCTCCTCAAAGTTCTCTCGCGTATCACCGAACCCACCACCGGCCGCATCACGCTCAATGGCCGCGTCGCTTCGCTCCTTGAGGTCGGCACCGGCTTCCACGGCGAACTCAGCGGACGCGAAAACATCTTCCTCAACGGCGCCATACTCGGCATGACCCGCGCCGAGATCCGCAAAAAATTCGACGAGATCGTCGCCTTCGCCGAGGTCGAGCAGTTCCTCGACACGCCCGTGAAGCGCTACTCGAGCGGCATGTACGTCCGCCTCGCCTTCGCCGTCGCCGCCCACCTCGAACCCGAGATTCTCATCGTCGACGAAGTCCTCGCCGTCGGTGACGCCGCCTTCCAAAAAAAATGCCTCGGCAAGATGCGCGAGGTCTCCACCGGCTCCGGCCGCACCGTCCTCTTCGTCAGCCACAACACCAGCGCCCTCCTCGATATCTGCAACCAGGGCATCTGGCTCGAACGCGGCCAGGTCCGCGCCAGCGGCCCCATCCGCGAAACCATCTCCGGCTACCTGGCCACCGGCACTGTCTCGCGCGCCGACTTCTCTCCACGCCCCGACCAGCCGTCTATGCTCTACGCCGAGATCGACACCGCCCGCCTCCAATCCGGCGACCTCGTCTTCAACGTCGCCTTCCGCTCGCCCACCCCGCTCCGCCCGCCCGTCGTCGGCATCCATCTCTACACCCGCTTCGGTCAACCCATCTTCGGAGCTAACACCCGCATGACCGGCCCCGAGTGGAATCCTTCCGCCTCCTCATCCGGCATCATCACCGGTCGCGTCACCCTGCCGCCACTCCGGAGCGACACCTACCGCGCCTCCTTCTGGCTCGGCGACGCGAATCAGGATTACGACTACAAGCCCGACGCTCTCACCTTCGACTACCTCGGCCGCGACTTCCACCCGCGCTCACCCGGCACCGAAGTGACCGGCCCCGTCCACTTCCCCTGGGAATGGTCCTTGTCTGAAACGCCTCGGTCCTAAGTGCCCCCCGTGGACATCACCGTCATCATTTGCGCCCACAACCCCGCCCGCCCGCGCCTCCAGCGCACGCTCGAAGGCCTCCGTCTTCAATCGCTCCCGTCCGACCGCTGGCAAACCCTTCTCATCGACAACGCCTCCTCGCCCGCGCTCACGCCCGACGAGTTCGTCTCCCACGCTCCGCCCAATCTCCGCCTCCTTCACGAGCCCACCCTTGGCCTCACCGCCGCCCGCCGCGTCGGACTCCGCGCCGCCACCACCGAGTTCGTGATCCTCGTCGATGACGACAACGTCCTCGCCCCCGACTACCTTGCGGAAACCCTCGCCGCCTTCGCCCGCCTCCCCCGCGTTGGCGCTCTCGGCGGAAAATCCCTCCCCGAGTTCACGAAAACAATTCAGCACAACGACTGGCGCCGCGAATTCTTTCCGCTCCTCGCCCTCCGCGATCTCGGCCCCGCCGAAAAAATCTCCACCGGCCTCCGCCCGCCCGGCGCCACGCGCAACCAATACCCCGACTTTGCCCCCATCGGCGCCGGCATGGCCCTCCGCCGCTCCGCCATCACCGCATGGCTCGAAAACACCTCCTCGCTCACCGACCGCCGCGGTACCGAGCTTACCTCCGCCGGCGACAACGACCTCATCTTCTCCGTTCTGCGTTCCGGCTGGGAAGTCGCCTACGTTCCCGCCCTCAGCCTCACCCACCTCATCCCGCCGTCCCGCCTCACTCCGCGATACCTCGCCCGTCTCAACCACGGTATTCAAAAATCATGGACCCAACTCCTCCTCCTCCATGATGCCAGCCCCTGGCCGCCGATCGCGCCTTGGACGCTCCACCTCCGCCGCCTCAAAGCCTGGTTCACCCTCGGCGCCTGGCGCAGCCCCGCCGCCCTCATCCGCTGGTCCGGCACCTGCGGCCACTTCGAAGGCCGCGCTTATCCGCCACGCGCTCGCTGATCTCCCATGCCCGCCGCCGTCCGCGTCTACCTCCTCACCTACCGGCGCAACCACCTGCTCCCCCGCGCCCTCGCGAGCCTACTCGCGCAAACCTTCACCGACTGGACCTGCGAACTCCACAACGACGCCCCCGACGATCCTTTCCCCGCGCAGCTCGTCACCCAAACCGCCGACCCGCGCATCCGCCTCGTTCAACACGAAAAAAATCTCGGCCCCAACCGCACCTTCAACCTCGTCTTCCAACCCTGCGCCGAGCGCTACGTCTGCCTCCTCGAAGACGACAACTCTTGGGAACCCTCCTTCCTCGAAACCCTCGTCGCCCTCTTGGATAAAAACCCTTCCACCCAGGTCGCCTGGTCCAACATGCGCATCTGGCAGGAAAACCCGGATACAACCTGGACCGACACCGGCCGCACCATCTGGCCCATCGCAGACTTTCCCAGCTCGCAACCAGCCGCCTTCTCCTGGCCTCACGAACGCCACCTCGACTCCCTCGTCCACTCCAACGGCTCCGCTCTCATCCGCTCCGGCCCGCACCTCGCCGACTTCATCGTCCCGCCCGAAACGCCCTTTCTCGCGATGGAACCCATCCGCGAACGCGCCATGCGCTTCCCGCTTCTTTTTCACCCGCAGCCGCTCGTGAACTTCGCGTGGACCGTCGCCACCGCCCGCGAATCCAGCTCCCTCCTCGCCGCCGAGATGAAGGCCCTGCTCACCGCGTCCTACCTCCGCCACGCACCACTCGACCGCGCCGCCTTCGCCCAACTCGCCGACCGCGCCCGCCGTTCCCCCGCCAACGAACTCTCCGGCCTGCTCGTCTCCGCTGCTCTCGCCAGTCACGCCGCCTCCTTCGCCCGCCACATCCGCCTCGCCGAATGGCCGCGCATCCTCGCCTCGCTTCTCCGCCACGCCCGCACCAACGTCTCCATTCTCCGGGCACGCCGCCGCCACGCCGCCATCTGGGCCTACCTTGATCTCCACACCGCCCGCCGCTTTGTTGAAGCCCGCTCGCCCTCCGCATGATCGCCGCCTCCATCATCATCCCGGCTTTCAACCGCCTCGCCCCGCTCCGCCACACCCTCCGCAGCGCCGCCGCCGCGCTCAACGCATTCGGTCAACCCGCTGAAATCCTCCTCATCGACGACGGCTCCACGCCTCCACTCAGCGAACAACTCGCCGCTTTCGACGCCGGCCACCCCGTCACGTTTCTCCGTCAACCCAACCAGGGCTCCATCGTCGCCCGCCACACCGGCCTCACCGCCGCCCACGGCGAATGGATTCTCTTCCTCGACTCCGACGACCTCATCCCCCCGGAAAAATTCACCGCCCAACTCGGCTCGCTCACCGCCGCGTCCTCCTTCGACGTCCTCTACGCCGACATGGCCCGCGCCAAAAACAACACTACCTCCCCCGACGCCCCGCCCGTCTTCGAACCCGCCGAAAAACTCCCCCGCACCACCGAGCCCGCCGAACTCTTCCTCACGATCCAGCCCGCGCCGCACAATCCGATCTACCGCCGCGAGTACCTCCTCCGCGCCCTCGCCTCGCCGCTCGTCCCGCCCGAGCGCCGCTTCGATCCCGCCGGCGATGTCTGGCTCTTCTACAACCTCTGCACGCATCCCGCCCGCATCGGAAAAGTCGACGCCTCGCTCTGTGCCGCCGGGGTGCATTCAGAAGATCGCTACAGCCTCCAGTGGGAGAAACTCGCCGCCGCCGCCCTCCCGCTCATGGAGTCCTTCGCCGCAAGCTGCCCGCGCACCGACGCCACCCTCTCCGCCCGCACCATCGTCGGCGAACGCGCCTTCCTCTCCTGGCGCAGCCTCCCGCGCGGCTTCGCCCCCGACTTCACCCGCCGCATGTTTTCCCTCTGGAAAAACTCTCCACGCGGCCCGCTCGTCCGCCTCGGCCAGCCCGGCTTCCAAAAACTAGCCCGTCTCCTCGGCCCCGCTTTCGCCGCGCGCCTCCTTCGCCTGCGCAACGCTCCCTACTCGCGCGTCCGCACGCTCGACGCCGCCGACTACGACCGTCTCTTCCACTCCGCCAACTCCGCCGCCCTCTCATGAATCCCCGCCAGCTCGCCGGACGTTTCATCTACCGCGCCTACCACGCGCCGGTCGGAGCCGTGCAAAAATTCTTCTCCGCCGGCGGCCCCTTCGAACAACGCCGCACTGAACAAGGTCGCACCGCCATGGAAGCCGCCGCCCACCACCTGCCGCTGCTTCCCACACCTTCCGACTCCGCGCCCGTCACACTCCACCTGCTCACCGGCCGCCGCTACTGGTATCAAACCGCCTTCTGCCTCTGGAGTTTCGCCCACGCCGCCCAACGCCCGCTCGCACCCGTCCTCCTCGACGACGGCACGCTCACGCCCGAATTCTCCGACCCCATCCTCCGCCTCTTTCCCGCCACCACCATTCTCACCAGCGCCGAAATCGAAGCCCGTCTCGACGCCGCGCTTCCTGAGAAAAACTTCCCGTCTCTCCGCCAGCGCCGCCGCGAATTTCCACTCCTCCGCAAGCTCACCGATCCCCACGCTGGCCTCATCGGCTGGCGTCTGCTCATCGACTCCGATCTCCTCTTTTTCCGCCGACCCGACGCGCTGCTCGCCTGGCTCGATCACCCGACACAACCGCTCCGCGCCGAAGATCTCGCCAACGCCTACGGCTACCCACTCGCCCTCCTCGCCGAGGTCGCCGGACAACCCGTCCCCGAGCGCGTCAACACCGGACTCCTCGGTCTGCGCAGCGACGACATCAATTGGTCCCGCTTCGAATACGCCTGCCACACCCTCCTCGCCCGCGGCGGTCCGCAGTACTACCAAGAACAAGCCCTCGCCGCCGTCCTGCTAGCCGGCCGCACCTGCACCGTTCCTCCGCCCGCCGATTACGTGCTCTGCCCCAAGCCCCCCGAGTCTCACGCCTGCCGCGCCGTCATGCACCACTACGTCGCCGACTCCAAACGCTGGTACTTTCAAACCAACTGGCGCCGCTTCACCTCACCCACCAAATAAATCTTAACCGCCTCCCACTATTTCCGGCTCCGTCCCTCCGCCTTTCAACATTCACCCTTCACCCCTCACTCTTCATTCCCCCCCTCCTCTCCATCCTCATCCCGGCTTACAACGCCGCTCCTTGGATCGACACCACGCTCCGCTCCGCTCTCGCGCAGACCTGGCCCAACACCGAGCTCATCGTCGTCGATGACGGATCGACCGACACCACCCTCGCACTCGCGAACGCTTTCGCGTCCGCCCATTCCGCCGCCAGCATCCGCGTCGTCACCCAGCCTAACCGCGGAGCCAGCGCCGCCCGCAACCACGCCCTCCGCCTCGCTCGCGGCGACTACATCCAGTTCCTCGACGCCGACGACTGGATCGCCCCCGATAAAATCACGATCCAGCTCGACCGCCTGATTCCACTCGGTCCCCGCGCGCTCGCCTCCGCTTCCTGGGTACGCGTCGACCGCGAGTTTCTCCACAACGGCGAGCCCAGCACTCGCTCCAGTATTACCTTTCCTCAACCGCCCCCGCCCAACGCCCGCGATCTCACCGGCATCGAGTTCCTTCAACTCAACTTCGAAACCATCTCCATGATGCACCCCGCCGCCTGGCTCGCCCCCCGCGCGCTCCTCGACGCCGCCGGCCCTTGGGATGAATCCCTCTCGCTCAACGACGACGGCGAATACTTCGCCCGCGTCGCCCTCGCCTCCACCGGCATCGTCTTCTGCCCCGATGCCCGCAGCTTCTACCGCTCCAATCTCTCCGGCTCCCTCAGCCGCCGCAAAGACCCGCGCGCCCTCGCCTCCCTCCACCGCTCCGTCGAGCTCACCCTCAGCCACCTCCTCGCCGCCGACTCCTCCCCGCGCTCAACCGCCGCCGCCGCCTTCGCTTGGAAATGGGCCGCCTTCGAGCTGTATCCGTCTTCCCCTGACCTATCCCGCGACGCCGAACGCCGCAGCCTCGCCCTCGGCGGCAGCCCGCGCCCGTTCCCCGCCAGCGGCCGCTTTCAACTCCTCTCCCAACTCCTCGGCTGGCGCCTCGCCCGCCGCCTCACCGCATGAACGCCTCCACCGTGATCCCGTTCGACCAGCTCGTCGCCGCCTACGAAAACACCGCCGCGCACAACGACGCGCTCCACGCCCGCCTCACTGCCGCCACCTGGGCCGATCCACTCCTCGCCGCCCACCGCCGCCACGTCGAAGAAAACAAACTCGGCTTTGGCGACCCCGCCTTTCACGCCATGTGGGCCAGCCTCCTCGCCGCCGCCGCGAAACGCTTCGGCTCCGTCCGCGCTCTCGAGATCGGCGTCTTCAAAGGCCAGGTCATCTCCCTCTGGTCCCTCCTCGCTCGCGAACTCGCCCTCGACGTCGAAGTCTCCGCCCTCGGCCCGCTCGCCGGGCAACCCGCGCCGACCCTGAAGCTCCTCAATAAAATCCGCTACCGCCTCGACCGCCGTTTCCGCGAGCAGATCGACAACGCCAACTTCTACGCCAACGAGGACTACCCCGCGATCCTCGCCGCCCACTTCGCTCATCACGGCCTCAACTTCGACGCGGTCCGCGTGTACCGCGGTTTCTCCAACGCCCCCGACATCCTTCGCGACCTCAACAAAGCCGAGTTCCACATCGTGTACGTGGACGGCGATCACAGCTACGACGGCGCGCTCGCCGACTTCAAAACCTTCTCCGCCAAAATTCCCCTCGGCGGCTGGCTCGTCGCTGACGACGCCGGCGGCGATCTCCCCGGCACCACCTTCTGGAAAGGCCACGAAGCCGTCACCCGCGCCGTCCAGATCATGCCGTCCCTCGGTTTCAAAAACGTCCTCAACGTCGGCCACAACCGCATCTTTGAACGCGTCTCCGCCTGAGTCTTCCACCGCGCGCGTCCGCGTCTTCCTCCCGACGTACCGCCGCCACGCGTTGCTCCCCCGCGCCGTCGCCAGCCTGCGCGCCCAGTCTTTCCAGAACTGGATCTGCGAGCTCCACAACGACGACCCCGCCGATCCTTTCCCCGGCGAACTCGTCGCCGGCCTCGCCGATCCGCGTATCCACTTTGTCCAGCACGCGCGCAACCTCGGCCCCATCGAAACCTTCAACCGTTTCTACCAGCCCACCGCCGAGCCCTTCGTCGCCCTCCTCGAAGACGACAACACCTGGGAGCCCACCTTCCTCGAAACCATGCTCGCCGCGATGGACGCCCATCCGTCCGTCACGCTCGCGTGGTGCAACCAGCACATCATCCAGGAAGACCCCGACGGCCACCTCACCGACACCAACACCTTCGCCAATCCTCCGTCGCCCTCGTCCGGACCAGCCGCCGTTTCTCCCCGCCTTCAACCGTGGGGCCAGCTTCGCCAGATCACCGGCGCCCTCCACGCCAACGGCGCCATGCTCCTCCGCTCCCGCCCCGGCCAAAGTTACCCGACTCCGCAAATCCCCTTCGGCTGCGTCGAGGCATTCCGCGAGCGCATGTTTCCGCACCCGCTTCTCTACGTCCCGCAGCCGCTCGCCACGTTCACGATCACGCAACAAACCGCCCGCACTAACTCTGCACGCGACTGGAGCGCCGCCCTCGCCCTCCTCGCCGCGAGCTTCTTGAAACACGCCCGCCTCTCTTCAGACGAATCCCGTCAACTCTGCGCCGACTTCCGCTCCCAACGCCCGCCGATGACCGACACCCTCATCTCCGCTGCGCTCCAATGCCGCGAAGCCCGCGCCCTCCTACGCCACATCACTCCGCGCGACTGGTTTCACTACACGCTCCGCTTCTTCCGCCCCCCGCTCACTGCATTTCACACCCTCCGCGCCCGCTCCCGTCATCCCGATTGGTGGGACTTGCTCGACCGCGAAACCGCCGCACGCTTCCAGGAAACATCGTCGTCCGCGCGTCCGCCCCAAGCCGTGCCCTAACTCATGCCTCCCGCGCCTTTCCCCGTCACTCTCCAGATCAGTCTCGCCCCCGGCGATCACCGCCTCGCGGAAAAACTCCTCACCCATCAAGTCGAGTTCTGGCGGCGCGGCGTAAACGAAATCCTCCTCACGATCGACACCCGCCGCAGCCCCGGGCGCTTCGGCGAAGACTGGAAAAAAGGCCGCCGCCGCATCCTCGAAATCGTCGCGCAAATCCCCGGAGCCCGCATCGTCGAAATCGATTACTCCCGCGAATCCCGCCACGCCATCGCCGACGAATTCTTCGGCGACGTCCGTCCTCCCACCAAGGACTGGCGCGGCGGTCCCTACTACGCCTACTTCTTCGGCCTCCACCACGCGCGCAACGACTTCATCCTTCACGCCGACGCCGACATCTTCTTCGGCGGCGACGGACTCCGCTGGCTCGAAGCCGCCCTCCCGCTCTACACCACGCAGACCGATCTGCTTTTCTTTTCCCCTCTCCCCGGTCCACCCACGACCGACGGCTCGCTGAAACAACTCAAAGCTCCCCGCGAAACCATCGGCGGCATCGATGGCTACGTTTTTTCCGCGATGAGCACCCGCGTTTTTCTTTTCAGCCGCACCCGCTTCCGCGAACGCATCACCGCCCTCGTCCCCCGCGCCCCCGCCTTCCGCGCCCGCCTGTTGGCTCTTCTCGACGGACACCCCGCACAGGAACTCCCTGAAAATCTTTTCACCGAAGCCATGCGCGAGCGCGGCCTCAAACGCTTCGACTTCGCCGGCCCATCTCCCGGCTGCTGGACGCTCCACCCGCCCTACCGCTGCGAAGACTTCTTCAATAAACTCCCCGACCTCATCGCCCGTATCGAAAAAGCCGATCTCCCCGCCGCCCAGCTCGGCGACCACGACTTCAACACCAGCCTTGTCGACTGGACCGAAGCCAAAACCCGCATGGCCAGCCGCCGATGGTGGCACCGTCTGCGTGACCGCTTCTGGGAGTAATCCCGCGTCATGCCCAGCCGCCGTCGCATCCTCATCATAAGCTCCGGCCACCCCTGCCGGAATCCGCGCCCGGTCAAAGAAGCCACCACGCTCGCCGCTGCCGGCTACGACGTCACCCTCCTCACCCCAAGCCCCGACCCCGCGCTCGCCCTGCTCGATAAGGAACTCCTCAAAGGCCGCCACTTTCGCCACGAGATCGTTCCCGCGCCCCACTCATTCTCGCAACGACTCCGCCAATGGCTCGCCCGCCGCTTAGTCGCGCGGGGCTACGAATCCATTCACGCTCTCGGTAACCCCGCCGCCCTCCTCCGCGCCGCCCGCGTCAACCACGCCGACCTCGTCATCGTCCACAACGAGCTCCCTCACTGGATCGGCACCCGCCTCCTTGCCTCCGGTCAGCCCGTCGCCGCCGACTTCGAAGACTGGCACTCCGAAGACCTCCTCCCCGCCGACCGCACCCACCGCCCGCTGAAACTCCTCCGCGCCACCGAACGCAAACTCCTCCACCGCGCCCGCTACGTCTCCACCACCTCCCACGCCCTCGCCGACGCCCTCCACGCCCGCTACGGCGGCCCCCGCCCCGAAGTCCTCACCAACGCCTTCCCCCTTCAGCCCGCCCCTTCCGTCTCTCAACCCTCAACCCTCAACTCTCAACCTGCTCCGCCTCCCTCCTTTTTCTGGTTCTCCCAAACCCTCGGCCCCGGCCGCGGCCTCGAAGCCTTCCTCGCCGCCTGGAAACTCACCACCGCCCCCAGCCGCGTCGTCCTCCTCGGCGAACCCGTCCCCGGCTTCGAACAAAAACTCCTCGCCCCGCTTTCCTCCGCCCAGCGCACCTGCATCCGATTTCTCCCGCTCGTCCCCAACGCCGCACTCCCCGCGCTCATCGCCGAACACGATATCGGCCTCGCCCTCGAAGACCCCGCCATCGTCAACCGCGACCTCACCATCACCAATAAAATCCTTCAATACCTCAACGCCGGCCTCGCCCTCGTTGCGACCGACACCGCCGGCCAGCGCGAAGTCCTCGCCTGCTCGCCCGACGCCGGCCTCATCCTCCCCCGCATCGCCGACGCCACCGAACACGCCCGCCTCCTCGATCACCTTCTCGCCGATTCCAGCGCCCTCCTTGCCCGCAAACAAGCCGCCCGCCTCCTAGCCGAGACCCAATACTGCTGGGAAAAAGAATCTCCCCGTCTCCTCGCCCTCGTCGAAAAAGCCCTCGCATGAATACCCCGCCGCGCACGCTAAAATTCCGCCTGCGCCGCGCCTTCTCGACCGCCCTCCGTCTCGCTCTGCGACTCCGCGCCACACCGTATCGAGTTCCCGGGCACGGCCCCGCCCTCGTCATCGCCCCGCACCCCGACGACGAATCCTTCGGCTGCGGCGGCTGGATCGCTCGCCAGTCCGCCGCCGGTCGCGCCATCCACATCCTCTTACTCACCGACGGCAGCGCCTCCCACCCCGGCCATCCGCTAAAAACTCCCGCCGACATCAAATCCCTCCGCGCCACCGAAGCCCGCGCCGCCGCCATCGCTCTCGGCATCGACTCTTCCTCGCTCCATTTCCTCGACCTGCCCGACGGTCAACTCGCCCACCTCGACACGCCCACCGCCCTCGCCACCAGCCGCCGCCTCCGCGAGTTCATCGGCAACCTCAATCCCGACGAAATCCTTCTGCCCTGCCGCCACGACCGCAGCTCTGAGCACGAAGCTGCCTTCCGACTCGTCGCCACCGCCCTCGCCGATCTCCCCGTCTCACCTCGAATCCTGGAGTTCCCCGTCTGGTCTTGGTGGAGCCCGTCTCTCGCCTGGCGACTCCTCTTCTCCTCCGCCCGCGTGTACCGCTACCGCTTCCCCCAACAGCACGCGCAAAAACTCGCCGCCATGGCCGCCTACCGCTCGCAAACCGATCCGCTGCCACCGCAAAAACACGCCGCGCTCCCCGAGGGTTTCGTTGCCATGTTCTCCGCCCCCGAAGAATACTTCTTCGAAAACTGATGCTCCGCTTCCTGCGCAAAGCCTGTGACTTCGCCGCCTATAAATTTCTGCGCGCCCCGCGCGGCGGCGGCAAACCAGTCCCCGCTTCCGCACTAGACGCCGAATACCGCTCCGGTCACTGGGACACCTTTTTCGGCCCCGAAGAAAAGCCCCGCTACGACGCCCTCGTCCAACTGATCGCCCGCCTCCATCCGTCTCCCTGCCTCCTCGATGTCGGCTGCGGCAGCGGACGCCTCGCCACGCTCCTCGTCCCCGACCGCGTCGCCCGCTACACCGGCCTCGATCTCTCCGAAGAAGGCCTCCAACGCGCCCGCTCCCTCGGCCTTCCCGCCAACGCAACGTTTCTCCACACCGACTTCGAAACCTGGCCGTCTCAACCAACTCCCGCTGACTCTTCAGCAGCCAGCTCCTCCGACGCTCTCTTCGACACGATCGTCTTCAACGAATCCCTCGGCTACGCCCGCGACCCCGCCCGCGTCGCCCGCGCTTTCACTGCGCTTCTCGCTCCCGGCGGCGCTCTGATCGTCTCCTACTACCGCTCGGGAAACCACGAAGCCATCTGGCGCCGCCTGTATCGGGACTTCACCTTCACCGACGAAAACGTGGTTCACAACCCCGCCGGTCTCACATGGGATATTAAAGTGCTCCAGCTCCGCTCCGCCGCATGACCGCCGACGCCCGCCCACTTCGCCGCGTGCTCATCGTGAGCCCTTCGTTCCCGCCGATGAACGCGCCCGACCTCCAGCGCGTCCGCATGAGCCTTCCGTACTACCGCGAAAACGGCTGGGAACCTATCGTCCTCACCATCGATCCCGCCTGCCAGGACGGCTCCCGCGAAGACGCCCTCCGCGCCACCATTCCCGCCGACATCCGCATCCACCGCTGCGGCGCATTTTCGCTCGCGTGGTCCCGCCGCCTCGGTCTCGGCAACCTCGGCCTCCGCGCCTGGTTCCATCTTCTCTTCGCCGGCGCCCGCCTCATCCGCCGCGAAAAAATCGACGTCGTTTTCCTGAGCAACACCCAGTTCGTCACCTTCACGCTCGGCCGTATCTGGCTCCGCTGGCTCGGCGTTCCCTACGTGATCGACCTGCAAGATCCGTGGCGCACCGACTACTACGAACGCCCCGGCTCCCGCCGTCCGCCCGGCGGTTGGAAATACCAGCTCGCCCGCGCCCAGGCCTGGCTCCTCGAAGGCTGGTCCTTCCGCCGCGTCGGCGCCTTCATGAGCGTCTCACAGGTTTACCTCGACGATCTCCGCCAGCGCTACCGCTGGTTCCGCTTTGTGCCCGCCGAAGTGATACGCTTCGGTGCCAGCGAAACCGATCTCGCCGCCGCGCGCGCCCTGCCTCCGATTCCGTCTCTCAACGCTCAACCCACAGCTCTCAACTCCGCCGCCGCCCCGGCGGTCATCCGCTTCATCTACACCGGAGCTGCCGGCCCGATCATGCCGCACGCGCTCAAGGTCCTTTTCCGCGCACTTTCCCTCTTCCGCGCCGCCCGCCCCGACGACGCTCGCCGCCTCCGCTTCGAATTCCTCGGCACCAGCTACGCCCCGCCCGGACGCGGTGTAGAATCCGTCGTCCCCGTCGCTCGCGAATTCGGCGTTGCTGATCTCGTCCACGAACTCCCGCACCGCCTCGGCCACCTCGAATGCCTCCAAATCCAGACCAGCGCCGACGTCCTCCTCCTCCTCGGCTCCAGCGACCTCGCCTACTCTCCCTCGAAACTTTACCCCTACTACCTCGCCGCGCGTCCCATGCTCAGCGTCGTCTTCCGCGACAGCTATCTCGAGTCGATGCTGCGCGAACTCGCCTGCTCCACCGTCGTGACTTTCTCCGAAAACGCCCCCGCCGACGACGCCCACTCACAACTCATCGCCTTCTTCGATCACGCGCTCAACGGCTTCGCCCGCTTCACTCATCCCGTTCGCAACGACGCTTTCTTTCGCCGCGAATTCCTCGCCCAATCCTTGACCGCCCGCCAGTGCGCGCTCTTCGCCGCCGCCGTTCCGCCCGCTCCCGCTGACCTCGCGTGAACAACCCTCCCGCCAATTCCTCCTCTCCGCGCGCCCGCCGCATGAGCCGCGCCGTGCTCTTCGCGCTCGCCGCCACCGAGGCCTACTTCTTCGCAAACGCCCACGTCCGCGATTCCCTGCACCTCCAGCTCGGCCTCGTGATGATTCTCTTCGCCTTCGTCCCTGCCTGGCGCTGGGCGAAAAGCGGCTCCACCTCGCTCCCCGTTTTTGAAGTCCTCCTCTTCATCACCGCCAACACCTACGCCTTCCCACTCCTCAACGGACACGAGGAGCTCCTCCGCTACTCCATCGAAGACGTCACCAACACCGCGCTCCAGGTGATCCTCTTCCAGATCTCCGCCATCGTCGTGCACGCGATGGTCCCGACCCGCCCCGGCCGCGGCGCCTTCTGGCAGGAGGAGGTCATCGGTCCCACGCTCAGCCGCTGGGTCGAGCACGGCATGACGATCAGCACCGCCTACGTGATCATCAGCACATTCACCGATTGGATACCGTCGTCCTTCGGCAGCGTGCTCCGCGCCGTCTTCTTCGGCATCGGCATCATCTGCACTTTCATCACCAGCCGCCGCCTCGGCCAGGGCAGTCTCTCTCCCGGCGAAAAGCTGATGTTCTTCCTCAACCTCTTCGCTCAAAGCGTCGCCATCGGCGCCACGCTCGTCCTCGTCCAGGCGATCTCCACCATCCTGCTCGCACTCGTCGGCTACGTCTCCGCCAGCGGCCGCGTCCCCGCCGTCGTCACCGTCGTCGTCTTCGGCACACTCGCCATCCTCCACAACGGCAAATCCGAGATGCGCGCCATCTACTGGACGCCCCAGGAACAACATCTCCCACCCGCCTCCACGCTCCCGCAATTCTACTCCACGTGGTTTCAGCACGGCCTCGCCCTCTCCGAAAGCGAGCCCGGCGGGAAAAACAAAATGACGAGCAAGCTCATCGAGCGCACTTCGCTCCTCCACATCCTCTGCCTCGTCGTCAGCAATTCCCCGCAGCCCAATCCCTACCTCGAAGGCGAGACCTACGGCTACATCCCCGGCCAGTTCGTCCCGCGTTTCTTCTGGCCCGAAAAACCCCCCGGCCACGTCAGCACCAGCCGCCTCTCCGTTTACTACGGCCTGCAAACCGAGGAGGAAACCCACCGCACCACCATCGGCTTCGGCATGGTTGCCGAGGCCTACGCCAACTTCGGTTTCTTCGGCGTCATCGGCATCGCCGCCTTCCTCGCCGCCTTGCTCAAAAAAATCTCCGGCCTCGCCGAAGGCGGCCCGCTGCTCTCCTACGGCGGCGTCCTCATGGTCATCCTCCTCGCCTGGAGTTTTCAGGTCGAGTTCACCCTCAGCCTCTGGCTCTCCTCCCTCTATCAAGCCTGCCTCGCCGTCCTCGGCCTCTGCTACGCCCTCCGCAAATTCATCAACTAACCCGCCCATCTTCCGCTTACTTGTTCGTCCGCCGCCGCCCTCGCCTCGAAACAAATCCCGCCCCACCGCCACAAGCACGCAGTTCCTCCTCAATCCTGTACTCCTGTTAATCCTGTCCAAAAATTGCGCCGCCTCCTCCTCCCTCCGTCATCAGTGTCCCTCAGTGCCCATCAGTGGTTAAAAAATCCGCGCTCCGCCCTCTGACTCCACCGTGCATCGCCTCGCCATCGTCCTCTCGCATCCGACGCAGTACTACAGCCCGTGGTTCCGCTGGCTCCGCGCCAACACCGCGCTCACCTTCCGCGTCTTCTATCTCGACGACACTGGCATCGCGCCAACTCACGACGAGAAATTCAAAAAAACCTTCGCCTGGGACGTCGATCTCACCAGTGGCTACGACTGGGAACTCATCGAAAATACCGCCCGCCGCCCCAGCACCCTCCGCTTCTTCGGCCTTAAAAACCCCACGCTCCACGCCCGCATCGATGACTGGGGCGCCACCGCCATCCTCCTTTTCGGCTACAATTACGCCACCCACCTCAAGCTCATCGCCTGGGCCCGCCGCAAAAAAATCCCGCTCCTCTTCCGCGGCGACTCCCACCTTCTCGGCCGCCCCGCGCCACGCGGCCTTAAGAAAACGCTCCTCACGTTTCTCTACCGCCAGTTCGCCGCCATCACCTGCGTCGGCGCTGCCAACCGCGATTACTTCCTCCACCACGGCGTCCCGCCCACCCGACTCTTCTTCGCCCCCCACGCCGTCAACGCCGCCCACTTCGATCCCGCCTCGCCCGCCCACCGCAACATCTCCCTCGCCCTCCGCGTCGAGCTCGGCCTCGCCGCCCACACCCGCGTCATCCTCTTTGCCGGAAAACTCATCCCGCAAAAACAACCCCGCGCCCTCCTCGAAGCCTTCCTCGCCCTCAACCCGCCCGACACCGCTCTCGTCTTCGTCGGCGACGGACCCGAAAAGCCCGACATGCTCGCGCTCGCCGCCCAAGCCTCGCCCGACATCCAGCTCCATTTCCTCCCCTTCGCTAACCAAAGCGAAATGCCTTCGCGCTATCTCCTCGCCGACCTCTTCGTCCTCCCTTCGCGCGGCGCGTACGAAACCTGGGGCCTCGCCATCAACGAAGCCATGCACCTCGGCGTCCCCTGCCTCGTGAGCGACCACGTCGGCTGCCAGCGCGACCTCGTCACCGACGGCGAAACCGGCTGGGTCTTCCACGCCAACTCGTCCGACAGCCTACGCGAAAAACTCTCCACCGCCCTCGCCGTCCTCGCCCGCGACCCCGCCCCCATCCGCACCGCCGTCGCCACTCGGATAGCCAGCTACACCTACGCTCAGTCATCCGCCGGTCTTCAGGCCGCGCTCCATTCACTCTCCGCGTCTTCAGTTTCGTGAGCCCTGTCCGTCCTTAGGAAATAGTCTTCTCCCAAACCCTGTGTTCGTCCTCACACGCCATTTCTTCCTCGAACTATTCGCCGTCCTGCACGCAGCCGCGCTCGTCATCTTCGCCAGCTGGGCCCTCGGAGGAAACATCGCGTGGGCGCGTCCCGTCCTTTCGATCTTCGGCAGCTTGGGATTGGTCCTCACGATAGCCGCGATCTTCATCCGCCTGCGCGACGAACGCGCCTCGCTCCGCGCGCTCCACTTCCTGTGGCCGCTTCTCGGATACAACGCGCTCGTCCTCCTCAGCACTCTCCAGCCCGCCTTCACCTCCGGAGTCATCTACGGAGCAAATGTCCTGGTCCCGATCACGCCGCTCACCGGCTGGCCGTGCAGCGCTCAACCCACCGAAACGCTCCTTGAGCTCTGGCTCTTCAACGCCCTGTTCATTCCCGCCTTTAACCTGCTCCTGTGCGTCCGCATGCGCCATTCCTTGCGCGCCCTGCTGCTCATCCTCGCCGGAAATGCCGTCGTCCTCGCTATCTTTGGTACGCTCCAAAAACTCACGCACTCCTCCGGCCTTTTCTTCGGGGCGATCGCCTCGCCCAACAAAACGTTCTTCGCCTCCTTCATCTACCACAACCACTGGGGAGCCTTCGTCCTGCTCATGCTCGCCGCCGCGCTCGGCCTCGTCTTCCGCCACGCCCTCCGTCCCGACTCGCGTGACTTCTTCCACTCGCCCGCCTTCCTCGGTCTCGTCGCGGCACTCCTCCTCGCCGCCACCGCCCCGCTCAGCACATCGCGATCTTCATCAGCCCTCGTCGCCCTCCTCCTCGGCCTCGCTCTTCTTGACGCCCTGCGCCGCCTCATCAACCGCCGCTCCTCAGAAAAACGCTCCCGCTTCGCGCCTGCACTCGCACTCGTCCTCACCGCGCTCATCGCCGCGTACGCCATCTTCGATCTCGCCCGCCCCATCATCGCAGCCCGCGCGACTGACACCCGTGAACAACTCGCCGCCATGCGCGCCACCGGCGGCATCGGCTCCCGTGCCACACTCTACGCCGACACCTGGCGCATGGCCGCCGACCGTCCCGCCTTCGGCTGGGGTCTTGGCTCCTACGCCCCCGTCTTCCAGCGCTACAACACCCAGCAATCCATCGACAGCCTCCCCATCATCTACGTGGACGCCCATTCCGACTGGCTCCAATCCCTCGCCGAAACCGGCTTCACCGGCACCGCCCTCATCGGCCTGCTCGTCCTGATCCCCGTCGTCACCACGCTCCGCCACCGCCCCGGCCCGCTCCCCGCGTACTTGCTCGCCGGATGCGGACTCGTTTTGCTCTACGCATGGATCGAGTTCCCCTTCGGCTGCCCCGCCGTCATCGCCGCCTTCTGGATAACCCTCTTCTCCGCCGCGCGCCTCGCCCAGCTTGACGCCCATGACCGCCCCGCCCGCGTCTGACCCGATGTTCTCCATCGTCATCCTCACGCTCAACGAAGAGCAAAACCTCCCCGCCACGCTCGCGAGCATCCGCGATTGCGACGACATCGTCGTCCTCGATTCCGGCTCCACCGACCGCACTCACCAAATCGCCCGCGCCGCTGGAGCCCGCGTCGTCGTCAACCGTTTCGAGAACTTCGGCCAGCAACGCAACTTCGCCCACACCGATATCCCCTTTCATCACGATTGGGTCTTCCACCTCGACGCCGACGAACAATTCACCCCCGAACTCTTCGCCGAGTGCGTCCGCCTCTCGTCCGAAAATCCTCCCGCCCTCGATGGCTTCTTCGTCGCCCCACGCATGATTTTCCGCGACCGCTGGATTCCCCGCTGCACCGATTTCCCCGCCTACCAGGCCCGCTTCGCCCACGCCAAACGCTTCCGCTTCATCCAAACCGGACACGGCCAGCGCGAAGCCCCCGACATGCGCCTCGGCAAAATTCAGGCAAACTATCTCCACAACCTCTCCGCCCAATCCGAGTCCGAACTCCTCGATAAACACCTCCGCTACGCCCGCCAGGAAGCCGCTGCCTTCCTCGCCCGCGCCACCGATCCCGCCCCGCTCAACCGCCGTATCCGCTCCGCCGATCCACTCATCCGCCGCCGCGCCCTGAAAGAACTCAGCCACCATTTCCCCGCACGCGGCTTCCTCCGCTTCCTCTACCAATACATCGCCCGCCGCGGCTTCCTAGACGGCGCGCCCGGCTTCGCCTACTGCCGCATCATGGCCAAGTACGAACATTGGGTTTCCCAAGAAATCCACCGCCAACGCCGCGCCCGCGCCTCCACCTGATGCCTCAACCGCGCGTCATCTTCGTCAACCGCTTCTACTGGCCCGAGCAACCCGCCACCGCGCAACTGCTCGCCGATCTGGCCGAGTCCCTCACCTCGAGGGGACTCCCGATCACCATCATCACGAGCCATCCAGGAGAAGCCTCCATTCCCTCCGAGGAAACCCACCACGGCGTCCAAATCATCCGCATCGGCGAAAAGCGCCTCGGTCAGAAAAACCTCCTCAAACGCACCGCCGACTTCGCCCGCTTCCTCCTCGGAGCACGCCGCGCAGTCACCCGCCACGCCCATCCCGGCGACACCCTCGTCGCCATGACCGACCCGCCTCTCCTCGGCGTCGCGCTCGCCGGAATCGCGAAACGAAAAAACCTCCGGCTCATCCACTGGATTCAAGACATCTTCCCCGAAGTCGCCATCGCCGTCGGCCACAAATTCACCGCCCTCACCCGCCCATCCCGCGACCGCGCCTGGCGCTCCGCCTCCGCCTGCGTCGCCCTCGGCACCGATATGGCCGCGCTCCTCCGCGAGCGCGGCGTGCCCGACTCCCAAATACACCTTTGTCCCAACTGGGCCCCCGAGGGCCTGCAACCACTCCCGCCCGATTATCCCGCCACTGCCACTCTCCGCACACACTGGGCTCTCGACGGCAAACTCGTCATCGCCTACTCCGGCAATCTCGGTCGCGTCCACGATTTCACCTCGATCATTCCGCTCGCCGAATCACTCCGCGCCGACACGGACATCGCCTTCGTCTTCATCGGCGACGGCGCCCAACGCGCCTCACTCGAAGCCGCCGCCCGCGAACGTAATCTCGCCAACATTCACTTCCATCCCGCCCAGCCGCGCGACCAACTCGCCGAGACGCTCGCCCTCGGCGACATCCACCTCGTTACGCTCCGCACCGGCTGCGAACGCCTCGTCTTCCCGAGTAAACTCTACGGCATCGCCGCCATCGGCCGCCCCGTTCTCTTCATCGGCCCGCGCGACTGCGAAGTCGCCCGCGTCATCGAATCCAACCGCTTCGGCCACGCCTTCACCTCCGCCCCCGACGACATCCCCCGCCTCGCCGCCATACTTCGCTCACTCAAATCCGATCCCGCCCAACGCCTCGCGCTCGGCCAGGCCTCCTCCGCCTTCTGCGCGCGAGAAGGCCGTCTCCACCACGCCACCACACGCTGGCACTCACTGCTCTCCGGAAACCCGCTTGCGAACACATCCCCCCAGCCGCCACTCTGAGCGCACCTCATGACGATCGGTCGCAAAATGGCCATTGGCCTTCTCTTGCTCGACACGTACGCCCTCGCGTTCGTCTTCAATGTCGTGGGCTGGCTTCGCGGCGTAGCCGATCTGCGCAGTCCCGTTTTCGATCCACTCGTCGTCCCTCTCGTGCTGCTCGTCGTCGCCGTTTTCTTAATCGACGGCTACCGCCAGCGCACCGACATGGCCGGCCTCGATTACACGAGCATGCACGCCATCGCCTTGCTCGCCGCGATGGCCGCGACCTTGCTCATCACCTTCACCGTCCTTCCGCCCGGCTACACGCTCCAGCAAAGCCGTGCCGTCGTCGCCATCAGCTTCGTCGCGCTCATCCCGATCACCCTCAGTTACCGCCGCTGGATTCATCTGCGCTACATCCGGGAACGGCGCGACCGGCAGATCGTTTTCATCGGCGACGCTACCAGTCGCGATGCCTTCCGCGACGAATGCGTCCGCTCGGGCATGAAACAAAAAGTGATCTACGTCAGCAGCCGCGCCGAAGATCCCCTGCTCCCACTCAGCGCCGGCACGAACGCCCCATCAACCGCGTTAAACGCTCTCTTGCGCGACATCCAACGCGGCGAAATCGCCATCGAGGCCGTCGTCCTCCGCGAATCCAGCCGCGAGCTAAACTCCGAAGCCTCGCAACAACTCGTCGATCTCTACTTCGACGGCGTGCCCACCTACACGCTCGAACTTTTCCACCAGATCTACTGGCGTAAAATCCCCCTCTACCGACTCAACCAGACGTGGCTTTTCCAGGAAGGCTTCCGCGTCGCCCGCGAGCCCGTCTTTGAACGTATCAAACGACTCAGCGACATTGCCTTTTCACTCATCGGCCTGACCCTCGCCGCCCCGTTCCTCGCCGTCGCCGCCATCCTCATACGCCTCGAAGACAAAGGCCCGGTCTTCTTCCGGCAAAACCGCATCGGTCGCCACCGCGCCCCGTTTTCCCTTCTCAAACTCCGCAGCATGAAGGTGGACAACAACGGCGCACTCTACACCGCCCAAGGCGACGCCCGCATCACCCGCATCGGCCGATTCCTCCGCGCCACCCGCATCGATGAATTCCCCCAACTCATCAACGTCCTCCGTGGCGAGATGAGCCTCATCGGCCCCCGCGCCGAATGGGACCGCCTCGTCGCCGACTACGAAAAACAAATCCCCTGTTACCACTTCCGCCACCTCGTCCGCCCCGGCATCACCGGCTGGGCCCAGGTAAATTATCCCTACGGCGCCAATCTCGAAGACACGTTACGGAAACTCGAATACGACCTCTATTACATCCGGCACTTCTCCTTCACACTGGATGCATCAATCATCCTCAAGACGATCCACGTGATGCTCTTCGGCCGCGGCCGCTGAACACCCGTGTATTCGCGCCACATCAGACGCGGCTCTTCGACTCTTTCTCCGCCGCCCTTGTCATTCTGTCCTTTCCGACCTCTGTGCACTCTGTGTCCGCGCTCCGTGTCCTCTGTGACAAAACTCAGCGTCGCCCGCGTTTAACTTCTTCATGAAATCCTACGACTTTCTCGTCATCGGCGGCGGCAGTGCCGGCTTCAATGCCGCCCGCGTCGCCCACAGCCTCGGCAAAAAAGTAGCCATCGTCGATGGCGCCAAGGAACTCGGCGGCCTCTGCATCCTCCGCGGCTGCATGCCATCGAAAACACTCCTCTACATCGCCGAGATTCTCCACCTCGCCCAAAAAGGAAAAACCTTCGGCCTCAAAATCCCCCGCGCGTCCGCCGACATGAAGGCCATCCACGCGCGCAAGAAAAAAATCATCGGCGAATTCGCCTCTTATCGCGATCAGGCGATGCACTCCGGCAAATACGACCTCTACCGCGCCCACGCCCGCTTCCTCGATCCGCACACCGTCGAACTCTCCGACGGCAAAAAAATCCGCGCCAAAAAAATCCTCATCGCCACCGGCTCCCGCGTCAGCACCCCGTCCATCCCCGGCCTCGCCGAAACGCCCGCCTGGACTAGCGACGACGTCCTCGATCTCGATTTCATCCCCAAGAGCGTGCTCGTCCTCGGCGGCGGCATTGTCGCCACCGAACTCGCGCAGTTCCTCAACCGCATCGGTTCCCGCGTCACGCTCATCCAGCGCAGCGCGCACATCCTCAAAGACCACTCGCCAGCCGCCAGCGAAACCGTCCAGCAAGCCTTCCGCGACGAGGGCATCGAGCTCCTCACCGGCACGTCGCTCGAAAAAATCTCCGGCGATAAACGCGGTGTCACCGTCCGCTTCACCCAAGGAAAAAAGACGCTCATCCGCCGCGCCGCCCATCTCTTCAACGCCCTCGGCCGCGAGCCCAACACCGCCGGTCTCTCCCTCGAAAACGCCGGCGTCAAACTCACTGCCTCCGGCCGTGTCGTCACCAACCGCTTCCAGCAAACCACCGCGCCCCACATCTACGCCGGCGGAGACGTCGCCGGCCCGCACGACATCGTCCACCTCGCCGTCGCCCAGGGCGAACTCGCCGCCCGTCACGCGTTCGGCGTGAAGAAACTCAAGCCCGTCGATCACTCGCTCCTCCTCAACGTCGTCTTCACCGATCCCCAACTCGCCAGCATCGGCGCGCTCGAGAGCGACCTAAAAAAATCCAAGACGCCGCACCTCGTCGCCAGCTATCCGTTCAACGACCACGGCAAATCCATCCTCATGGACGCCAACTACGGTTATGTGAAGGTCATCGCCGAACCGAGACGCGGCCGCATCCTCGGCGCGGAAATCGTCGGCAAAGACGCCGGCGAACTCATCCACTGCTTCAGCGGCCCGCTCGCGATGAAAGCCACCGTCTTCGATCTCCTCCGCGCACCTTGGTATCATCCCACGCTCGCAGAAATCATCACTTACCCCCTCGAAGAAATCGCCGACCAGATCTCCTGACTCCGAGGTAGGGCGGGTTAGCCTTAACCCCGCTGTTCACTCACGCCCGCGCCTAATCGTCGCTCCCCGTCCCGCCTCACCCGCGTTCCTCCAACCGGAAAAACCCTCGCCCGCCAATCTCACGCCAGCGTACTCCCGACCGCCTCCGCTGCCCGCGCAAACAACTCCTTCCGCGCAGCCGCATCGCGCTTCCGATCCGTCCGCACTTCCAGCACGCGCACCCCGCTCGCTGGCAACGCCGCGATCAACGTCTCAAACTCCGCCCAGTCTTTCACGGCAACATGCTCCACGCCATGCGCAGCGCACAGCGTCGCAAAATCCACCTGCTGCGGCGTCGCAAAAAATCCCTCGAAAGGCGGCTCAAACTGCGCCACCGGCAGATGCCCAAAAATCCCACCGCCGTCGTTGTTGATGAGCACGATCGTCAGTGATCCGCGCAGCTTCGGTTTTATCAAAAACCCGTTCGCGTCATGGAGCAGCGCGAGATCGCCCGTGAGCAACACCGCCGGCTTCTCATTTCTGTGCGCAATGCCCAGCGCCGTCGAAAGCGTGCCATCGATCCCGTTCGCGCCACGGCTGAAATAAATCTGCGTACCGCGCTCCGTCACCGGCCACACATACTCAAGATCGCGCACCGGCATCGAGTTCGCCACGAACACCGGCGTGCCCGCCGGAAGACTACGCGCCATCAGCCACGCCGCCTTCGCCTCGAACCGTTCCGCCGTTTTCTCCAGCGTCGCATCGATCACGCCACGCGCCGCCGTCTCCGCCTCCATCCACGCCTGCACGTAGCTCGCATCGGCCGCCCCGCCGCTCACCGCGGTCAGATTCTCCACCGGCAACACCAGTTGCCGCGTCTTCCCGTGCAGAGCGTCGCGATTGTTCGTCGTTGGCGCGACCAGCAATGTCTCCGCCTGCGTCTGCTCCAGCCAGCCGCGCAGCACCTTGCTCGTTGGCCAGCTCCCAAGGCACAGCACCGTGCGCGGCGTCAGTTCGCGCGCCGCTTTCTCGTTTCTCAGAATCGCATCGTACGCGCTCACCCGCGTCACTCCTGGCATCGCCAGATGCCGCGCCGGCGAGAGCACATCCACCAGCACCGGCCAGCCCAGCGTGCGCGCCAGCCCGCTCAACTTCTCCGCATATTTGTCCGCATGTTCGGCGGCATAAGCACCGGCCACGATCAGTCCGCGCGCCGTCATTGGCCGCTGCACGGCACTGCTTGTTATGGCGATTTTCTCCGATGAGAGATGCGCGAAAAACGCCTCGTCGATCTGCCCTTCAATCCCCTTCGCCGTTCCATTTTCAATCGGCGGCAACGGATCGCGAAACGGAGCATTCAAATGCACCGGCCCTCGTTCGCCCAATCCACTTCCTCCGCTCATCGCCCGCACGCACGCATAAGCGATTGTCTGCCGCAGATAACGCAGCATCGCCACCGTCGGCTCCGGCACCGCCAGCTCGTGATACCACGTCACGAAACTCCCAAAAATTTTCTGCTGATCGATCGTCTGCCCCGACGCGCATTCCCGCATCTCCGGCGGACGATCCGCCGTGATCACGATCAGCGGCACCCCGCTTTCCTTCGCCTCGATGATCGCCGGAAAATAATTCGCCCCCGCCGTTCCCGACGTGCACACGAGCACCACCGCCCGCCGCGTCTGCTTCGCCAGCCCCAGCGCAAAAAACGCCGCCGACCGTTCGTCCAGCACCGGCACCGCCTCGATGCCCGCATGACGCGCCAGCGCCATCGTCAGCGCCGTCGAACGCGACCCCGGTGAACACACCGCCTGCCGCACGCCGCATCTCACGAGCGTCTCCACGAGCACGCTGCACCACAGGCTGTTGGTATTCCGGAAATCGAGTTCGCTCATGCGGGAAACCGCACCGTAACCCACGACGTTATCGAATCAATGAATCAATGCCCTCACGTCCGCCGTCTGTCTATAAGCCCACGCGCGCGTCGCGCATTTTCAGTGCTTCACACACGCGTTTCACTCCGTGCAAACCCCGTCCACCGCTTTACTCGACGCCTGCAATGACTACTCGTTCAGGCCACACACTCACCGTCCTCTCTTCATGAAAACTCCGCTCTGGAACTCTTCCAACGACCAGCCCAAGTCCACCCGCACTGCCATGATCGAGCTGCTCAATCAGCAACTCGCCGACGCCCTCGATCTCGGCCTCCAGGCAAAACAGGCCCACTGGAACGTTAAGGGCCCCGCCTTCATCGCCCTCCACGAACTCTTCGACGAGGTCGCCGCCAAAATCACCTCCGCCGTCGATGAAATCGCCGAGCGCACCGTCGCCCTAGGTGGCATCGCCCAAGGCACCGTCCAGACCATCGCCGAAGGCACCCGTCTCACCGCCTACCCACTCAACATCCTCTCCGGCAGTGAACACGTCCAGGCCCTCGCCGCCGCGCTCGCCCACTTCGCCGAATCCACCCGCACCGCCATCGAGACCGCCACCAAGGCGGGTGACGCCGGCACCGCGGATCTCTTCACCGGCATCTCGCGCGACGTGGACGACCTTCTCTGGAAAGTCGAAGCCCACGCCGCCGCGAAGTCCTGACGGCACGGCTGCGCACTCATTTGTGCGCGCTCGTGCCATACGGGCGCATCCTCAGCCCTGCTCGCGATTCGCACCCAGTTCGTAGCTGATCTTCCCCTCGGCCACCTCGCGCAGCGCCGTGTCTTCAAGCGACATTTTCTCCAGCGAAACCACCAGCGCACGGCTGCCGCGCTTGAGCTGCTTCACACGGGTCGAGACCACGTTCACGAGGATGTTGGGGTCGTTGATAACGGTCAGGGCGGCGCGAAGATAATCGTCTCTCATAGAATACTGGCCGCAGTGCGGCAAACAGGCGTGGTTGGCTGAACGCAACGCACCAAGCGGCACGTTGTTCTCGGATGAGTTCGGCAGTCTAAAAACGATCCGCTCCACTAGCGAGGTCTAATCCCTCCGCATAGCGACTATATCGCAGGTTCTTTGTTCTGTTTTCGTTTTAGCCGGTGTTATCCCCTGTGAACCAGGTCATCGGACTCAGAACTCCTTCTCCGCTACGCTCGCGACCGTTGCGAAGACTCATTCGCCGCAATCGTCCGCGCGCACATCGATCTGGTTTATTCAGCGGCTGCCCGACGCGTAGGTGGCGACACTCACGCCGCGGAGGAAATCACCCAGGAGGTGTTCCTTGCCATGGCTCGTAATGCTCAACGCCTAGCCGGCCATCCCGTGCTGAACGCGTGGTTGCACACCAGTACCCGCAACGCCGCCGCCAACTATCGTCGCCGCGAAATTCGAAAAGAGCGCCAGAAACAACAGGTGCATGCCATGCAAGAGCTCCAATCTAAAAATGAACCTTCCACCGGGTGGGAAACCGTCCGTGGCGTGCTCGATGAGGCTCTCGACGACCTCAACGAGGATGACCGGCAAGCGGTCATCCTCCGCTTCTTTGAAGGCCATTCCTATCCTGAGATCAGCAGTATCTTGGGTCTGCGCGACGAAGCTGTGCGCATGCGTGTTGGGCGTTCATTGGAAAAATTGCGTGCCTCGCTAGCGCGGCGCGGAGTTTCTTCGACCGCCGCGATTCTCGGCGGCTCGCTTAGCACACACTCCGTCATGGGCGCTCCTGCGGGACTGGCTGCGACTGTCTCCACAACCGCCACCGCCACAACCGCAGCGATCTCTGCCTCGGCACCACTCATAACGATTCATTTCATGAACATCACAAAAGCATCTGCGATCATCGCTGGCGTAACCGTGGCTGTCGGCATCTCCGCGCTTACCTATCATCACGCCAAACCCCAAAACACATCTTCAGCCGCGACTGCCAGTACCGTCCAAGCGCCGCTGCTCCTTGGCGGACCTGACCAGCCTGCTCTCACCAACGGACTGTCATCCATCGTCTCGGACCACCGTGCAAGAGATACCTCACCCGTCTCTGCAAAAACAGCCGAAGCCGAAGAAAAAATCGCGGCTCTTCGCGATGTGCTCGCTCGTCTGCCCGAGCAGAGCATTCCTGAACTCAAACTCGCGACCAATGGCGACTGGCATTCCGCAGTAGATGGAAATCTTGAAACAACGGAGGACTACCGTCGCGCGCTCGGTCGCATTCGCCACTTCGCCGAGCGACGTTTTGCGACGGCAGTGCAACCCGCTTTGCGTGCGTATCTGCGCGCGAACCAAGAGCAGTTCCCCAGAGAAACCAGTCAGCTCCAGCCGTTCGCTGCGCCTGAAATCGAAACGGCGATGCTGCAACGGTACAAAGTCGCGCCCGCATCTGAAGTTCCCAATGTGAAGGTGGGCGGTGACTGGATGATCACGCCGACCAATCTGATCGATTCGGAGTACGACCAGTATTCGGTTATTGGGCCTGACGGATTTGGTTCCACGACCGTTTCGCCCGCCTCCATCCGTGACATCGCACTGCTCAAGCCCGCAATCAAGGCCTATGAGGCTGTTCACGGTAAGCGACACGCAGACATAAACCAGTTGGTGCCCTACGTAACCTCGGCAGAGCAGCAGGCTGCAATCGAACGACTGGCGAAGAAGACTAAGTAATCAACCGCGAGGCAGGCGTCCAACCTCACAGTCTTGATTGGGAACCGCAGGCCCAACCATTTGATCACTCATCACCAAATATCGCCCACAAAAAAGCGAGGGCATCGAGCCCTCGCTTGAGAATTGAAACCCGGCATAACGCCGAGCCCGCATGATCGGCGCTACTTAGTAACGGCGATTGCCGCGCTCTTGGAACGCACCGGCGCGACGATCAGGACCGAAGTTACGGCCGCGACCACCGCCACCGCCGCCACCCATTTCTTCCTTCGGCTTGGCTTCGTTGACCGTGAGCGCACGGCCATCGAGATCGTTACCGTTGAGCTTTTCAGCGGCGACCTTGGCTTCATCAGCCGTGCCCATCGTGACAAAAGCGAAACCGCGTGGGCGGCCCGTTTCACGATCGGTGGCGATGAAGACATCGCTCACGGTGCCGAATTGCTCGAAAGTGGAGCGGAGCACGTCTTCGGTGGTTTTGAAGGAAAGATTTCCGACGTATAGTTTGGAGTTCATGTGTTTTGATGTTCGTACCGTCTAAGTCAGTCCGTTCCCGATCATCGGGTTTCGAATCATCATCTGAACTCTCAAAGCTCACCTGAAGACTCACCAGTCACTGTCAGCTAACGTATCTTACGACGGCGCCACATTCGTGCAGCGCCGCCAGATAGCAAGGGACGATTGCTCTTTATTTCTTCAACGCCGCCTCGGCGTGACGCCTCGGTTTGCGCACCGCGACATGCGAGCGGACGCGGGTGCGTCGGCTCGCGACCACTTTGTCCGCCGTGCGATCACACCAGCGGATAAACGCATGAGGACGCGGGCTCTTAAACTCCTCCGCGTTCCACTCACCGCCGTCGGTGTAGAGCGTTTTGGGCGACACCCACGTTCCGAAAAGCATATCGAACACAGGAAACGTGAAAAAGCCTGAGATCGCCTCGTTGCAATCGATCACCGCGTGATGACGCAGGTGGAAGCTGTACACCTTCGTCCAGAATTTGCCGAAGCGCTTAGATTCGAGGCGTGGTGCCCACTTCTCCAGCGGCCAGTGCTCGATAGCGTGGAAAACTTCATAGAGCGTCAGCGATGCGGTGAGCGCGGCAAATCCCGCAAAAAACCACGGGAAGGTAGGCGCGAGCCATTGGCCAAGCGCCAGCAGCGGCGTCACGATGGCGGCGAAAACCACGAGCGTGTACCAAGGGAAAAAGGCCGCTTCACCCTGCTCCGGCTCCGTCATCGGGTAGATATTCTCCACATACGGAACTTCACGCCCACCAGGCAGCTGGCGGCGCGCGATACGCGTGAGATTATGATGAAGCGTATGCTGACGATAAAAACGGCTCAGGAACGGGATCACCGGTTTGTGCAGCACGTAGCGATGGAAGAAGAACTCCATCCCGCAGTTGAAGAGCTTCACACCGAGGAAAATCACGGCGAATTGCCACCAGGCCGCGTTAAGCTGGGCCTGCCAGACTCCTTGTGGAGCGAATGCCCACAAAAGCCCTATTAGACCGGCCAGCGAGAGCGTCACGGTCGTTAAGAAAAGCCCGATCGAGAACTTCTCGACGACAGGGATGCGCTTAGCAGGAAGAGAACACATTGGATTGAGCCTTTCGGGTTTTCCTCCGGATAACAACCGCCGATCCTGCATCAATAAATTTTTGCCCACAAAGTAACCCGCATTGCGCAGTGCGTGACGACTTCTGATGAGACTCCTCACCCAGCTGCACCACACGGGACGACTTCCTCCTGCTGATCTTGAATGGTCGTGCTCCACGCCCATTTTTCCCATCGCCAAACCCGCGCCCGCCCTGTTCGTTCGCAGCCTCTATTTCCCGACCATGCTGATCCTTCGCGGCTCCTCCGCCCTGTCACCGTTCCGCCTGCAAAAACTCCAGCAAGACCTCGCCTCCGCCGGTCTGCCTGTCCGCAGCCTCAGCACGGCCTTCATCCACGTCGCCGAGATCGAGGGCGACATCACCGCTACCGAGCGCGAAACCCTCGAAAAACTCCTCACCTACGGCCCGCGCCGCGCCGCATCCACCGCCGAGCCCGCCGGCCTGCTCCAGGTCGTTGCCCCGCGCCCCGGTACCATTTCCCCGTGGTCGTCCAAGGCCACCGACATCGCCCACATCTGCGGCCTCGCGAAAGTAAAACGCATCGAGCGCGCCGTCGCCTACTGGATCGAGATCGACAACTCCGCTCTCACCAAGCCGCTCTCCGTCCTTAGCGCCGACCAACTCACCGCGCTGCGCGCGAAGCTCCACGACCGCATGACCCAAGTCGTCGTCAACGACCTCGATTCGCTCGACGTCCTCTTCCGCCACGAATCCCCGCGTCCGATGCAGAGCGTCCCCGTCCTCGCCCAAGGCCGCGCCGCACTCGTCGCCGCCAACCAGTCGCTCGGCCTTGCGCTCGCCGAGGACGAAATCGATTACCTCGTCAAAGCCTTCACCACGCTCGGCCGCGACCCCAACGACATCGAGCTCATGATGTTCGCGCAGGCCAACTCCGAGCACTGCCGCCACAAGATCTTCAACGCCACCTGGGAAATCGACGGCTCCGCCAAGGACAAGTCGCTGTTCCAGATGATCAAGAATACGTATCAGCTCCACAGCGACGGCATCCTGTCCGCCTACAAGGACAACGCCGCCGTCCTCGCCGGCACCCGCGGCGGCCGCTTCTACGTCGATCCGAAAACCGGCGAGTATGCCGCGCACGACGAAGACATCCACATCCTCTGCAAGGTCGAGACGCACAACCACCCGACCGCCATCTCCCCCTTCCCCGGCGCCGCCACCGGCTCCGGCGGCGAAATCCGCGACGAAGGCGCCACCGGCCGCGGCTCAAAACCCAAAGCCGGCCTCTCCGGCTTCACTGTTTCCAATCTGAAAATCCCCGGCGCCGTCCAGCCGTGGGAACACGAGCATGGCAAACCCGGCCGCATCGTCTCCGCCCTCGACATCATGATCGACGGCCCGCTCGGCGGCGCCGCCTTCAACAACGAATTTGGCCGCCCTAACATCAACGGCTACTTCCGCACCTTCGAGCAGGCCGTGCCATCCACCAGCGGCGCCGCCACCGAACTTCGCGGCTACCACAAGCCCATCATGCTCGCCGGCGGACTCGGTAACATCAAAGCCGAGCACGTCCAAAAAGGCGCCATCAACCCCGGCGACAAACTCATCGTTCTCGGCGGACCCGCGATGCTCATCGGCCTCGGTGGCGGCGCAGCCAGCTCCATGGCCAGTGGCTCCGGCAACGAAGACCTCGATTTCGCCTCCGTCCAGCGCGACAACGCAGAGATGGAGCGCCGCTGCCAGGAGGTCATCGACCGCTGCTGGGCGCTCGGCTCCGAAAATCCGATTTCCTTCATCCACGACGTCGGCGCCGGCGGCATCTCCAACGCCCTCCCCGAACTCGTCAACGACGGCGGCCGCGGCGGACGCTTCAAACTCCGCTCCGTCCCCAACGACGAGCCCGGCATGTCCCCGCTCGAGATCTGGTGCAACGAATCGCAAGAGCGCTACGTCCTCGCCGTTCCCGCCGCGCAACTCCCCGTCTTCGAAAAACTCTGCGCCCGCGAGCGCTGCCCCTTCGCCGTCGTAGGCGAAGCCACCGAGGAAAAGAAACTCGTCCTCGAAGATTCCCATTTCAACAACACGCCCATCGACATGCCGCTCGAGGTTCTCCTCGGCAAACCCCCGCGCATGCACCGGAAAGCGGATACGCTGAAGCGTCCGCAGGAGCGCCTCGATCTCCAGCACCTCTCGCTCAACGAGCTCGCCGAGCGCGTCCTCGCCCACCCGACCGTCGCCGACAAAACCTTCCTCATCTCCATCGGCGACCGCACCGTCACTGGCCTCATCGCCCGCGACCAGATGGTCGGCCCATGGCAGGTTCCCGTGGCCGACGTCGCCGTCACCGCCGCCGCGTTCGACGTCTACACCGGCGAAGCCATGTCCATGGGCGAGCGCACGCCCGTCGCCGTCAACAACGCTGCCGCCTCCGCCCGCCTCGCCGTCGGCGAAGCCCTCACCAATCTCGCCGCCGCCCAGATCGGCGACATCGGCAAAGTGAATCTCTCC
The DNA here is from genome assembly GCF_002310495.1 of Nibricoccus aquaticus. Lineage (GTDB taxonomy): Bacteria > Verrucomicrobiota > Verrucomicrobiia > Opitutales > Opitutaceae > Nibricoccus > Nibricoccus aquaticus. The sequence goes on along the minus strand of NZ_CP023344.1, from coordinate 4,431,779 downwards.
GCCAACTGGATGGCCGCGCCCGCGCTCCCCGGCGACGGCGCCGATCTCTACGCCGCCGTGAAAGCCGTCGGCATGGAACTCTGCCCCGCGCTCGGCATCACCATCCCCGTCGGCAAGGACTCCATGAGCATGTCCACCGTCTGGAAAGACGCCGCCTCCGGTGAACAAAAACGCATCACCGCGCCGACCTCGCTCATCATCTCCGCCTTCGCCCCCGTCGCCGATATCCGCGCCACGCTCACCCCGCAGCTCCAGCGCATCGACGACTCCGTCCTCCTCCTCATCGACCTCGGCCGCGGCAAAAACCGCCTCGGCGGCTCCATCCTGGCGCAGACCGTTTCCCAGATGGGCGAAGCCACGCCCGACGTCGACAATCCGACCGACCTCAAGAATTTCTGGAACGCCATCCAGAAGCTCAGCCGCGAGAAAAAACTCCTCGCGTATCACGATCGCAGCGACGGCGGCCTCTTCGCCACCATCGCCGAAATGGCCTTCGCAGGACACACCGGCGTCGACCTCAACCTCGCCCCCGCGCCCCTTGGCACGATCACCGCGCTCGCCGCCAACTCCGCCGTCAGTCAGCTCTTCAACGAAGAACTCGGCGCCGTCATCCAAATCCGAGGCGAAGACCTCGACGACGTTTTCCTGATCCTCCGCGAACACGGCTTCAAAACCTGCACCACGATCATCGGCGGACTCAACCCGCACTTCGCCCTCCGCATCACTCAGCCCGGCTCCGGCGAACCGCACATCTTCAACGAGGGCATCTCCACGCTCCGCTCCGTCTGGTCCGACGCCACCCGCCGCATCGCCGCCCTCCGCGACAACCCCGCCTGCGCCGAGTCCGAGTACCAACTCAAACTCGAAAAGGACAACCCCGGCATCACCCCCAAGATCACATTCAAATACCCATTTGAAACCACAGAGAGCACAGAGGTCACAGAGACCAAACCAAAGACCTCTTCCGTTCCGTCCTCTGTGCTCTCTGTGTCCTCTGTGGTTAAAAACTCCGCCGGATCGAATGTCCGTCCCCCTGTCGCGATCCTCCGAGAACAAGGCGTCAACGGCCAGGTCGAGATGGGCGCCGCGCTTACCCGCGCCGGATTCCGCGCGATCGACGTCCACATGACGGACATCCTCACCGGCCGCGTTTCCCTCAAAGACTTCCGCGGCGTCATCGCCTGCGGCGGTTTCAGCTTCGGCGACACTCTCGGCGCCGGCGAAGGCTGGGCCAAGAGCATCCTCTTCAACGAACGCGCCCGCGCCGAGTTCAAGGCCTTCTTCGAGCGCAAAGACACCTTCGCCCTCGGCATCTGCAACGGCTGCCAGATGATGAGCAACCTCCACTCGATCATCCCCGGCGCCGACCACTGGCCGCGCTTCGTGCAAAACCAGTCCGAACGTTTCGAAGCCCGCTTTGCCTCAGTCAAAATCGAGAAAAGCCCCAGCGTTCTCTTCGCCGGCATGGAAGGCTCCGTCCTCCCGATCGCCGTCGCCCACGGCGAAGGCTACGCCGAATTCCCGGACGCCACCGCCGCGAAAACCTTCAGCGACTCCGGCCTCGTCTCCGCGCGCTTCGTGGACAACCACCACGCCATCACCGAACGCTACCCGCTCAATCCAAACGGCTCCCCGCACGGCATCACCGCGCTCACGACAAAAGACGGCCGCGTCACCATCATGATGCCGCACCCCGAGCGCGTCTTCCGCACCGCCGCGATGAGCTGGCACCCCGAAAACTGGGGCGAAGACTCCCCCTGGATGAAACTCTTCCGCAACGCCCGCACTTGGGTTGGGTAACTAGGCTGATCTGCAACGCGCCTCACGAAAATGCAGCACACTCTCTCAGTGTTGATACCTGCATTCAACGAGGAGCGTGCACTTCCACTCTGCGTAACGAACGTGAAATCGGCTCTCGAACGAGTCGCTTCGCTCGTCGGCGGCTCGGAGATCGTCGTATGTGACAACAACTCCACGGATCGTACGGCGGAGGTGGCGCGTTCGCTCGGATGCCGAGTGGTATTCGAACCCAAAAACCAGATAGCGCGTGCCCGAAACGCGGCTGCGAGAGCAGCAATCGGCGACTGGCTGTTGTTTGTCGATGCCGACTCATGGCCATCGCCAGAGCTTCTCGAAGACGCGATCCGGTTAATGAGTGCCGGAGTTCATGTGGGGTGCGGAAGCACGATCAAAATCGTCGACGGCCCTCGCTGGTTCAAATGGGCGTGGGAAAGTAAGAACCTGAGCATGCGCCTGCTGAAATGGTGCCCGGGCGGTTTTCTTTTCTGCGATCGCACGTCGTTCGAAGCGATCGGCGGCTTCCCCGAGGAGTATTACATTTTCGAAGAAGCTGAGTTCGTGCGCCGCTTGAAACGTCATGGCGGGAAGAACGGCTTTCGGTTTGTGGTTCTCCACAAGCATCCCTTCTCGGCCTCTGGTCGCAAAGGGTCAAAATACGGCCTCTGGTCGTGGATGAAAACAGCGTGCTCCTTCTGGCTTTCACCGCAAAAAAAGTCCAAGGACAAAGCCTTCGCCGAAAAGTGGTACGACAGCCGCCGGTAAATCATCCCGTCTATTCATCTCATGCCCTTCGTCCGCACCGAACTCGCACCGCTACCCGCCCGCAAACGCATCGCGCTGGTCGCGCACGATCACGAGAAGGACTCGCTGCTCGCCTGGGCACGCGTTCACCGCGACGCCCTCGCGAAACATGAACTCTTCGGCACCGGCACGACCGGCGGCATGATCGCCAGCGAACTCGGCCTGCCCGTCCGCCGTTTCCTCAGCGGAACGTAGTCGCCCATTTAGAGGGCCGGAAAAAGGGTCAAACTTTGCACACAGCTGAAAAGCTCGCCGCTCGCCCAGACGCGCATCGCGTCGCCGGAACCAACGCACCGCTTGCCACCCCGCTATGGGCTTTGCAGCGTTCCTCAATGTCCGACACCGCCCAAGCAGACCATCTTCGCATCGCTCACGAGCGTCAGGTGGCGATCTATCGGGCCATGTCCCCACAAGACCGCCTGCGCCAGGCGCTCCGCATGAACCGCTCCATGCTCGAACTCCTCGCCGCCGGTTTCCGCCAGCGCCAGCCCACTTGGAGCGACGCCCAAATCCGCACCGCCGTCGCCGACCGTATCCTCCATGCACGCACCGGATGAGCTGAGCCTCTTCGTGGCGCGTTTCGAATCCACCGGCGCGCCCTACATGGTGACCGGCGCGACCGCGGCGATCCTCTAAGGCCAGCCGCGTGTGACCAACGACCTCGATGTCGTGCTGAGCCTCAACGACTCGACCCGCGCCGCGCTCCTGCGCGCCTTCCCCGAATCTGAATTTTATGTCCCGCCCGAGTCGGTGATTCGCACCGAAGAAGCCCGGCCGTAACGCGGACACTTTAACCTCATCCATCACGACTCAGGCTTCAAAGCCGATGTCTATCTCACCGGATCGGACCCGCTTCACGCCTGGGCGATGCCGCTTCGCCGTCGCCTGCCGTGGGGTGAAAATCTCTCCGTCGCGGTCGCGCCTCCGGAGTATGTCGTTCTGCGGAAAATGGACTTCTACCGCGAAGGTGGCTCCAGCAAACACCCCGCGGACATCCGTGCGATCATCGAGGTGACCGGCGTGGACGAAGCCCTGATCCTTCCGTGGATAAAAACGCGTGGCCTCATCGATGACTGGAAGAAAATCCGGTACTGATCGGCTCATTGGTTGCTTGCACATTCAGACGACGAAGAACGCCCGCCATGTTCGTCGGCCGAGCCGATCTCGCGACAATCTTCAGCGGCGTCACTTGTCCGCAGCCTTTTCGATCTGCGCAGCGAGTTCTTCCCGGTTCGGCGGAAATCCATGCGTGACGAAGAAAGCCGTCACCGCATTGGCCACGACAAGACGCTCTTTGAGCGATAACTCCCCGAGCGACGCGCAGAGGTAGCCGCCGTTGAAGCTGTCGCCCGCTCCGGCCAGACGAACGATCTTCGTTTGCCTCGCCTGCAAAGCGAGTGCCACGCCCTCCGTGACACTCGTCGCCACCGCAAACTCCGGCGTGTGCACCACCAGTTCCGCAAAGCCGATTTTTTCGCGCGCAACCGCCAGCGCCGAGCCGATCGCAGCCGGCGTCAGCTCCGGACGCGCCACGCCAATCCTCGAACACAACTCCAGCACCTCATGTTCGTTCAGACTGAGCACCATCGGGATTTTGCCACTGAAAGACCGGATCAACTCCAGGCTGCGGAGGAAACTCTCGCTGGACTTCTTCTTGATGTCGGCGAAATCGAAAAACATCCGGCGTGGCGGCGTCGCCGTTCGATACTGGTCCATGAAGCCTTGGAATAGCTCGTCGAAATTCGCCGTGAGCGACCAGTAGCCGAGCCCGAGGATGTCGACGCCCGAGAACATGGCATCGAGTTTCGCCTGTCCGAAATGTTTCTCGAAATCGCTCCAGCTCAGCGTGGAGACCGCCTCGAGATTGCTCATCAGGATCTTCCCGTCACCAAACTCCAACGCGATCGTCAGCGCCGGATCGCCGAGGGAATGCAGCTCGCAGATTTTCGCGAACGGCTCGTACGCCGGGTCGATGGCCTTGCCGCCGTAGAGACCGGGCAGACGCGGCTTCAAACCGAGACACGCGGCGACGCGGCCGGTGTTGATCGCAAAACCGCCCTCGCAACGGCGCTTCGGCACCAGCTCCAGTCCCACACCGCCATCCGCGCGCTGGACGATCAGCTCGCCGAACTGCTTGAGCTTTTTCATCGGCGTGAAGTCGGCCGGCCCTCGCCTCACGTCCACCAGCTCGTACGTCTCATCGACGAAGCCGTCGCAGCCGAGCAGGATTTTCCCGCGAACGTTTTGTAGGAAGTCAGTGTATCGTTTCATAGGAGTGCTCATGTCTGGCTCCGGAAATCGGTTATTGGATGAACGTGGTGTCCACAGCGTGATCGATATGCGCCCGGTCCGCAGATTGGAGCCGGATGCCGGTGGCTGTGCGCCGTATGCTGCGGACCGAATCGAAACCGGCGGGCAGCGGCGCGACGCCCATGATGTACGGAATGCGCGTGGGCTTGCCTCGGGAAAGCGCGACCGACGTCGGCACGCCTTTCTTCTTCCACGGGTTCGCCGACAACGAGGCCGCGAGACCCAGATGAAAATACGCGGTGACGTCCTCGACACCGAGCACGCCGCGATGCCGTCCGTTCCAAGGCGCATAGTGACGCCCGCCGTTCGAATGCCACAAAACGGTGGAAGCGAGATGCGCCGGGTTCTTGAGGGAAAACCAGACGAACTTCTTCTCGGGAAAAACAACCGCGGCCCACGCGAAGTCGTCCGCGTCTTTGTGGTGCAGCATAACCAGATCCTCGAAACCCGCGCGGGCCGGGAATCGCGTGAGATCGGCTCTTCCGCCATCCGCCATCGGCACGCTTACGAGCTCGCGAAACCACGCGCCCTCCATGAGCGAGGAATAACCACCTTGCACCGGGTTTTCGAACGGAGCCGGAAGCACCTGCGCAAGACGCAGCTTGCTAGTGGAAATCACGCCCGGCCCATTGCGGATGAAATCGAGCATCGCGTGATGACCCAGACACATCCCGCCGCGAAAACCTTCCAGCGTGTGGGCTTGGTAAAGATTCGTTTCTCCCTCTCGCGCCTCGACGACCTTGGTGATTTTCCCGGGACGGACGAGCGTTTGCAGCGTGGCGACGAGACGCCCGGCCTTCGACGAGCACACCTTCCACGTAGCATTCGCGGATTCCCCATGCGGCGGATGCGCTTCCCCGCGGCATGTCGGTCCCGCACCAAAAGGCGCGCAGAAAAAATCCCCGCGCAACTCGCGCAGCAGCGGGATGAGTTTCTTCGCCTCCGGTTGGCCGCACCACGGAGCGGTCGAAAAGGGCTCGACGATTTTGCGGCCGAGACGGAATCGGACGTCGCTGAGTTGCCCGCCGGCGCGGGTGATATCGAAAGAAACGTTCATCGGGGTTGCTGACCGGTGAGATTTGAGCCGCACACGGAAGCCATGAGCGTCGGGTGACCGTCATCGAGGAAGTCGGCGATGGCGCTCATGAGCCTCCACCTCTTCTTCGCCGCCTGCTTCGGGCGTCCGGCCTTCCTCCGGCCGCCACCCGCCGGGGAATCACGCAGCCCCGGACATCCAAATGATCCGGAAATCTGGGAAAGCTCCTCCGGGAGTTCGTTCGCGATAGTGCGTTCGAGACAGGCGGATTCCTCTGCAGCCGTCGCGAGTCTTTTTAACACGGTAGCACTCATAGTGGCGCTATCATCTCCGCAAACGCTTCCAGCGTCTGTGCATCGCTTGGCCAACTGTGCGCGCGAATTAACACTCCGGCCAACATGTTGACGCCCGCAGGCGCAATCGCATCGATTCACCCCGCGTCTCATCGCCTCCGCCGTCCCATGTCTTTCGTCCGCACCGAACTCGCCCCGCTGCCCGCCCGCAAACGCATCGCGCTCGTCGCGCACGATCACGAGAAGGACTCGCTGCTCGCGTGGGCGCGCGTTCATCGCGACGCCCTCGCGAAACATGAACTCTTCGGCACCGGCACGACCGGCGGCATGATCGCCAGCGAACTCGGCCTGCCCGTCCACCGTTTCCTCAGCGGCCCCATCGGCGGCGATCAACAAATCGGCGCCGCCCTCGCCGAGCAGCGCATCGACGTCCTGATCTTCTTCTGGGATCCGCTCGCCGCGCAGCCGCACGACCCCGACGTCAAAGCCCTGCTCCGCCTCGCCGTCCTCTGGAACGTCCCCTGCGCGATGAATCCCGCCACCGCCGACTTCCTCTTCAGCTCCGCCCAGATCGACCAGGACTACACCCGCGCCAGTGGCCGCCGCCCCGGCCGCTGATCATGCGTCGCTCTTTCGCTCAGCAGCACTCTTTTCTTCGATTTTGAAAACCAAACCCGCTCCTTCCGCCAAGTCACCGCTCATTCTAGCGGTCGATGACTCCAAAGGCCTCCGCAGCTTCGTCCAAAAAACGCTCCGCCCGTTCGCCTGCGATGTCCACGAGGCCACCAACGGCTTCAACGCCTTCTTCGCCATCGAGCGCGCCCGCCCCGACCTCATCCTCCTCGACGTCAACATGCCCATCATGGACGGCGTCGAAACCCTCCGGCGGATAAAGTCTACGACCGAGCTTCAAGCCATCCCCGTGATCATGCTGCCCTCGCCCGCCGATCACGCCGTCTTCGACACGCTCACCGCCCTGAAAGCCGACGGCCTCTTGGTGAAACCCTTCAACGAGACCGCCCTCCTCGAAAAAATCCGCACCGTCCTCGATCTCAAGCCCACCTGATCCGGCACGCAGACGCGCTCCGAACCGGACGTATTCAGTTGTTGGTGTAGGGCCTCAGCTCGCCTGAGGCCGTTGCGCTGCGAATGCCGGAAGACCTCAGACGAGCTGAGGCGACACCATTTCAGATTACGATCCCCACTGCCGGGTCAGCGACGATAAGACCGCTCTACTGATTCAGCACCCACGCCACCCCGCCCCCGACGATCAGCCCGAAAAGATGCCCCTCCCACGAGGTGCCATTTCGCGCCGGAGCCACTCCTGCCAGCATACCTCCGTAGAAAACCAGCACGCCACCCGCGATCAGCAGATCGTCCGTCGCCCGCGTGAACCACGCCAGCCCGACCAGCCAGCCGAAGAATCCAAAGATCACGCCGCTCATTCCCATGTGCGCCGCCTTCCGTCCGCACAGCCAGAGCAGCACGCCTTGCGCGCCCGCGATCATCAGCGAGACGCGCAAAAACTCATCCTCCCCTCGCCGCAAGATCAGCGCCCCGAGCACCACAAACGCCGGTAGATTCGCGATCAGGTGTGCGAAGTTCGCATGGATAAATGGCGCCGTCACGATCCCGACTAATCCGCCCGCCGTGCGCGGCACGATCGCCAGTTTCGTGGCCGTCGCTTGCGATGCCAGCGTCATCAACGTCCCCAAAACCATCGCAGCCCCCGGCCATGCCAGCAGGCAGTAAGGCCGGTCAGTGAAGAGTCGCGCGAAAAATCCCAATACGTCGTCCATGATGTGAAACCGCACTCATGGACGCCCCGCCCGTCACCGTCACCGTTTTTCCACCAACGCCTTCAAGCTCGCCAGCCCTTCCTCAAACGGCTCCCCGATCATCTTGTCCTGACTCATGACGAGACAAAATGCCTTCGAGATAAACCCGTTCTCTCCCGACATGCTCCAGGTCACCGTCGTCTGATTTCCCTCCGGTTTCAGCGTGAACGCTGTCGCGCAGACCGACTCAAACGGCTTCAGGAATTCCAGCCGGATGCCCACGTACTCATTCACACGGCTCTCCGTGATCGTCTGCCTTCCCTCGCCCGCCTGACTGTTGCCCGCCCAGCTCATCGTCGCGCCCACTCCCGCCGAAAGCTCCGCAAATGTATACGTCGCGTTCGGATCCATTTTCTTCCACGGCGACCACTCCTGCATTTTCCGCAGATCATTGGTGTGCGGAAAAACCTCTGCCGCTGGAGCCGAAATCACGACCGAGCGCTCGATGCGAAACTCAGATGGCTGCAACGCGACCACGACGACAAAGATCACGATGATAACCGCGAGGCAGATAAGGATTTTCTTAAACATGAGTATTGGGATTTAAGGTTGGGGAAAAGAAGGAGGGCTCCGTTCAACTCGCTCAGCACACAGCACGCGCCACGAACAATGGGAGATAAGCCTTCCGGTAGACCCACGCGAGATAGAGTTCCAGCGCGGCAAATAGGAGAGCCATCGGCAGCCCGCTGCGTTCGAGGAAAAGGTGAAACAAAACGCTGTTCACAAAAAATGGCGCCATTAGCACCAGCGCCAGCGGCACAAATCGTCCGAGCACCAACAGCACGCCCGAGACCAGCATCGTCGCACCGATCAGCGGCATCATGTAACCCGACTCCATCAACGCTCCAGCAAATGCCATCGCCTTTTCCGGAAGCGGCTCGGGCGGCGGCGGGATAAAATTAAGAAAGCCGTTCAGGCCGAAAATCACGAGCGGCAATCCAAGCAGGATGCGCGCGATGACGGGCAGGAATCGCGTAAAAGACTTCCTAGGTGGCTGGCTGGCTCCGACGAGCGACGATACGGTTTCAGAATTCATGGGAAGTGGTGGCGTGTGAAATTTGGATTGGCCGTGAGGAGTGGCTTCCAAACACTCAACGAACGACAGGACCCGATCCGGACACCCTCCGACTTCAAATTTCGCCCCACAGCCATGGCCACCACCGCCGTCCCCTTCATGCTGATCTTCCGCGAATCACCCGAGTATTATTCCGGGATGTCCGAGGACAAACGCCGCCAGATCCTCAGCACATGGAACGCCTGGTACGACGGTCTCGCCCGCCAGGGAAAAGCCACCGGCGGAAACGCTCTCGACATCGCCACCTCGCGCACCGTCTCCGGCCCACACGGTGAGCGTCTCGTCGACGGTCCTTACGCCGAGGCCAAGGAAGCTATCGCCGGCTATTTCATGCTCAGTGTCTCCGGCATGGAGGAGGCCACCGAGATCGCCCGCCACTGCCCCAATCTCGCTTACGGCATGACCGTCGAAGTCCGGCCGCTCGCGACCGCCTGCCACATCGCAAAGTCCCTCGCCATGGATTCCATGCGCGAGCCGATCCGTAGCTGATTCAGTGCGTTCGCGGCAGAGTCGGGGAAAACCCTGCGGCTGCTAACGCTCAAACCCCGACGAACTCCGCGCGCCTCGGTGTGTCTATGGGCAACCAGCATCGCAGCCCCATGGCCTATCCCACCCCTGCCGACGAACACTCCGGCGCCCCGGAAGCCGGATTGCATCCGCGCTTCACCTGCCGCTTCTGCGGACAAACGCATTGCGCGGTTGCGCTCAAATCTCGCCAACGCGCTCAATGTGTACGCTGCGGCCTCACACTCGCCAAGGGCTCGCGCTTCGGCGCAGACACTACCGCCGCCTTAGTCACAGCCGCCCTGATTCTCACGATCCCGGCTCTGACCTTGCCGTTCGTTACCGTCGGCAAACTGGGCAGCGAGCATGTCGGCTATCTTTTTTCGGGTGCTCGCGCGCTGTGGTCCGAAAACATGCAGCTGCTCTCTCTCTGGGTGTCGCTCTGCGCAGGACTGCTTCCCGTTGTGCTGCTGGGCTTGCTGGCGGCGCTCACGCTTCCGGAGCGATTTTTGAAATCAGCCCCGTGGACAACCCACCTGCGTCGTCTCGCTGTCGCCGTCGCTCCCTGGGCGATGCCCGAGGTTTATCTATTAGGCGTCCTCGTCGCACTCACGAAACTGGGAAGCCTGGTCGATGTGAAAATAGGCCCGGGCTTTTGGTGCTACGCCGCGATGTCAGTCCTTGTCCTGCTCGCGTGGCGAAATTTCCACCTGGGGTCGGAAACACAAGAAAGCTCGCGGGCATGAGCACGCAGAAAAACAGCACAGCTCTGCAACCGGATTTTTCCCGCTCGCTCGCTTTCACGCTGGCTGCGGCGATCATGCTGATTCCCGCCAACCTGCTTCCGATCCTGACTTCGGATACGGGCGGCGTTTCCCGGATCGACACGATCTACTCGGGCATTCTGGGACTTTTCGAAAGCGGGCTTTGGCCGCTGGCATTGATCGTGGCTGCCGCCAGCCTGCTGATCCCCTTCATCAAACTCGGAGGACTGGTCGTCCTCATGCTCGCCGCACGCCGTGGTCCCTCCCCGCACGCTAGGCGTTTGACCCGGTTGTATGCAGTCCTCGACTTCATCGGCCGCTGGTCGATGCTCGATGTTTTCCTCGTGGCGTTTCTCACGAGCGCCGTGCGCTTCGGCGCCCTCAGCACAATCCGCCCCGGCGCCGGTATCGTTGCGTTTGCCGCCGCTGTGGTACTGACGATCCTCGCCACTCATGCATTCGACCCGCGCACACTTTGGCTCCAGCCGCATCGCAGCTCAACGACCCCATCGCAATGACCACTTCCGCTACCCCAAAAATCTCCCGGGCCACCTCGCTTCCGCTAATATGGATCGTGCCTCTGATCGCCTTGCTACTCGGGGGCTGGATGATTTTCCGCGCCGTCCGCGATCACGGTCCCGAGGTGACGATCGAGTTTGAAGACGGTACTGGCGTCGAAGCCGGGAAGACTCAGCTGAAACACAAAGGCAGCACCGTCGGCACCGTCACATCTGTAGATATGAAGCCAGACCTCAGCGGTGTCATCGTGCGCGTGCAGCTTCAGAAATCCGCCGCCGCTCTCGCCCGGCGTGATTCACGATTCTGGATCGTGCGTCCCGAGATTGGCTTCTCCGGCGTCACCGGTTTGGACACCCTGCTGACGGGCGTTCAACTCGCCGTCCGTCCCGGCGAGGGCGACCTGGCGGAAAACTTCACCGGTCTCGAAAAAGCACCGCCTCCGGTGCCATCGAAACAGGGCCGCAGTTTCTTCATCCAAAGCGACCGCCTCGGTTCGCTCAATCCCGGCTCCCCCGTGTTTTATCGCGAGGTGAAAGTCGGCGAAGTCGAAGCCAGCCGCCTCGCCGACGACGCCACATCCGTGCTGATCCGCTTCCGCGTCGAAAGCGCCTACGCCGATCTCGTGCGCACCGATTCCCGTTTCTGGAACGCCGGCGGATTCTCCTTCAAAGTCGGCCTGCTAGGCGCCGAACTTAAAAACACGTCCCTCGAATCGCTGGTCAGCGGCGGCATCGCTTTCGCCACACCCGAACCTTCCGATAAAAACGGCCCGCTCGCACCTGCCGCCAAAGAGGAAACCGTTTTCAAACTCCAGACCGAGCCCGAGAAAGACTGGCTCAACTGGCGTCCGAAAATTTCCATTCGCCCTGAAGAAAGCGGCCCCGACCAAAATCCCGCGCCTAAAGATCTATCGGACGTCATGAAGGCGAAATAACCCCGCGCCCTTCATCTCACGTTCGCCGCCGCACTCCGGCGAACCTCTCGCCAGATCGCGGCAAATTTGCGGACGTTGTTCGTAGATGGAGCAGAAAAATTCCGCCGCACCATCCTCCGCATGTCTTAGTTCAAGCGCCGCGCAGTGTCCTTCACGCATGAGCATGAAGGCGCGATTCCCTACGAAGTGTGCCACGCGCTCGGCCGCATCACCGAGCCGCGTCCAGTCATCACCCGACACTCTCACATAGCTTTCGAGGCTTGAAAAGCAGCAGACACCACAGCGGCGGCAATCGTCAGGGGTATTCACGGGTTGCGTGAGCACCGATCCTGCCCGACCTCTAAAAGCAGGCAATCGTTTCCTCGACGCAGTCTCATCACCCCTCCGGACTCGTTAAACCACTCCCCATCTTCGCAAAGAAAAACGCCACTCCTGTCGATTTCGCCCCGCCTCGTTCGACTCAGAGGTGAACACTCAACTACCCAAGCCCATGCAATACGTGATGCTCATCTACCTCGACTCTCAACGCTGGTCCACGCTCTCCACCGACGAACGCAACCGCGTCCATCAAGAATGCGGCGCCTGGCACGAAGCCCTCGTCAAAAGCGGCCACAGCCGCAGCTGCTCCGGTCTTCAGCCGCCCTCCACCGCGACCACTCTTCGCGAAGCCCATGGCAAAACCATCATCACCGATGGCCCTTTCGCTGAGACGAAGGAATTCCTCGGCGGCTTCGAAATCCTCGAATGCGCCCATCTCGACGAAGCCATCGCCATCGCCAAACGCTTTCCGGGGCTTCGCGTCGGCACCGCCGTCGAACTGCGCCCCCACGTCGTCGGCAATGAATGCAAAGACTGACGCCTCTTCCTCGGCCCACGCATCGATTCCCTGACGACCAGCCAGTGACCCTCGGCGAACTTCACCGCGAACACTACGGACGCATCCTCGCGAGTCTCATCCGCGCCGTTCGCGATTTCACGCTTGCTGAAGACGCGCTTCAGGAAGCTTTCGCCATTGCCGTCGCCCAGTGGCCGCAGAAAGGCCCCCCGCCCAATCCCGTCGCTTGGCTCCTCGCCACCGCGCGTAACAAAGCCATCGACCAGATCCGTCACCGCGCGATGGCCGCCCATAAACACGAGGAAATGATCACGCTCGCTACCCTCGAGGAAAGCGCGCCCGAGCCCGCTGACACGCTCCGCCTCATCTTCACGTGCTGCCACCCCGCGATCGCACCCGAAGCGCAAATCGCCCTCACCCTTCACACCGTCTGCGGCCTCACCACCGAGGAAATCGCCCGCGCCTTCCTCGTCCCCGTTCCCACGCTCGCCCAGCGCCTCGTCCGCGCCAAAACCAAGATCAAGCTCGCCGCCATCCCGTACTCGATTCCCGGTGACGACGAACTCCCCTCCCGTCTCTCGGCCGCGCTTCACGTTGTCTACCTCGTCTTCAACGAAGGCTACTCCGCCAGCTCCGGCACCGAAATAATCCGCGCCGATCTCTGCGCCGACGCCATCCGCCTCGCCCGCCAGCTCGTCGGGCTCCTCCCGCTCGAACGCGAGCCCCGCGCCCTCCTTGCCCTCATGCTCCTTAACGACGCCCGCCGCCCCGCCCGCACCGATGCATCCGGCGACCTCGTCCTCCTCGAAGATCAAGACCGCACGCTCTGGGACCGCGCCAAAATCGCCGAAGGCACCGCCCTCCTCGACGCCATTTTCAGCCACACTTCTCCCTCACCTTCTCCGACAACCGCGTGGGGGAAGTCTCTACGCGGTGCCCCCTACGCACTTCAGGCCGCCATTGCCGCACTTCACGCAAACGCTCCGACCGCCGACAAAACCGACTGGCCGCAAATCGCCGCGCTCTACGCGCTGCTCGCGCAACTCACGCCATCACCCATCATCGAACTCAACCGCGCCGTCGCCATCGCCATGTCCGGCCACCTCGAAAACGCGCTCACGCTTCTCGATCAGCTCGACCTCCCCGGCTACCACCGCCTCCCCGCCGCCCGCGCCGATCTTCTCCGCCGCACCGGCCGCTTTCCGGAGGCCGCCGTCGCCTACGGCGAAGCCCTGTCCTTGGTTCGCAACGACGCCGAACGCCGCCACCTTCAAAAACGCCTCCAGGAGGTTTCCACTTCCTCCCCTTGAAACCCGCCCGGTACGCTCCGTTTGTCTTCCCGCGCGCTGTCCGCTTTCACCGCCTTCATTCGTTGAGGAAGTGAGCAGCGCTCCGCACATCCTGCTGACACAACGCTGTCACGCTCGTCCCGTATTCTGCCCGCCTTTCGTTAAAAACGCTCCCGCATGTCCGAACCCTCACCATCGTTCCCCTCTACGCCAGAAACGCCACCGGCCACTCCACCCGCCGGCTTCTGGCGCAGCGTAGGCCAGGCCCTCAAAGGCGGGCACTTCGATCTCACCTCCGTCTCGCTCAACCGCTCCGTCCTCCTCCTCGCGGTGCCCATGGTCCTCGAGATGATCATGGAATCGCTGTTCGCCGTTGTGGATGTCTTCTGGGTATCCCGCCTCGGTAGAGAGGCGATCGCCGTCGTCGGCCTGACTGAGTCGATCATGTCACTGATCTACGCCGTCGCGATGGGCATCTCGTTTGCCGCGACGGCCGTCGTCGCCCGCCGCATCGGTGAAAAAGATCCGCGACGCGCCGCACAGACCGCCGGGCAAATCCTGCTCCTCGGCGTAGGCTGCTCCGCGCTCATCGGCCTCGTCCTTGGCTATTTCGCCCCCGACATCCTGCGCCTGATGGGCGCCGACGAAAGTATTGTGACTCTGGGCACAGACTTCGCGCGCATCATGCTCGGAGGAAACATGACCGTGTTCATGATCTTCTTGATCAACGCGATTTTCCGCGGTGCCGGTGACGCCGTGATCGCGATGCGCACGCTCTGGCTCGCCAACGGCCTCAACATCGTCCTCGGCCCGCTCTTCATCTTCGGCTGGGGCCCGTTTCCCGAAATGGGTGTCACCGGCGCCGCCGTCGCCACCAACATCGGCCGCGGCATCGGCGTGCTCTACCAATTGTGGCATCTCACCGTACGCGCGGGCCGCATCCGCATTCACCTTCCCGATCTTGCACCACAGCGCGAGATGCTCGTGACGATTCTCAAGACCTCGGGCAACGGCATCGCTCAAATGTTTATCGCGACGACCAGCTGGGTCGGGCTCTTTAAGATTCTTTCGACGTTCGGAAGTCCGGTGCTCGCCGGTTACACCATCGCGATCCGAGTCGTCATCTTCGCCTTGATGCCCGCCTGGGGACTCGCCAACGCCGGAGCCACGCTCGTCGGCCAGAATCTTGGTGCAGACAAACCTGATCGCGCTGAAAAAGCGGTCCGGATCGCGACGAAGTTCAACGTGATCTTTCTCGGTGTGGTTGGTCTCCTATTCGTCGCGTTCTCCAGCGTGATCGTCGGCTTCTTCACGACCGACCCGGAGGTTTATTCCAACGCCGTGCGCGCACTCTGGATCATGAGCCTCGCGTTTCCCCTCTTCGCAGCGGGCATGTGTTTTGAAGGAACGTTCAACGGATCCGGCGATACGTGGACGCCCACCCGACTCAATTTCTTCTGCTTCTGGCTCGGACAGGTACCACTCGCGTACATACTTGCCGTGCCGCTCGGCTTCGGACCAACGGGAGTCTTCATCGCAGTGCCCGTTTCCTTCACTGCTCTCACGATCTGGAGCGGAATTCTTTTCCGTCAGGGAAAATGGAAGCTGAAGAAGGTCTGATCTCTAGGCCTCCTCGGAGAAGTGATCCGCATGTTTGACCCACTCCGTCACGCCTGACGGACTGGCGGCGATGAAACTCCCCGTCGTCGCCGCGTTTTTCTTTGCCGTCGTTTCGGTCACGCAAGCCGCCCCACCGCTGCCACTCGACGGCTTCTCCGATTGCATCCACCACTGGCGAAACGCGAATCACAAGACCGACTACCCACGTCTCTCGGAAAACGACGTCCGCGGCATCGCCGACAACATCCTCTTCTATCAACGCGCCAACGGCGGTTGGCGTGAAAACGAAGATCCGCTGCGCATTCTCTCCGACGCAGAGAAAACCCAGATCGTCGCCGACCGCGCCAAAACCGACACCAGCTTCGACAACCGCAACACCTGGCCCCAGATCGAGTACCTCGCAGGCGCGTATGGACTCACCGGTGACACTCGCTACCGAGACGCCGCATTCCGAGGCCTCGACTTCACCTTCGCTGCCCAGCACGCCAGCGGCGGTTTCCCCCACTCCTTCCCGAGTCAGGATGGCTACCGTCCCTACCTCACCTTCGCCGACGATGTCCTCCCTGACCTCCTCCGCACCTTCCGCAAAATCGCTTCCGGCCAGAAGCCCTTCGACTTCATCGACGAGGCCCGCCGCCAGCGCGCCGCAGAAGCCTTCGCGCGCGGCGACGCCTGCATCCTCCGCCTCCAGATACGTCAGAACGGCGCGCCCACCGTCTGGGCCGGCCAGTATCACCACCTCACCCTTGAGCCCTCCGGCGCCCGCGCCTTCGAACTCCCCGCGCTCGTCAGCCGAGAAAGCGTGGCCGTCGTCCGCTACCTGATGAGCATCGAAAATCCCTCGCCTGAAATCATCACCGCCGTTGAAGGCGCAGCCGCCTGGTTCGCCCGCGTGCAACTCTCCGGCCTCCGTCTCGAAACCTTCGACGCCGACCCCGTGAAATACACCTGGCACACCAGCACGACCGATCGCCGCACCGTCCCCGATCCCGCCGCGCCACCGCTCTGGGCCCGCTTCTACGACCTCGAAACCAGTCAGCCCTTCCTCGCCAACCGCGACGGCCAGCGCGTTCAAACCCTCGCCGAGGTCCAGCGCGAACGCCGCTCCGGCTACGACTGGTACGGCACCTGGCCTGCCGACCTGCTCTCGATAGACTACCCTGCCTGGAAAGCACGCCTCACGAACTAACCGCGTTCCGCTTATCTACTCTGGAATACCCAGGCACGAAAAAGGCCCGCCGGAAATGGCGGGCCTTTGAACAACACTAACGATTGCAAAACTCAGAAGCGTCCGCGCACGCCGAGCGTCAGGTGCGGCTCACCAAACTCGTAGCGCGTGTCCGCCAGCACCACGTCGCGGTACTGCGGTTGGTAACCCTGGTAGTAATCCACGCGCTGGCTGTTGAAAATATTCCGCAGGAGGAAATAGACCGCGATGTGCTTGTTCACCGCGTATTCGAATTTCCAGTCAGTGGTCAGCTTCTCGTCACGATAGCGGGCGAGCCGTGTCTCCGGCAATGTCGCCGTCCCCGCTGTTCCCGTGAAAAACGTGCTGGCGACAAAGCCGCCAAACAGGCTCTCCGAAACCCAGTTGGTCGTGCTCGTGAACGAGAAATCGCGGTAACGATAACCGAGGATGAAGTTCGCTGTCTTCGGCGACACGGCGCGGAGCTGCGAATACTCCAGATCGATCTGGCGCTGCGCATTCGCGTCCTTCGCCGTCACATCCATGTAAGTGAAGTTCGCCTGGATATTCAGCCCGTTGAAGGGCTTTGGCAGGAACGTCATGTTCTGCGCGTAGCTGAGCTCCACCCCTTGCAGCGTGGATTTGCCTCCGTTGGTCGTGACGGCACCCGACGCAAACTCCGCCGGATTGTAACCGTAATCGACCGCGATGGCGTTGATATCCGCCCGCGTCATGGCCTGTGAAATGAAGTAGTTTTTCACGTCCTTCCGGTAGCCGTAGAGGCTGATAACGCCGGAGTGCTTGAAGTAGTAATCCACCGAGAGATCGAAGTTGTTCGAGAAATAGGGCTTCAACTCCGGATCGGGCACATTGATCGATCCGTTGGCGTCGCCAGGGTTCGCTTCCGACGTAATGACTGGCAAAACGTCCGCGTAGTCGGGATTGCCGACCGTGCGACTCACGCCGCCGCGAAAAACCAGATTGCGGTTAAACCGGGGGGTGTATTTCGCGCTCAGCGAGGGATACCACTCGGTGTAATCGAGATCGATCTTCGCCTGCTTCGAGCGAGCGTTGGCGCGACTCTGCGCCTTCGCATCGATGGTGTGGTTCTCCACGCGCACGCCACCGGTCAAAAGAAGATCCTGCGCGATCGTCGCATCGACGCGGATGTACTCAGCCGCATTCGTTTCGTC
The DNA here is from genome assembly GCF_002310495.1 of Nibricoccus aquaticus. Lineage (GTDB taxonomy): Bacteria > Verrucomicrobiota > Verrucomicrobiia > Opitutales > Opitutaceae > Nibricoccus > Nibricoccus aquaticus. Next base: position 4,413,782 of record NZ_CP023344.1, on the reverse strand, counting down.
GAACTGACGGACGTCATCGAGCGACACGAAGGTAAGCTTGTCCTTGTATGCCTCGTACACCTTGAACGGATCGACGACTTGGAAAGAACCGAAGCCATAGGCGACGTCCTTCGTATAGTTGGGGTCAGCCAATGCGGTGAGAGCGCTGCCCGTGATCGCCGGGAAAACACCACGCAGATCAGGACGGCTGATGTAGCGCGTGACCTCATCGTAAGCGAAGCCGGTCTGAATTTTGATGGGCACATCGACTCCCGCAAAGTCATACGAGTAGGTGCCGTTCGCGCCCTTCTTCGTGTCGAGAGCGGTCCACGGACGCGACTGGAAGTTAGTATTGTTGCCCGCAGCTCCGAAATTGTAGTTCCCCAGCGAGCGGATGGAATCAAGCGAGTAAGACGTCGCCGAAGCACCTGGATTAAAGGTGACCGTCGGAAGATCCGATCCGATGCCCGACACATTGAAGCCCGAGTACGTGGTCGCCGTGGGCACCATCGTGGACGCCGACGAGATGAAGCCCTTCGAGGTGTCGCGGTACTGGCCATTCGCGCGCGAATAGTAGCCGGTGAACGAGAGTTTCGAGTACTGGCTGAACTCGTGGCTGAGCGTGCCGTTGGTGTGATAGGTCGTGCCGTATTTGTTTCGGTAGAGCACGCCATTCGTGATCGTGCCTGCACCCGCCGTGACGCCAGCGCCGCTGCCCGACGTGAAGCTGTTCGGGCCGTTGACGGTGGCGTTGGTACCAAACGCGAATGTCGGTCCGCGCTGCGTGAAATTCAGGTCGTACCAGTTCCACTGACCAGAGATCGAAAGCTTGGTCGCGTCAGTCAGCTTGTAGTCAACCTTGCCGGCGAAGGCCTCGCGATGCGTGAGCTTTTGCTCGCTGCGGATGGCGAGCGTGCCGATGCGCGGTGTGCTCGCGAAAATCGGGGGCACACTCGTGTTCTGCACGTTCCACGTAACGGTCGTGCGTGGTGAATCGTCGTACTTCTCCGATAAACGGTAGTTCACGTTGAAGCCCAGCTTCGAGGTGATGCGGCGCGCGTAGTTCATCTCCACGCTCGGCCGGATCGTGTACTCTTCATTATGGCCCCAGACGCCGCCTTCTTTGGAGAGCGAGAAATTCGTGCTCGGGACTGAGAGCGACACGTTGTAACTGAAGCGCTGGATGCCCTCCGTATCGAACGCGCTCTTCGTGACGAAATTCACAAAGCCGCCGGTCGAGGTGGCCGAGATGTCGGGCGTGACGGTTTTATACAGCTCAGTCGTCTCCACGTTGTTCATGGCGATCTGCTCGAACTCGAAGCGGCGGGTGTCATCCATCGACGACGTGCCGGCCATCGGCGTACCATCGACTGCGACAATCGTGAACGCTGTGCTCAACCCGCGCAGACTGATGCCGCGCGCGTCGTTCACGTTGTAGTCAACACTCACGCCCGGCAGAAACTTCAGGTACTCGCCGATGTTGCCCTCGCTCACTTCGCCGAACTGGTCGGATGCCGCCACGAGCTTCGTCTGCACGGAGACCTTTTGCAGCGCCATCGCCTGCGCCATGCCTTCCTTCGACGTCGAGATCGTCATCGCTTGAAGCATGACTGTCTCAGTGGAAAGCCCGACGGAAACAGTGACCGACGCGCCTGCGACGACGTTCACGTTTTCCGATTTCGAATCGAGTCCTGGGTACGCGACGACGAGCGTCTGCGGACCAGAAGGAACGCCCGAAAGACTGAAACTGCCTCCGCGTGCTGACGTGGTGCGTAGCTGTGTGCCTTGCGCCTCAAGGGAGACTTCCGCGCCCTCGAGGTACTTGCCCGTCGAGCTATCGAGGACGGTCCCCGTGACGGTACCGGTGGATGTGGATGCGCTTTGCGCATGGAGGAACGGTGCCAGCGCGGTGAGAGCGGCCAGCGCACACACGCGCAGCCAGCGACTGATGAGGCTGCGACCGGATGTGGAGGTATTGGTTTGGGTAGTGATCATGTGTTGGGTTCTGTCGGTCTTTCTTGATGCCAAGAAAAAGGGGGAAGAGGTCCGGCACGCCCGTCGGAGTGCCGCTGTCCGGCCACAGCAATGCGACCGGCTTGAGAGGACGTGGGGTTCTGAATACGCGTGAAGGGGTGGTTATCCGGATGCCTCAAGAACAAGGCTCGGCTTGATCGGTTAAAACCGTCGCAACCAAAACCCCTTCAAAAAATCTGAACCTCTGAAAACGGGGCTTCCGTTAGGAAACTCGTCACTCGTGTGCGTCGGCAGTACCGGATGTCGGAGAGCCATCCGATTTCGTGATGGGTATGCGCAGCGTCCGCTCGGAATCTCCGGCGTCGTCACGCACCGTCAGAAGAATTTCGCCCCTCACCGATTGCGCGAGTGCGTTGTTCAATTCTCCTTCGGTAAGCCCGCTCACCCGGATCTGCTGAATGCCCATCACCTCCATACCGGCGGTGACTCCGGCCCGCGCCGCCGCCGATCCGCGGCGCACGCTCACCACCTTGAGAAAAGCCACCAGCGAGGAATCGCCGTCGGTCCTCGCTTGGTAGAACAACCTCAATTCCACACTGGCGAGCACGGCCGACACGCGCATCGCCGGGAGCTGGGTCGTCGGCTCGCTTTTGTTCGACGTGATCCTTGAGAGCGCTGCCTGAAACCGCTCATTCTCTGAAAGCCGGCTGAACACCAGCTCCTTTTCCACGCGCGCAGGATCGTCAAAGCCCGCCTGAGCCGAACGCTCCAACGCTTCGACCGCGCCTTTTTCATCGCCCCCCGCCGCATAGGCGCGCGCCAGATCGAACCAGCCTCGCGCATGATCCGGCTGAAGTGCGACGAACATCTCCATGGCAGCTGCCGCCTGGCGATATTCGCGCTGATCCATCCAGTCGCGATACGTCACACGCGCCATCGAGCAATAGCCCGCGATCGCCCGCCTGATCATCTGCCGCTCCCCCGCATTGCCCGCGACGTCCATACGCTGGCGCAGCTTGGCCGCAAACCGCTGCTTTCGCGCAGTGCTCAGTGGTACCAATTCGCCGATCTCCTCCGCCAGCCGCTGCTCGCGAAAGAAAAAATCTTTCTCCGCCTTCAACGCAGACTTCACGTCTTTGGACGAACCCAGCGCTGCGGCCCGCTTCTTGAAATCACCAACCTCCGCAACTCCGTCGAAGTCCGCGGCCAGCGCGCGCAACCCGCGCCACTGTTCAACGCCGGTAAGTTTCCCCAACGCGTCGGCTCGCGCCTCCAGCATCGCACGAACGAACACAACATCGACCGGCTTTTTCCCGCCCCGCATCGCTTGCAACTCCAGCCACTCAACCGCTCCAGTCAGCTCCTGCTCAGGAGCCCAGACGTGCCCGCCCTCAAACACAGAAATGTGATGCACCGCCTCCCGCTCTTCCAGTTCACCCGCCAGACGCCGGAACTCCGCGAGATTGAAATCCTCCACCCCCACAATCCCATAAAAGACGAATGGTACGCGCCGCGGAATCCCCTCTTCCAACTTTGGAAAACCCGCGCCACACGCGATCACTCCCTTTGCGACACCCGACATCGCGATGCTCGTCGCCACACGCGCGCCGCCCGACATGCCTGCCGTATAAAGGCGCTGCGGGTCCAGCGAGAGATGCGCCCCCACATCGCGCATCATCGCCCCGGCCGCTTGGGCGTTGGCGGCGTATGGCCCGTTTTTAGAGGTGAGTGAGCCGACCAGGATGTAGCCGTATTTCTCCGCCGCACCTTTCAATCGCTCCACAGGAATCAATCCACGCGCCGACGGGTCGAAGCAAAAAATCACCGGCCACTTCCTTTCCGCCACATACGCAGACGGCACGTACAGCGCGTAGCTTTGCGCCGGATCGGCCGCACACACGACATTCGGCAGGATGCGTCCGATCGGCGCACCCGGCAGTCGCGACAGCAGCAGGGCTAAAACAAACAGGCATAAAACAAATGCGCGCATGAGATGGATCTGGCCGCGTGGCTTGAAAAACGAGAGCGCACACAACCGCGAAGCTGAACACCTGTTTAGGTGAAACTCCTTCAAAAAACAGGCTGCCTCATACTACGCCGCAGAGCGGTTTCCCGATAGTCTCGCCTAGAGTTCCGTCTCAGAAATTTCGAGCGCCCTCGCCTGCTCAGCCCGCTTCCGCGCCTTCTCCACGCCAAGCGCATCGAGCCCCAACGCATTCGCCGCCGCTAGCACTGTACCGACTCCGCAAAATGGATCGACCACCAGCGTCGCGCCCACCTGCTCTTTCGCGAACCGCACCGCATGTCCCGCCGCGCGCACACCCATCGCCCGCACCCACGGCTGTCGCCCCGCATCCACGATCACATCCGGAATCGGCAGCACATCCGGGCACTTCATTTTCCGCGATACCGCGATGAAGTGCGTGAACCCCGGCCGCCCCATCGTCAGCATCCCCGGCGGACGCCTGCACACGATCTTGTGGAATAAAATCGCCGCCCCCGCATCCTCTGCCGCCCGCGTCACGAGCGCGCCTTTGTCGATCCACACACCGTCGTGTTTGATATCCGACTGGAAAAACACCGCCGCGCTTTCTTCCGGCACCGCGTTGATCACTAAACTCACCGCATCGAGAAACCACGCGCGCCACACCGGCAGCGCCAGCCCCACTTCCGACACATCCGGCAGTGACGTCACCGCGCACGCTCCCTCGATCACACCCCTCTCCCGCATCCACGGAATCGCATCCGCGCACTGCACCTCACGCTTCGCCATCGGCCGTTGCTCGCTCATCGCCGACATTCCTTCCGCGGGTTCTTAAAAAATGAATTCACGTGAAATCATCTTTAGGAAGACGTGCGTCACGTGCAAGCGGTGTGCTGCGAGCATCCCCAGTAAGAAAATTTCCCGTCTCAGAACTCGGGAATTTCCGGTGAACCAATCGCCCTCACTGCGTACGAACGAGGCCTATGAAAGCCATACATTCCAGTAAATCACGGCAGGCTTCCGCCGCCACCATCCTCATTGTTGTCCTCGCGATTGCGACAGTCGGTATGCTGGTCGTTTTCCCAGGAAGACTTAACACCGCGAATGCGAAGTCCGCCGAACTCCAGCTGCAGCTTGATCAAACCCGCGCCGAAAAAAGCGCGCTGCAAAAACAGGTCGAGGACGAGTCCGCCAAAGCCGCTCAGCTCCAGAAACAATTAGCCGACGAAAAAGTCCTCCTCCAGACCCAGCTCAACGACGGACAGAAAGAACTTCAGGAGATCAAAAAACAATCCGACGCCGCGAAAACTTCTGCCGAGTCATTCAAGAACCAGCTTGAAAAAGCCACCAACGAATCGGCTCAATTCCAGACCGAGCTCGCCCAGCTCCGCACCGAAGCGGCGAAAGCCAAAAAAGCATCGGACGACTCCTTGGTTGAACTCCAAAAACAAGTCACCGACGCGCAGACCAAGCTGGCCGATCTGCAAAGCAAACTCACCGCCGCCCAAAGTGAGCTCGCCGCCGTCAAGGCCGCCGCCACCAAAACGAAAAAGTAACGCGTCACCGCGTTCACGCCTCGTCACCACCAGCCCGGGATGGCCTCCCGGGCTTTTTTGCGTCCACCCTCCAAGCCCGCCGATGCGTTGAGTCCAGCGGCGCAACGCGCGCTTGATCCGTCACCGCACTCTCCCTACGCATCGTCCTTCCGGTCGCTTCACCCCGCGCCGGCCAACCCCGCACTCAACCCACACACATGATCATCTACGGATGGGGATACTTCAACCGCCGCGACCATAACGTCGTCCGCGATACCTGCCCTGCCTGCAACACCCAGGGGCACTTCAAGAGCTACACCTCCTCGAAGTTTTTCACGCTCTACTTCGTCCCCGTCATCCCCCTCGGCACCGAGAAAGTCATCTCCGAATGCCCCCACTGCAAACGCGCGCTCACCATGCCGCTTCGCAAATGGACCAAGCTCAAAAACACCGAGCTCCCCGCCCAACTCGCCGCCTACACCGCCACGCCCGCCGATGAGGAAGCCGCCTCCAAACTCCTCGGTGCCATCGCCGGCCTGCACGCCCGCTCCACCCTCACCCGCGTCGGCCCGCAGATCCGCGCCGCCTTCGCGCGTAATCCCAAAATCCTCAGCCAGCTCGCCGCCACCTACAGCCACCTCTGCCTCGATAAAGAGGCCGACGCCGTTTACCTCGAAGCCGTCGCCCAGTCCTCCGACGAAAAAATCGCCGCCGCCGCTGACGCGCATCTCAAGCTCCAGAAGACTCCGAAGCCCCGCGCGCCTCATCGCCTCTGGCAGTCGCTCCCGGTCATGATCGTACCCGCGATCCTTGTCCTCCTCCTCGCCTCGTACCTTCAAGACGCCATCTCCGCCCGCCCCAAGGAAGCCTTTCTCCTCAGCGGCCTCGATCAGCCCTACTCCGTCCTCATCAACAACCAGCCCGTCACGCTCAAGCCGCACCAGCGCGTCCGCGCCGACATGCTCACCTTCGGCGAAAATAAAATCACCCCCACCACCGGCGGTGAATTCATCCCCGCCACCACCTTCGAGATCGACGTCCCTTGGTACCGCCGCGCTTTCGACAACACTCTCGTGGTCGTCAACCCCGACCAGTCCGCCGTCCTCGTCTGGGAACGCATCGGCTACGCGTATCCTAAGCCCCCCGACAACGTCGGTGTCAGCTACCGCTTCGATTCCGGCGCCACTCATCACCTATACCAGGCCATCGACTTCCCGTTTCAGATCTTCCCCGACACCATCTCCACGCCGGCCGACGGCTCGGTGATCTACCGCACCCGCGTCTCCGAGTTCGCAGTTCGCGAGCCGCAAAAAATCATCCAGCTGCTCCTCGAAGAAAAACAAACCGCCACCCTCCACCGCTATCTCCGCGCGAAACTCCTCAGCCCCGACGCAGGCGCCGATCTCCTCTACCTCGGAGCCAACTTTCTCCCGCGCGCGGAGTTTCTCGCCCTCGCTGAACCCCGCCTCGACGCCCGCCCCGTCCAGATCGAATGGCACCGCGCCTACCAGACCCTTGTCGAAAACACCCCCGAGGGCTCCGGCCTCCTCGCCCGCTACCGCGCCTACACCGAACGCGAACCCGCCGACAGCAACCTGCTCTACCTCTACGGCCGCATCGTCGATGACCTCGACGAAAGCCGCTCCCTCTTCGAACGCGCCGCCCAAGCCGACAAACCCTCGGCTCACGCCGCCAACGCGCTCGCCTATCATTACATCCTCGAAGGCGATTTCGCCCGCGCCCTCGATTACTCACGCCAGGCACTCGCGCTCGACCGCTCCAGCGCCCAGTTCAAACAACTCCGCAACGATGCCCTCAACGGCCTCAAAGACTACGCCGCCCTCGAACAGGAAGCCGGCGATCTGCTCGCCGCTAAAAATCCGACCTACGACACGTTCTACGAACACATCTACCGCCTCGGTAAACTCGACCGCGCCGATCAAGCCGGAGCCGAGATCACCCGCTTCATGGACAAGCTCGGCAAGCTCCAGCCCATGGATACCGCCGGCCGGCACTCCGGAGAGTCCTATCTGAAAACCGCCCTCGCCTGCGCGCAGCAAAACCGCGAAGCGCTCCTCCTTGCTCTCAACTCCCTCGAAGGAAGCGGCTGGGCTTTCCAGAAATCCGTCCTCATGGACGACCTCGCCGCCGCCGCGCAGCTTGCCGACAAAACCCCCGAGTCCGCCGGCGTCTCGGGCCGCCTCGTGCTCTACATCCTCTTCATGCAGTCGCAGCAACCCGAGGCTGCTGCCCGTCAGCTCGCCGCCGCCAGAGCCGAACTCGCCAAAGGCATCAGCGATCAAAAAACCTGGGCCGGCTGGCTGTCCGATTCCTCCACGTCCGCCCCCGATCCACGCATCGCCGCGCACACCTGCTACGACGCCGACCTCCACTATCTCTACCTCGCCGCCCTCGCGCAAAAATACCCCGCGCGCGCGCCCGACTACCTCGCCCGCGCCTCCGCCATCAAAACCCGCGACTCCTTCTACTCCCTGGCGATCAGCTCTGTCGTTAAATAGCCACGACACACCCGCGCTGCACGCCCGCTCCGCCCCGATTGCCCTCCGCACGTGAGTCGCGCCGGATACACGAAACTCGCCACGTGCATTCTGCACTTGTCGCCCCTCGCCACCGCGTGCATCCCGGTTAATCGCATTCGCCGCTCAGGCGAACGCGCTTAACCAAAACCCTAATCCAACACTCATCACCTCATGGGCGCAGTCATCGGTCTCCTCTATCTTGCCATCATCGTTCTGGTCATCGCCGGCTTCTGGAAAGTCTTCGTCAAAGCCGGTCACCCCGGCTGGGCCGCCATCGTTCCGATCTATAACGTCTACATCCTCCTCAAAATCGCCGGCAAACCCGGCTGGTGGTTGCTCCTCTTCTTCATCCCGATCGTTAGCCTCGTGATTGCTATCCTCGTCTCGATCGACGTCGCCAAAGCCTTCGGCAAAGGCGCCGGTTTCGGCGTCGGCCTCGCGCTCCTCGGTTTTGTCTTCTACCCGATCCTCGGCTTCGGTGATGCCGAATACCAGAGCGCTCCTCCACTGAACTAAGCGGAAAGCCTTTCCCGGCGTGACGCTATCGTCTCGCCAAAAAACTCTCAGGCCGGTTGCGCCGCTCTTTGCGGCCGACCGGCCTTTTAGTTTTCAGCCTTATCCTTCCCCGCGTAAAACGGCACCACCTGCTTCAAGTGCCCGTTGATGATCGAGGCCACCGTCGCCGCGGGCACCGTGCCTTTGTGAAGCTCGAAAATCGCCACGAGCAGTGCCAGCTCGATATCGACCTTCTTGGGCGTGGCCGCCTTCATCTCGGCCAGCAGTTCGAGCGCCTTTTTTTCGGCCCGTTTATAGTCCTGGAAATTCTGTTCGGTCGGCGAAGACATCGCACCACTGCGCCGTAGAAACCGCATCCCCGTCAAGTCTCGCCACGCCATTCGCTCCAGCGCCTGCCCGCTCGCTCCTCAGCTTTAAACCACCGCGCTCACCCGCACCGGCTCCGTATCGCCGAAGCCGCTGATCGCATCCGCCTGCGCCTGCAGCGCGATCAACCGCTCTTCCACCAAAAGCCTCAGCGCTTCGCTTTCCGGCGCCTTCAACTTCGCCGGCACTTCCACCGGCTCGCCAAACACCAGATCGATCCGCGCAAACGGCTTCGCGATCATCGTCCGGTCCCATGCTTTCCGAAAAATCCACGCCGGCCTCGGCGATACCGTCACCGGGATGATCAACCCGCCCGTGCGTTGCGCCAGCGAGATGATCCCGCCTTGCACGACACCACGCGGCCCACGCGATCCATCCACCGCGAGACACGCCCCCATCCCTGGCTCATCGCGCATCATGCGGATCATATCCACCAGCGCCTGCAACCCGTCCTGCCCCGACGAGCCTCGGATCACGCGAAACCCCAGCCACTGCTCCAGCTTCGTCATCCCGTCGCCATCGAGACTCTTCGAACACATCGAGAGCCATCGCCCGCGTTTCCGTCCGCGAATCGTGTTGAGCAACATGAACGCCCGCCCATGCAAAAACGCCACGACCGTCCCGCGCCCCGAAGCGACCGCGCGGTCGAAGTTCTCTCGCCCCGTCTCGCGCACCCGCCAGCTCGCCCGCAGCGATGTGATCAACGTGAACGCCAGCACCGGCGCCACGTAGCGGATCAACACGCGCTTCAACAATCCCGGCGGCTTGCGCACGCGTTTCTTCTCCTGCGCCGCCAGCGTTCCGCCAACCGACGCCGGCTCACTCGCTGGCTGCGTCTCGTTCATTTGCCTTCGCGCGCGTCCATGAACGCCGTGAGATCGCCCACCGTCCGCATGTTCATGAGATCCTCGGCCGATAGTTTCACGCCGAACTCCTGTTCGAGATCGAAGATCAGATCGATCAGCACCAGCGAATCGACGCCGAAGGAATTAAGCGCCGTCGCCGGAGTGACCGTCTTGGGGTCCATCGCGTGCGGCATGGAATCGTTCAATACGCGGATAAGACGGTCCTGGGTTGTTTCAGCACTCATATTTTTTGGGGAAAGCGATGCGGGTGGTTATTCTTATTCCGAAAAACGACGCAGGATGAGCACAGCATTTCCACCGCCGAAACCGAAGCTGTTTTTCATCGCATACTCCGAGGTGAACGGCACGGGCTGCGCGCCGACGAGCGCCAGCTGACACGCCGGATCGGGCGATTCCAGATTCAGATTCGGCGGGATCACGCCGTGCTCCAGCGCCAGCAGCGTGCCGATTCCTTCAACCGCGCCCGACGCGCCGAGCGTGTGCCCGAAGTACGATTTCATCGCCCCGACCGGAATCGTGTCAGCCGCCGTGCCCATCGCCTCGCGGATCGCGGCGCTCTCGGTCGAGTCGTTCGCATCCGTGCCCGTGCCATGCGTGTTGATATAACCGATCGCCGACGGCTCCAGCCCGGCGCTCGCCAGAGCCGCGCGGATGGCCTTCGCCTGTCCCGCGACCGACGGCCCGGTGATGTGCGTCGCATCCGACGACTCGCCGTAGCCAACAACCTCTCCGCGAATCCGAGCACCGCGTTTGCGCGCGCCTTCCAACGATTCGAGCAACACCGCTCCCGCGCCTTCGCCCAGCAACGTCCCATCGCGATCCGCGCCGAATGGCCTCAACGCCCGCTCCGGCTCGGCGATCTTCGAGAGCACGCCGAGGTTATTCCAGCACGCGTAGTGAAAGCCGTTAAACGGCGTGTCCGCTCCGCCGCACAGCACCGCGTCCGCGTGGCCTTCGCTGATCATACGGAACGCCACGCCCATCGCGTTCGATGCCGACGTGCAGGCCGAGGCGATCACGTAGTTCGTGCCCGCCAGCTGGAACGCGATCGAGATATTCGCCGCGAGCGAGTTCGCCATGCCGTTGGGAATCGTACTCGGCCGCATTCCCTTTGGACCTTTTTCAAAAAAACATTTGTGCGCATCCTGAAGCACCTGCGTCTGCCCCGCCCCGCAGCCCCAGATCGAGCCGATCTCCTGCGTCTCCGTCGGCGGCCACACCAGACGTCCCGCCGCAGCGAGCGCCTGACGCGACGCCTCGAAGGCAAATTTCAAACACCGATCCGCGCGCCGCATTCCGGGCGGCAGGCTAGCCTCAAGCGCCACCGAGTCCACTTCGCCGCCGTTGTGAACGTGATTAGCCGAGAGATCGTGGTGCTGGACTTTCCGCACACCCGTGCGGCCCGCGAGCAGGTTTTCCCAGACAGTCTTCTCGTCGTTGCCGATTGCCGTCACCAGACCGAAACCGGTCACCACCACACGTCGTCGATTGCTCATGTATTTAGTTCCCGGATCGCTTGCTCAGTCGTTCATCCACAGCCCGCCATCCACGTGCAGCACCTGGCCCGTGAGATAAGAGGCTTCATCCGACAAAAGAAACGCCACCACCGCCGCCACCTCGTCTGCGCGTGCGAGCCGGCCGAGCGGGATGCGCAGCCCTTGCCGCGTCTCCTCGTTGATCGCCGCCGTCATGTCCGTCTCGACGAAACCCGGCGACACCGCGTTGCAGCGAATCCCAAAACGCGCCGCCTCCAGCGCGAGGCTCTTGGTCATGCTCACCATCGCCGCTTTCGACGCCGCATAGTCTGCGCCCATCCAGCCGCCCGGTCCATGCGCCGAGATCGAAGCGATGTTCACGATCGCACCCGATTTCTGTTTTCTCATCACAACGTAAGCCGACTGCGCGGCCAGCATCGCCGACTCCAGATTCACACGAAAAGTCTCCCGCCAGCTATCGAGCGTGAGGCCGCGAAACGCCACGGCCTTGCCGCCACCCGCATTGTTCACGAGCCCGTCGATCCGCCCGGCCTGCGCCACGAAACTCTCCACGAGCTTCTTCGCCGCATCCGGCTCCGCGAAATCCGCAGGCAGTGCGATCGCGTTTTCCGCGCCGAGCTCGGCCACCGTTTTCGCCACCGCCTCGGCATTGCGCCCGTGAATCCCCACGCGCGCGCCCGATGCGATCAAACGCTGCGCGATCCCGCGACCGATCCCGCGAGTGGAGCCGGTCACGACAATGCAACGACCGGTAAGAAGCTGGCGCACAGGATCACTCATGAATGAAACGAATCTCGAAAACGGTTTGTTCTGCCCCAGACCCGCCATCCGATTTGCACGGCGGGGATAACTCGGAACAAGCGTATAACGGGGTGAAAAGTTACCAAGGTGGCCGGAATTTGGGACGCGCTCCGCACACGTCAAACCTCCTCTGTAGCAGTGACGGTCCGCCCTCATCCATCTCGTCACTTGCTGTCCACTGCGAAACCTCCTCCCGCACTCCCTTCGTTGAAACGCTCGCCTCAAAAAACGCTCCTCCTCGCTCTGCTCGGTGCCACCGGCCTGTCGCTGCTGGCCGCGACCGCAACACTCACACCCGCTCCCCTCGCCGTGCCTCCCGGCTGGCCCGCGCCAACACTTCCCGCCGACAACCCGCTCACTCGCGAAGGCATCGAACTCGGCAAACTCCTCTTCGCCGACAAACGCCTCTCCGCCCGCCACCGCCAGAATTGCATCAACTGTCACCGCGAGCCCCTCGCCTTTTCCGACGGCCAGGTTTTCAGCACCGGCGCCGACGGCATCCAGGGACTCCGCAGCTCACCGCCGATCTTCAATCAAGCCTGGCACCCGTCCTTCGGCTGGGACGGCATCCGCCCGCGCCTCCGCGATCAGGCACTCGCCGCCATCACCAACGAGATCGAGATGCACGCCGCGCCCGCGACCGTCGAAGCCGACCTGAACAAAGACGAAACGCTCCGCGCCCGCTTCGCCACCGTCTTCAGCTCACCCGAAATCACGATGGAGCGCATCGGCCTCGCCCTCGAACAATTCATGCTCTCGATCTCCGCCTACGAATCGAAGTATGACCGCGTCCTGCGCGGTGACGCCGCTTTTACCCCCGACGAACAACTCGGCCACGACCTCTTCCACGCCCTCCCCGATCACGCCTCCGGCCGCCGCGGCGCGGGCTGTTTCCAGTGCCACCCGGGCCCGCTCTTCTCCGACTTCGCCTTCCGCAACAACGGCCTCGACCGCGTCTTCGCCGATAACGGCCGCAGCGACGTCACCAAACTCCCCGACGACCTTGGCAAATTCAAAACGCCTTCTCTGCGCAACGTCGCGATCACCGCGCCCTACATGCACAACGGCCGCTTCGGTACGCTCGAGCTAGCCGTCGCGCATTACTCCGGCGGTATCCGCCATTCGGCCACACTCGCGCCCGAACTCGCCGCGCTGCCTGCCAACGGCTACGCCCTCACCACCGAAGAACAAAGCGCGCTCGTCGCCTTCCTGAAAACCCTGACCGAGACCTCGCTCACCCGCTGAGCCCTCCTCGCTCGCTCGCGGGTGGCGCTTCGTCGCCACCGCTAGCGCTCAAACGTTCACCGGAATCTCCGCCTGCGCCTTCACCTTTTTCCGATCTCCGAACAACGTCAGCAACGGCCCGGTCAGCATCGTCGTCGCCAACGCCATGACCACGAGCATTGCAAAAATCCGCGGCGAAAGAATCCCCAGATCGTAGCCGATATTCAGCGCGATCAACTCCATCAACCCGCGCGTGTTCATGAGCGCGCCGAGTTGAAGCGATTCACTCCAACTCATTCCGGTGAACCGCGCCGAGACCGCCGTCCCGCCTAGCTTCCCGAGCGTCGCCACCGCGATAATCAGCAGGCAAATCAACCAGCCCGTCACGTCATTCAAAAGCGCGATCTGCGTCCGCAGTCCCGTGAAAACAAAGAACAGCGGCAGCAGCAGCACCGAGCTAAAATTCTCAACGCGCACCGCCAGCTTGTGACGAAACCCACCGATCTCCGGCATGATCGCACCCGCGAGAAACGCGCCGAACAGCGCGTGAATGCCGATGACCTCCGTGCAGAACGACGCGGCCACCACGACACAGATCACTGTGGCAATAACTCCTTTGGAAGGCGCTTCATTCTCCAGCCGAGCCCGCCCGATGAACCGCGGCAGCGCCGGCCTCACGCCCCAGATCATCACCGCGATAAACACGACCACCAGCAGCAGATTCAGCGCTGAGGCCTCCACGCTGGTTGCCCGCGCGATCGCCACGACAAACGCCAGGATGCTCCACGCCGTCACATCATCGACCGCCGCGCACGTGATCGCCGTGCTCCCCAAAAATGTCTGCGTTAGCTTCCGCTCCTGCAGAATGCGCGCGAGCACCGGAAACGCCGTGATGCTCATCGAAATCCCCATGAACAACGCGAACGCCGTGAACGTCGTCCCACCCGCCGCCAGCGACGTGAATAAAAAATACGCCAGCACCACACCGAGAAAATACGGCACCACGATGCTCGCATGACTGACCACCACCGCCGCATGCGCCTTGCTCCGCACGTGCGCGATATTCAGCTCCATGCCGACCGTGAACATGAATAAGCACACACCGATCTGGCTCAGCAGCTTGATCGTCCCGAGCGACTCGGTCGGAAACACAAAGGCGAACGCCTCCGGTGCCACCCACCCGAAGAGCGACGGTCCTAGCAAAATCCCCGCCGCCATTTCCCCAACCACCGACGGCTGCCCCAGCTTGCTGAAGATCGCGCCCGCGATTCGCGAGATGCCGATGATCACCAACAGCTGCAAAAACAGATGCCCCAGCGGTGCGTCGAAATTCGCGCGAAGCCCCGTGATCATCGACTCCACCGCCGAGACCTCGCCCGCATTAACCGCAACGCTGGCCGCCTGAGCCGTCGCGCCCGGAACCGCCGACGGCGGGGGCAGACTCGCTCCCGCGCGCAACAGCGCGAGCACTCCCAGTCCGGCGACAACGAGCAGAAGGAGATAGAAAACGGCGGTGCGCTTCATCGAGCCCACTGTGTTCGCAGCATTCACCGACGCCGCGCAAACCCGAATATCCAGCGGCGTGAATTCATCTCACGCCAGCCTCGCAGTCTCCGCGTTCCGCTCACCGCATCGGCGTCGCTGCGTCCTTCGTCCACCGGAAGTGAATCGCGCTGTTTACCGCGTCGGGGCGCGCGGGCACGATTTGGATCTCAGGATTTTTCACGAGCTTCATCATCTCCGCGCCCGCGTAGATCACGGAGCCGAAGAAATTGGTGTTAGCGCTCGCGCCGCGGAAAAAATAATAGCTGTTGTCGTTCGCATAGGTCGTGCCTTCGCAGATGCCATCGACCCGGCCATCCGGCAGCACGCGCGTCACCACGCCATTCCAGCCCGTGATCGCCGCCGGTCCGAACGCCGGACTGAGCCAGCCTTCGTTCACGCCTTTCGCCAGTCCGTACACGAACATCGCCGAGGCCGAGGTCTCCAGGTAGGTTTCGCTCTTATCGAGCATGTTGTGCCAGAGGCCGGTGCCGTCCTGCAGTTCGATGAGCGAGCGCATGTGCTGACGATAAAGGTGCAGCACCTCATCGCGGCCTTTGAAATCCTTCGGCAGCACGCTGAGGAGTTCGCACATCGCCATCGTCGCCCAGCCATTCGCGCGGCCCCAGTAGAAACGCGGATCGTAGCCCGCCGTATTCTCGCTCCAGCCGTGGTCGTACAGGCCTTTCTCGGAAATAAACAGATGCTTGGACAACTGAGTGATCTGCTTCACCCCGTCGTCCCAATACTGGGTGTCACCCGTGAGTTTTCCCATCTGCGCGAGGAACGAAACGCCCATGTAGAAATCGTCCGTCCACACCGAGCGCGGCTGCGGACGCTCTCGCGCGAGCGAGCCGTCCTCGAAGCGAAATTGTTTGTTGGAGATAAAGTCGGCGACGTTGTCGATCCACGCGCGGTACCGCGGATCGGGGTGTTTCATTTGCGTGCGAATCAGGGCCGCCGTGATCGACCCGCAATGGTCGAGCGCGCTCATCTGGATCATCCGCGAATAATCGTTCCGCTTCTTCGTCTTCTCCTCGAGCGCGCGGAAGTAAGGCATCCACGTGAACGTGAAATCGTAGAAGCGCACGTTGTAGTCGAAGTAGGATTGATCGCCCGTTTCCTCCGCGACCATCGAGAAACCCGACATCACGACGCCGTTCGTATAGTCCCAGAAATTCAGATTGCCGTAACGACGATCAACGACCGCGTTAGGATTCAGATTCGCCATATCCGGCGCGGCGATTTCCTGGCCTGTCTTGTTGTCGAAAACCTTCAGCGTCGTTGTCTCCACGGTGTACCCCTTGATCCGGTCAAGCACGGCCTTGATCTCTTCGCGCTTCGGCACGGTGTACGGTACGGGATAAACGGCCACCGCACTGTCACCGTTGATGCGCTTCGTGTAGTCAGTCGTCTGCGCGCCGAGCGGCATCGCCGCAAGCAGACCTAGACCGAGGCACAGGGACGAACCGTGGAGTAAACGTGGGGTAATGATCATGCCGCGCATCCAAACCGACGCCCTCCTAGGCGGGCAAGCCTGCGCGCCGCGCTCATCGTTGCGTGAGTGCCGAACCGTCCGTCCGTGTTTTTTTGCTTCGCCGCTTGCGTCACCGCTTTTTCGTTACCCAATAACAGACATGCAGTCCTCCTCTCTGTCCGTGGAAGTAGCGAAGGATAAATTCAGGACTGCGCTTAAGAGAGTTTGTCTTGGACCGTAGTAGTCAGTGACAGCACTCGTCAGAGACCTCTGAGGTCGTTCGTTGAGAGTCGGAATGACGCCGCGCCGCCGGAGTCTGTGCTTCTTCCCCCGGATGCGCCGCGTCTGCCAGGAGTTAGGAGTCAACCAACCCAGCAACCGTCAACCCGCCCGAAACCAAAGGATTCAGCTCATGAACTTTTCGGACCTTCTCAAAAACCGTCAGTCTCTTCTCCGTCAGGCGCACCTCGCCAACCTGGCCTTCAGCTATGCCACGCTGCGTCATTTCGCGGAACGCGTGAGCAACGCCCGCCTCCAGGGTCGTGTGCGCCTGCGCCCGGCCGATGACGAAGAAGGCGCTTCCCCCGCCTCCTTGATCGCGCTCGAAGGAAATCAATCCGTCATCGAGGAGCATTTCTCGGATGAAGAGATCCACCTGCTCGCCGACAGCATCGCCTTCGCATTGGAAACCTCTTTCGACGAAGTCGAGTTTCACATCGAGCATCTCGGGGAAAAATTCACCTCCGCTTTGCGCGTTGAACTGAACGAAGCAGGCGTCACCATCGATCACCACGCGATGGTCGAGAACACCGCGCCCGAAGTGATCGACGACGAATGACACCGCCAGACGACCGGCTTCACCGATGGTCCGGGCTTCACCGCGCCGCCACCGACACGCCGGTCGTTTTCTCCGCCAGCTCATCGCGCACTGCCGCCAGAATCTCATACGAGCGCAACCGCGCCGCGTGATCGAAGATGTGCGAGGTCGCGATGATCTCATCCACACCGGTGCGCTGGAGCAGTTTTTCCAGTCGGCGCTTTACCGTCAGTCGAGATCCCACGATCGCCTCGCGCAACGTGTGCCGCACCGAGGCGACCTCCTGCGGCGTCGCCACCGATTCGAGATCGTCCACCGGCGGCTGGAGTTGTCCCGGCACGCCGCGATGCAACGAAACGAATTGCTGCTGAAGCGACGTCGCCAGCCGCTCTGCCTCGACATCCGTTTCCGCCGCGACCACGCCGACGCCAACCATCGCATAAGACTCCGCGAGTTGCTCCGACGGTTTGAATTCCCGCCGGTAGATCGCCAGCGCCTCCAGCATCGAATCCGGCGCGAAGTGCCCGGCAAACGCATACGGCAACCCCAACGCCGCCGCGAGTTGCGCACTGAACAGGCTCGATCCCAGCAACCAGATCGGCACGTCTCTGCCCTCGCCTGGAATTGCCCGCACCGACTGCCCCGACATCGCCGGTTGGAAATAGCCCTGCAGCTCCAGCACATCCTGCGGAAAAGTATCTGCCGACGTATTTGCCCGCTCGCGTCGCAGAGCGCGCGCGGTGCGCTGATCGCTTCCCGGCGCTCGCCCGAGTCCGAGATCGATGCGCCCGGGATAAAGCGCGTCCAGCGTCCCGAACTGCTCCGCGATCACCAGCGGCGAATGATTCGGCAGCATGATGCCGCCCGACCCTACCCGAATGGTTTTCGTTCCACCTGCAACATAGCCGATGGCCACCGCTGTCGCGGCGCTCGCGATACCCGGCATCGAATGATGCTCGGCGAGCCAAAAGCGTTTATAGCCGAGCCGTTCGGAGTGCCGCGCCAGATCGAGCGAGTTGCGCAGCGCCTGCGTCGCATCGCTGCCTTGCGTGATGGGAGAGAGATCGAGAACCGAGAGCGGAACCATCGCGCAGCATGGCACAGGAGCCTCGATTTTCAAACGCGCTGCGCGTCCGCCAGCAAGCCCCGTTATGAGCGCCACATCTTGAGCAACCCTCCACGCACATGTACCGCCACCGTCGCATAAGCGATGAAGCCGAGGTGCCGCTTGTTACGGTACGCGAGAAACGTGCTTCGCCACGCCGGCTGGTATTTCCCCTTGAACGCAAAGAGCGATTTGTAGCCGTAAATTTTATTCAGCTTTTCGTAGAGGAATCGCACCACCCGCGTGTGCGCATCGCCCGCCTCCGGGTCCGCATTGGCCAGCGGGGCGCTCGCGAGACTAGCCTCCTCGAGGCCGCGCGACTGGAAATGCTTCAACGATTCCACGATCACGAAATCCATGATGCCGGGCATCGCATCGTGTCGGCTGCGCATGAGATCCAGGCAGCGCGCCTTGCCGCCCGCGTACGGAATCCACGTCACAAACGCCTCCACCCGCCCATCCTTGCGCTTCGCCACCGCCGCACTCCGCAACCGGATCTCCGCGGTCGAAAATGCGCCCATATCGAACGCCATCTCCGCACGCTTCCCCGTCTTGAGCCAGTCCTCCGAGATGTCCGCCAGCTGAGCTTCGATTCCGTGATCGACCGTCCCTTCGCCGGGATACCAGTGAAACGTCACGCCTTCGCGCGACGCACGATTGATCGCCGTGCGCATGTCCTGAAATTTTCTACCCGTGAGTGACCAGCCCGTCAGTGGGATGCGCGCATTTTCACCGATCTTGAATGCCGTGAATCCGAGCGCCCGATACCGCTCCAAGTGCGCTCTATCGATCTGGTAGAAAACCGGCTCCCAATCCTGCTCGTGGCAAAACTGGATAAATTCCTCCAACGCGAACGGCACGTCCTCGGCAGGCCCGATCGGATCGGCCAGCGTCACCGCGAAATTCCGCCACAACGCATACGCGACAACCGTGCGGTTGCTCGTCGGGAAAAAGAGCTGCTTGTCCGCCGCCAGCGCGAACTCGTCGAGCGGGTTGCCGCCGTGCGCGAGGATGATTTCGCGGGCGCGCGCCACCGCCGCCGGATCGGGCGGCGTGCGCATCAGCACCGGCCGCAACGCAATCAGAAGAAACGCCAGCCCGGTGAGTCCACCCGCCAGGCTTACCGAAAAAAACATCGTCTGCGCCTGCCGCGTCATCGGCCGCTGCGTGTCCGTCGACTGTAGCAGCACCAGTTCAAGAACCGTCTGCGCGGCACCGAGCCGTCCAGTGTTTCCTTCCACCTGGGAATCCACATGCCGGACGCCCAGATAGCCGAACACCAGCACCACCAGCGCCAGGACACTCAGCGGCCTCATCGCCTTCCTCAGCGAAATCGCATCCGAACGCGCCGCAAAATATTTTCGCTGCTGGATCAGTAGTGCGAATGGCACCAGCACAGCCAGCGCACGCGTCCAGTTGAAGTCCTGTCCGATGAAAAGCAGCGGGGAAATCGCCAGCACCGACGTCGCGAATAGCCAGGCGACCCGTTTTCCACGCAGCAATCCACGGCCCACGCTCAGCAGGATCACGCTCACGATCAGCAGCAGTACCTGACTCCCGAGCGCGATGTGGAAAGGCGTCCAGCGTTCCAGTTCGTCCACCATCCACTGCTCCTGCGGGAAAATCGCCGCCGTCATCGTGATCAGCCCGGCCAGGACAGCGGTAAGCGAAACCGCGATCACCCCCGGCGGCCGTTTGCGCAGCCATTTGAACAAGCCTTCGACTCCCGGGAAGATCATCGCTGGGTTCATTTCACCGCTTCCGGTATAACGGCGTCGGAAGACACAATCCACGTCATCGCATCATCCATCAGATTCAAGAAGTCCGGCCCTGCCCCCTCGAAATCGTGAAACCCGCGCGGCAGATCGAAGCGTCGCAGATTCAGCCCCAATCCATCCGCCCAGCCCGGCGTATCCAGCAAATCGTAGCGCGCATGAAACTGCGCGAGCTTTATGGATTTCAAGGTCGCCGCGAAGTCCACGAGTCCAAACGTCCCCTCGCCGCGCGGAGCCAGCCCTGCGCGATCGCTCAGCCGCAACCCATAGCGCCCTCTCGGTCCTGGCGCGACGAGCAGAAGGCCCGCAAGCCGCACCGGATGCGAACGCATCACTTCCACCGCCGCCACCGCCTGTTCCGCTCCCATCGACCAGCCACCAAAAATCACCGGCACGTCGTCCGGTTTCGCCAGCACCACACGCGCCTTCGCGAAGGCCACCAGCGCCGCGTAGTCAGCGACCAGCGTCGCCTGATCGTAGTCCTTGTCCGCGTATTTTGAAAAATCCACGCCGACCACCGCACAGGTCCCACCAAGATGCTGCGCGACGCGTTCCTCCCAATAACTCCAGCCGCCGTCACCCGATCCGAAGATCACAATCGCACGTGGCGCCGCATTCGCCGGCGCGAGAAACCGCACTTCCACTTCGCCACGTTTCAACGCGACCCGCTCGACAGATGCCTCCGCTTTTTTCGCCGGCGCTTCGGCAGAGACAACGGCCGCATCCGGCGCCGCCGTCAGGGCTGAACCGGTGAAAACGCTCAGGACAACGCAAAGGAGAAATCGGTGCATCGGGAAAATCGCCGTAACAAAGCGCGATTAAGAGGCCGTCAGTCTGCCCGTCTCCTCCAGCCGCTCGATAAAAATCCAGCACCGCTTCGCTCGCGTCTCCGATCTCTTCGCCTGCTCGATGTAGCGCACCAGCTGCCGTCGCATCGCCACGCTGTGCACCTGCCAGCGTGCCTCAAGATAGGGCCGCGCTAGAAAAACCTTCCGCATTTCCTCCGGAAGCTCCGGTTCGCGCGACGCACGATCTGCCTTTAACTCAAACGCGACCTCATCGCCTTCATCGACGCCCGCCGCGCGCAGCAACTCGACTTTGAACGCCAGCCGGTAAGCGCCGCGTTTGCCGCGCATCAAGGTGACGCGATCCTTGTCCCCATTGAAGATCAACCAGGCGTTAAGCGACGCATCGAGCGCGAGCGGAGCGACCGCGCGCTTCGGCACATCCACCCAGCGCACCAGTGCGATGCGGTAGAGTTTTCCGCGAAGCGAAACCGTCTCCGTTTTTTGTCCGGCCATCTGCGTACCCGCGGCGTCAACGAACGCCCAACGCTGCGGACTTCGACGGTGCCGAAAGCACTTCATCTAATTTCTTCAAGACCGCTGCCGCTGAATCGGTCTTCGATTGTTCACGCATTCCGGCTGCGAGAAACTTCCCCTTCGGTGAGACCAAAGCCAGAGCGGGAAAGCTGACGGAGTTCTTCGCCGACGGAACGAGCTCTGACAGGCCGCCCCACATGAACTGATCGCCGTAAGGAGCGACGATCCAGCCCGCACCGAGCGAACGCGCATAAGCACGCGCGGCCGGCGTGTCGCCTTCACTGGGAATATAAACGCGCCGCACGCGCCCCGGCTGCCGCTGCTCCAACAGATCGAGCGTCTGCTTCATGAACGGCATCGCGGCCGCGCAAAAACTGCACCCGCTGTTGCCATAATAAACCACCAGCAGCGTGTCGTCGCGAAACGCATCGGCACCGACCGGCGCGAATCCCGACGCCGTGACGACCTGCCCTTTTCGCGTCAGATAATCCGCCGTGCGTCCACGCCAGCCTTCCTTCGCCGCCTGTCCATCCGCAATGCGGCTGGCCCGCGTCACCAGATCGGTGAGTTCAGGCTCCACGAGGAATAGCTGTCCCTTGTGCTGAAAGCGGACGTTCGCGTTTTCGAAACCATAAAAATCCACCAACGTGCCTGCAGCGAATTTCCCCGAAGCGCCGAAGTCGAGCGCCTCGGTAAGCTTGATTTGATTGGGCCAGTTTTCCGAACTGGCTTTGACCTGGGCCAAGGTCAGATCAGCGGCGGTGAGTGGCAGCGAGCAGGCGGCGCAAAGCGCGGCGGCGAAAACAAACGAGGTGAAGCGTGATTTCATGACGGGAAGCGACGCGCCTACTCACCGCAGCCCGTGTGCTCTGTCAACCCGGCTGCCTTCAACAGTCGGACACTAAACATCCGCCCGGCCTCACCCCAGCAACGCGTCCTGCATCGCCCGGAACTTCAGCTCAGTTTCCGTGAATTCTTTTTCTGGCCAAGATCCAGCGACAATTCCCGCGCCCGCGTAGAGCCGCGCCGTCGCGTCATCGATCAACGCCGAGCGCAATCCGACAAAGAACTCGCCGTTCCCACGCGCATCCACCCAGCCGAGCGCACCGGCGTACAGCCCGCGCGGAAACGCCTCCAGCTCCCGAATACGCGGGACAGCCGCCGCGCGCGGCTTCCCGCCGACCGCCGGAGTCGGATGCAGTCGCGCGAGTGCGTCGAGCAGCCGCACGCCGTCCGGCAATGCCGCGCGCACAGATGTGTGGAGATGTTGCACGTTCGCCAGACGGCGCAGCGCGGGTGACGACGGGAAATCCAGTTTAACACCCAGCGGCTCCAGCCGACGCGTGATCGATTGCAGCACGAACTCATGCTCACGGCGGTCTTTCTCACTGCGAAGCAGCGCGGTGCCGAGTGCGGCATCTTCGCTCGCCGTCGCACCGCGACGAATCGAACCCGCGAGCGCTTCCGTAAGGAGCTGGCCATCGCTTACACGGAGCAACCGCTCAGGACTCGCACCAATAAAACTCTGTCCGCGCCCGTTCGCGACGGAGAACGCGTAGCAATCGGCGAAGCGCTGGCGCAGTCCGTTGAGCACACGCAACGGATGCAGCGGCTGGCTCGCCGTGATGTCCTTCGCACGCGCGAGCACGATTTTCTCGAACTCTTTCGCTTCGATCCGCTCCACCGCTCGACGTACGGACTCTGCGTAAGCGCCTTCGCCACCCACTTCGCGAATCGTCGTCGGAGTCGCTGGCGGCGCTTCTTGAAAATCGGGCGCCGAATAATCGAACGATCCAAATTTCTTGCGAGCTCGCCACACGCGCTCAGCCAGCGCTTCGAGCGGCGAGTCCGCTTCAACGAGAAGATTCGCGACCGCCGTCGTCTTCCCATTCGCAAGAGCGACCTGCCAGCGCGGCACAAAGACACTTGCCGCTTCAAATGATTCTGCCGCTTCAACCACGTCGAAGAACGAAAACGCCGTGAAGAAATGTGGACCGGAAAACGCTGCACTCTGCGGTCCGACCGCGAGCGTGTTCGCCAGCGTTTCGTCGATGAAGCGCTGACACTCCGCGAAACGCTCCAGGCCGCTCGCCGAAAATGAAAGCACCGCTTCCGCTCCCGCTACCGCGAAACCCTCGGCTGGGCGCTCGACATAAAAATGCCGCTCCCCCGGTTCAAAGATCGACTCAAGCACCGCCAGCGGATCGAGCGCATCGATCTCCAGTGAGATGCTCACAAGCTGAGCCCTGCCCGCTCGCTTTGCCGCCAGCTGACACTGCGCGAGAAACGCAATCAGCGCCTCGGGCGAAGAATTCTCGGCTGGGTTGAGCGGCAGAATCGTCATTTCAATTTAACCACGGAGGCACAGAGGACACAGAGAAAATCCATTCACGCGTTCGACAGGCTTGGTCCGACCTCTGTGTCTCTGTGGTTCAAATAAACTTCCGATCACTTCTTCTCTGCCGCCGGCTTCTCCGGACGCGGGAAGAGGATCGCCGTCTCCGCGACCTTCTTGCCCGTGAGGCGTGTGCTCCACGTGAGTTCATCTTTCCAAACCGCACCTGGCTCGTAACCGAGCACGCCGTTAATTTTCTGCGCGGTCGACGGCATCACGGCGGGCAGCAGCGCGGTCGCGAGCCGCAGCGCTTCCGCGATCGTGGCGAGCGTTGTCTTCAGCAGTGCCTGATCTTTCGCATCGGTCGATTTGCCGAGTTTCCACGGTGCGCGTTTCTCGATGTACGCATTCGTCGCAGTGACGAACGCGAACGTCCGCTCCAGCGCGATGTGGAATTGGAAGCCGTCGTAGAGCCCGAGGACTTCGTCGCGGGTTTTGTCCCACAGACGCTGCAACTCCAGTTCGACTTCATCCTGCGTTTCTGCCGCGGGGATGACGCCGCCGGCGAAGCGGTTCGTCATGTTGAGCGTGCGGTTGACGAGGTTGCCGAGGTTGTTGGCGAGTTCGGCGTTATAGCGCGCGAGGAACTGCGTCTGCGAAAAATCGCTGTCCTGACCGACGCTCATTTCGCGAATCATGAAGTAGCGCAGCGCATCGACGCCGTACTGGTCGGCGAAAGCCATCGGCTCGACGAAATTGCCCGTGCTCTTGGACATCTTGGCGCCGTTGATCGACCACCAGCCGTGCGCGAGCAGCGACCTCGGTGGCTCGATGCCGCAAGCCTTGAGCATGATCGGCCAGTAAACCGCGTGCGGCGGCACGAGGATGTCTTTGCCGATCACATGGAAATCCGCGGGCCAGAACTCCGGCTTGTCTATCACGGCCGTGTAGTAGTTCACCAGCGCGTCGAACCAGACGTACGTCACGAAATTCTCGTCGAACGGCAGCGTGATGCCCCACTCCAGACGCTCGCGCGGACGCGAGATGCAGAGGTCGTTGAGCGGCTCGGCGAGAAACTCCAACACCTGCTTCTGGCGGTAGCGCGGGAAGACGAAGTTCTCGTTCTTCTTCAGATGCTCGATGAGCCAGCTCTGGTACTGCTGCAGTTTGAAGAAGTAATTCGACTCGGTGATCTCGGTGACTTCACCGAAAATCTCCGGCCACGAGCCGTCGGGATTGCGGTCCTTGTCCTGCAAGAACTGCTCCTGACGCGTGGAATAAAAGCCTTTGTACTCAGCCTTGTAGATCTCGCCCTTGTCGAAGAGCTGCTGGAGCAACTGGCGCACGACCTTCTTGTGCCGCTCTTCCGTGGTGCGGATGAAGTCGGTATTCGAGATATCGAGCTTCGCGCACATCGCGCGGAATTCCTGCGAAACCTCGTCGCAGAACTGCTGCGGCGGCACGCCTTTTGCCTTCGCGCTTTGCTGGACCTTCTGGCCGTGCTCGTCGACGCCGGTGAGAAAGAAAACGTTGTCGCCCATCATCCGCCGGTACCGGGCAATGACGTCCGTCAGCACCTTTTCGTAGGCATGGCCCAGGTGTGGCGAACCGTTCACATAGTCGATCGCGGTCGTGATGTAGAAGTTTTTCATGGACAGAACGGCCTAAGAAAACTGCCTCCCGGCAAAAGTCGAAATGTTATGAAAGCCGCTCCAAACGAGCGCGATGCTTGCCGCCGTCGCCGTCGCAGTCGTACAAAACTCCCTGATCCGGCCGCCCCTTCCGCGCATACATGAACAGCCTCGCCCGCCTCCTCGGCCTCGCCCTCGTCCTGCTGCTCCTCTTTCTCGGAGCGCTGACGTTCGCCCAGCAGTGGTTGCACAGTCACCACGAACGCGTCCGCACGGAAACCATCGCCACCAAAGAAGCCCAATTCGACTCGCTGATCGCGCTCTCCAACATCGGATCGTCGCCATGGTCGGATGAAAAAATCCGCGAACTCTCCACAGCCTTGGGCGCGACGATCACCGTCAACGCCGAGCCGCCCGCGTCGCCATCGCCCGCTTCTGCTTCCGCCGCCGCTTCAGTGTCCTCACGCAAATCCAGCCGCTGGGAATTCACGCACGATTTCCCCGCTTCCGAAAACCGTGCCGCGTCCCGCGTGACCGTGCGCTTCACGCCGCCCGCCGTGCTTCACCTTGTTTCGCTCTATCAACAGAGCGCGATGATGCTGCTCTTCATCGCACTCGGGCTCACGCTCGCGTTGGTCGCGGCCATCGTTTTTTCCGTCCGCGCGCGCAACAACGGCAGTCTCGACGCTTCTTCGACGCACGCCGACATGCGCAGCCTCACGCACCTCGCCCAGGTCTCCGCGCGCCAGGGCACCGAACTCGAACGCGAGCGCAACGAACGTCTCCGCGCCGAGGAGGACGCGCATTTCCAACAGACACTTCTCAACCGCGCCTTGGAGGAAAAAATCCGTCTCGGTCACGATCTGCACGACGGCATCATACAATCGCTCTACGCCGCCGGCCTCACGGTCGAGGCCGCGAAAAATCTCCTCGCGACCAATCCCGCCGAGGCCACGCGCCAGCTCGAAGCCGGCGTATCCGCCATCAACGTCACCATCCGCGAGGTGCGCGGCTACATCGCGGGTCTCTCGCCCGAGAGTCTGCGCCAGCAGAGTTTCGGCGACGCCGTCCGCTCGCTCACGCAGACGCTCGATGCCGGCCGCGCCGCGACTTACGATCTGCGCATCGACGACGAAGCCGCCGCCACACTCGGCGAAGAACCCATCGCCCACCTCCTCCAGATCACTCGCGAGGCCGTGAGCAACGCGCTCCGCCACGGCGCCGCCACGCAGATCACCGTTCGCCTGCACCGCGCCGGTGGCGAGATCTGCCTCCTCGTGCAGGACAACGGCCGCGGTTTCGCCGTCACCGGTTCGAGCGGCGGCGGACACGGTCTCGGCAACATGCGCGCCCGCGCCGAACGCCTCGGCGGCAAACTCCAGTTTTCCAGTTCGCCCGGCCAGGGCACACGTCTTCTCCTCACCTTCGCTCCGCCCTCCCTTCCCGCATGAGTGCTTCACGCCCGCCCGCCCTCAAACTCCTGCTCGTCGACGACAGCGAACTCGTCCGCATGGGCCTGCGCGCCCTCCTCGCCGCCGAACGCGCGATCCAGATCGTCGGCGAAGCGGGCTCGGTCGCCGCAGGCGTCGATGCTGTAGTGAAGTTTCATCCCGACGTCGTGTTGATGGATATTCGACTGCCCGACGGCATGGGCTTCGATGCGTGCCGGAAAATCCTCCAAAAACTCCCCGACACGAAGATCCTCTTCCTGACCTCCGTCGTGGACGATCACCTCGTCGATGAAGCGATCCGCTCCGGCGGACACGGTTATCTCCTCAAGGAAATCAACGGCCGCGGTCTCGTGCAGGCCGTGCTCGATGTCGCCGCCGGCAAATCGATTCTCGATCCGGCAATCACCGCACGCGTGATGAAACTCGTGAAGACCGGCGGCCCCGGCAACGACGTGCTCACCTCGCTTTCCCCGCAGGAAAAACGCGTCCTCGCGCTCATCGCCGAAGGAAAAACCAACAAGGAAGTCGGCGCCGACATGAACCTCAGCGAGAAGACAGTCAAAAACTACCTCGCGAACATCTTCGACAAACTCGACGTCAACCGCCGCTCCCAAGCGACGGCGCTGTACGTGCAGCATAAGAAAACGGATCACGGGCTGTGACCAACCCCACGCGCTAATTCATGAGCACGATAGCCAAGTACGAGATGCCGGACGCTCCTGAGCGTGGCCTTAAATGGAAGGAAATAGTTTTCGTTCCGGTTTTTGTGTCCGGACTTTTATTGGCATTTTTGGCGTTTTCGAAATGGCGTGATCCAAGTCGTGATCTTGAGCGTTCCCATTTGTACAAAATCGCTTTTTCCCATCCTGCCATCACAGCAATAACTGGGAGTCCTACTGACGCATCCTTTGCTCT